>JABRVU010000376.1:0-11808 GCA_039961895.1 Phycisphaerae bacterium | reverse complement strand
GGCTGGGGCGGCCATGGCGGGCGCGGCGTCTCCGGTCGTGCCAATGACGCCGGTAGCGCCAACGCCCGCGCCGGCCGGCGAGGCCGTCACTGCCTCGCTGCCGGGCCCGGTCGCGCCGCCCTTCGTGCCGGAACCGACGGCCTGGGCGCCGCCGCGCCGGCCGCGGCGCGTGTGGCAAACCAACCGGGTGCTCAATGGTCTGGGCGGGCTGATCGTGACGGCAGGCTTCCTCGCCGGTCTGGCGCTGACGGTTATGCCCGGCCTGATGGCCGCCGGCCTCCCTGAGCCGCAGATGGCCCGGGACATGCGCGACCTGCTCGGCGAACGCTGGCCCGAACTGCTCACGCGCCTGGGCACCTTCCTGGCCGCCGCCGCCATGACCGTGGGGCTGACCATCATGATTATCGCCCGCCGTTACGCGGGAGCGGGCCACTGCGGGCGGGCCGTGCTGGGGACCATCGGGCTGGGGCTCTGCGTCGCCGTGTTGCATCAGGCCCTGTCGCGGATCGACTGGTCGGAGGTCGTCGCCCTCAGCAGGGAGAAGACCCCCGGGCCCATGATCGAATACTTCACGGGCATGATCGTCGCTCCGGCGCTCATCAGTTCGGGCGTGTTGCTTTTGCTGGCCGTGGTGCTGCTGGTCTGGCCGGAGCGCCGGCCGCGGCTCGAATCCGCCGACTTCGTAGCAGGAGACGCGCGATGAAAAGCATGGGCTGGTTCGAAGTCATCTTCCTAATGGCCGTGGGAGTGCTTGTGGTCATGCTGATCGGGGCGGTCCGCAGACGGCCCGGGGTCGTGCTGGGCGTGCTGGCGGGGCTGGCCGCTCTGGCCGTCCTGGCGGTATCGCTGTATCTGTTCGTTCATCGCTCCGCCGACCGCACGCTGATCGTGGGAGAAGGGTTTTCCCTGGACGCAGGCCAGGAGTCGGCCGATTCGTACGTGAGTACCGGCCGCGAACATTCACTGCCCCCCGCCGCCGGCTTGGCCCGGACATCGCCCGAACGGCCGGCCGCCGACGAAGGCGCGGACGTGTACCCCTCGGTTCGGACGGCGGCGGCGGCACTGGGAAAAACGCTGCTCCGCTCTCTCTATGCGATGGTGCCCAACGGCCAGACCCTGCGGACCGTGCGGATCAGCGGCGACGTCGGGGCCGATGATCTGGCCGTCGTCGCCGAAGCCGTCCGGCCCTTCGTCGGCCAGGCCCGGATCGAGGTCCGCCCATCCCCGGCGGAGCCTGAAGCCGCCCCCGCCCCCGACGCGGTCGCGTTGCGAATCGACGCACCGGACGGTGAGGAAGGTGGCGCGCGCGGAGGGCTGCTCAGCGTCGAGTTGACCGCGACGGGGGGGTCGCGGCGATTGGAAACCCGCGTGCGACCCGCCGGATGGATCGAAGACCTGAACCAGTGGCGAGCCCGTCACGATACGGCGAATGAATGCCTGGTCCTGTCCACGGGCGCCGCCGGCAGCTCGGTCGAGGCCGCGACCCGCGTTGAAAACGAGGCCGTACGGGTCCTGCTGCCGGTCATGCAGAGCGCCATCGGGCGGCGATTTCCCGACCTGGCCCGCCAGGTGGATCTGCGCCAGGACTGGCTCCGCGAGCAACTGGCCCGCAGCGTCGGCAACGGCCAGTTCGTCCGCGATCGGTTCCGCCAGCAGGTGCACAAGGACTACGGCACGACCTGCCGGGAGTGGGTGCTGCTCGAACTGTCGCCTGACAAGCTGGACGCGCTGGCCGGGCAATATGGCCGGGAGCTTCGCGGCTGGCGGAGCGGTATCCTGCGAACGTTGCTCTCCGCCGGCGGGCTGGTCTTGGGCATCATCATGATGTATCTTTTCCTCAACGCGGCCACCAAGGGCTATTACGCCTGGCGGCTGCGATTGCTGGGCGTCGTGGCCGTCGTGGCGGGCATCGTCGTGGTGCTGAGGTTGGCATAGCAGCCGGCGGCCGGGCCAGGCACCGGTCGAGGACGCGAAAGTCCGACGCGGCCGGTCCTGATGGCCGGGTCGTTCCGCGGGTCAGCGCACTCCTGGTCGGCGTATGCACAAGACCATCCGGCGACTGATCGGGCTCTACCAACTGCTCACCGGCGGGTACGGCTGTCTGTTCCTGGTGTACAGCATCCTGCTGGCCGGCGGCGGGTCGCTGGGGGCGCTGTTGATCCTCGGGCTGTGCATCCTGACCGCGGCGGCGGGGATGCGGCTGTGGAACGGCCGGCCGGGAGGGCAAGAGCTCAGCCTGGTCGCTCAGGCCGCGCAGTCCGTCAGCCTCTCCGCCGGGTGGCTGCGTTATCTGTTCAACGCGGGCCTGGCTTTGTGGCTCAACTTCGGCGGCGGGGTGCATTTCGATCATGACTTCGGCACGAGGTTCCGGTTCGGGCTGGCCTCCGGATACGGGTCGAGTCCGCAACCTTATCCTGCCGCCATCGGCATCAACCTGCTGCCGCTGGCCATCGTGCTGTATCTGGTGCTGACGGCCAGGTCGTCCAGGAAGAGCGCATGAACGACGTCTCCCAGGCCGACCGCTACCTGCTGGACCAGATCCGCCGGGGCAGCTCCGACGGCTGGACCCAGCTCGTCGAGCGCTACCAGGGGCGGCTGCTGGCCTTCGCCCGCGGAAAAATGCCCCGGGCGGCCGACGCCGAAGACCTGGTGCAGGACACGTTCGTCAGCTTTCTGCAAGGCCTGCCGCGGTTCCGCGAGGAAGCCGGCCTGGAGACCTATCTCTTCACCATCCTGCGCCGCAAGATCATCACCTGGTTCCGCGGCAAGCAGACGAACGTGTGTTTTCTCCAGGATACGCTGGCCTCGGAGGGCGAAGATTCGACCGACGCGGCCGAGGTCCTGGCCGATTCCGGCCCGACCGCGAGCTGGTACGTCCGCCGCGACGAGCAGGAGGAGCAGCAGCGGGCCGCCCTGTCCGCGGCCCTCCGCGAGATCATCGACGGATACAAGCGCAAGCTCGACTTCCAGCACCTGAGCATCGTCGAGATGCTGTTCTTCTGTCAGCTCCGCAACAAGGACATCGCCGCGGTGGCCGGCGTGAGCGAGAACCAGGTGGCCCTGTGCAAGCACCGCTGCCTGAACGAAATCCGGGCGACGATCCGCGAGCGGCCCGGCGGGGAATCCGCCCCCGTCTCCGACGCCCTGCTCAGCCGGATCTGGCGCGAGGAGCGGCCGAGCTGCCTGAAGCGCAGCACCATCGGGGCGTATCTTCTGGGCACGCTCGACGACGCCTGGCGCGACTACGTGTCGTTCCATCTCGATCGGCTGGGATGCGCCTTCTGCCGGGCCAACCTGGCCGACTTGCAGGAGCAGACCCGCGTGCAGCCCGCACCGGCCTTCCGCGATCGCATCCTGCAATCCACCATCGGCTTCCTGAGCCGGGTCGACCGCTGAGCGGAAACCCGGAATCCAGGACGGCGCCCGACGGGCCCGCCGACCTTCGCGGGATGGCAAGCGGGTGGCCACGGCGGCGCCGTGTGCCGGCCGGTGCGGAATCGGCCTTCCTCCGGTCCGATCACGGACCGGGCGAGAGTTCGGTCAGCGGGATTTCCATCTCCATTGCCCCGACCGCGACCACCGCGAGCTGTTTGTGCAGCAGCACGCGGACGATGCGGCCCTCGCGGTCGAAGCGTCTGACGTGCACCTTGTCGCCGGCCCGCAGGGCCGTGACCGCGGCGATCCATTGCTCGAACGCGGCCCGCTGCTCGAGCAGGGCGATGCGCTGGCGTTCGGCCTCCTGGCGGGCCCGCTCGGCCTCGACCTTGGCCGACTCGGCCTCGGCCCGGGCCTGCTCGGCCCGCCGCCGCGACTGGAGCGTCCCGCTGATCGCCCGTGTCAACTGCTGGTGGGCGTCGCTCAGGTGCCTGCGGGCGGCCTCGATGATCGTCTGCGGCAGGCCCAGCCGCTGGGCGATGTTGATCGCGTTGCTGTTGCCCGGCTCGCCGATCAGCAGCCGGTACGTCGGGCGCAGGGTCTCGACGTCGAACTCGACGCTGGCGTTCTCGGCCCGGCCCTCGCGGAAGGCGACCGCCTTGAGCGCGCCCAGGTGCGTGGTAATCATCGCCGGGCAGCGCCGGCGGAGCAGCTCCTCGATGACGGCCACGCCGATGGCCGCGCCCTCGTCCGGGTCGGTCCCGGCGCCCAGCTCATCCAGCAGCATGAGCGTCCCCGGCCGGGCCCGCTTGAGAATGGTCATGATCTGCGTCAGGTGAGAGCTGAAGGTACTCAGCGACTGCTGCAAGCTCTGCTCGTCGCCGATGTCCACCAGGATGTCATCGTACAGGGGCACGCTGCTGCCCTCGGCCGCCGGGATCGGCAGACCGGCCAAGGCCATCGCGCACAGCAGGGCCACCGTCTTGAGGGCCACCGTCTTGCCGCCGGTGTTCGGACCAGTGATGACCAGCACGTCGAAGTCCTCGCCCAGCCGGACGTCGATGGGTACCACCGGTCGGCTCTCGCCCTTCTCGCGGGCCTGCCTGGACAGCTCGATCAGCAGCGGGTGGCGGGCCTGGCGGAGGCGGAGCCGCGGATCAGGCGAGAGTTCCGGGCAGGTCATCTCGTAAGCGCGCGCGAAGCGCACCTTGGCCGCGACCAGATCCAGGACCGCCAGGGCGTCGAGCGTCTTGAGGATTTCGGCCTGGTTGAGGTGCACCTGATGGGTCAGGTGCCAGAGCAGCCGACCGATCTCGGCCTGCTCGTCGGCCTTGAGGGCGATGATGCGGTTGTTCAGTTCGACGGCGGCGGCCGGCTCGACGAACAGCGTCGCCCCGCTGTCCGAGCTGCGGTGCACGATGCCCGGCACGCGCCCGCGGTGCTCGGCCGACAGCGGCAGCACGTAGCGGTCGTCGTGGAAGGTGGCCTGCGGATAGCGCAGATACTTGAGCACGTGGCGGTCCTTCAGGACCCGATCGATGGTCTGCTCGATGCGGATGCGGGTCTGGCTGATCTCCACGCGAAGCTTGTGCAGCCTGGCCGAGGCGTCGTCGCGCACCTGTCCGTTGGGGTCGATGACCTTGCGGATGGCGTCGGCCAGCGGCTGGAAGTCGCCGATCCGGGCGCAGAGGGCCTTGAGATGAACGTGTGCCGGCTTGAGTGCTCCGGCCCAACGGGCCACCTCGTGGGTACCGGCGAAGGTCTGGGCCAGAACGGCGAAGCCCTCCGGGTCCAGGCTGTGGGGCGGAACGGCCGACCGGACGGCCTCGCGCACGTCGCTGATGCCGCCGAAGGGCGGCAGCCCGAGCCCGGCCGCCGCCTCGATCATCTCCCGGACCTGGTCCAGCCAACCCTCGACCACCTCGCGCCGCGCACCGGGCCTGATCTTCTCGGCCATCTGCCGACCCAGCGCGGAGGCGGCGAACGTCCCCAGCAGCCGCCGGATGCGGTCGAACTCCACCTTCTCCAGCGTGTGCGGGTCCATGCGCCCGATTGTAGAGGCACTGGCCTGAGAACCCCAATACGGCGCATCCGGAAGGTCCGACGGCGCGAAGTCGTGGCATTCATGCCCTGGCCCGGGCTTGACCGCCGCGGGGGAAGCGGTTAAGGGCGCGACAGCCGTGTCGATGACGTCGGGGCCTAGCGGTCCGGACGCGCGCGTCGGCCAGCGTGGGAGGACGGTCTCATGGAACTGGCACTGGAATCCGGCCGGGTCATGACCGACCCGACGGAAGCGGACCTGCGGTCGGCGATGGCCGGCGAACAGTTCGCCATCCTGGGGATCGACCCGGACACGTACATTCAATGTGCGGCCATCGGCGATCAGCCCGGCCATTACATCCTGGAGTACCAGGACGGTTCGCTCGACCGTCATTACCAGGCCGGAGACGGGCCGATCACGATGGACAGAGTCGTCTCGGCCTTCACCAAGTACCTGCGTCGGGATGCGTCCTGGCTCGACGACTTCCGCTGGGAGCCGCTCGATCTGTAGCCGCATGATCCCGTTCGGGGCCGAAAGCCGCTATCCGTGACGTCCAGACTGCTGATGGTCGTATTCCCGTTGATTCTGCCGACCGTGGCGGGGACGGTTCTGTTCCTCGCCGCCGGTCGGCTGGATCTGCCGATGGTCTGGGCCGTTCTCGGCGTGCTGACGGTCTTTTCGGTCGCCATCGTGGTCTTGTGCGAGCCCGGCCTGGTCCGCGAGCGCGTCCGGCCCGGTCCGGGCAACCGCGACCGCTTCACCAGTCGGCTGGGCACCCTGCTGCTGGCCGGCCACTGGATCGTGACCGGCTTGGACGTGGGGCGATACCAATGGAGCCCGGTGCCGCTGCCGTTGCAGATCATCGGGCTGCTGGGCTATGCCGCCGGCCTGGGGGCGCTGTTGTGGGCCATGCGCGTGAACCCGTTCTATTCGTCGGTGGTGCGCATTCAAACGGACCGCGGCCACCGCCCCATCACGACCGGGCCCTACCGATTCGTCCGGCATCCGGGTTACACCGCGAGCATCGTCTGCTTTTTCTGCGGCGGCCTGGCCCTGGGTTCCTGGTTGGGGACCGCACTCCTGGCCGTGTTCGCGGCCGTGTTCATCCGCCGCACGCTGCTTGAGGACCGCTTGTTGATGAATGAGCTGGAGGGTTACGCCGATTACGCCCGCAAGGTCCGCTACCGGCTGATCCCCGGCCTCTTCTGACCCCGTCGCTGATGGAGTACAATGTCCGGCCCCGGGGCGGGCGCCCGGCTCGACCCGGCAGCCGGCGGATCCCAGGTGGGGTCCGGTTGAATCCCTGGACCGCGTGAGACCTTCATGACCGACTCGACCTCCGGCAGCTTCGTGGAGATCCCCTCCCAGAACGTTGAGACCCGCTACCGGCGCATCCGGCCGCCCCTGCCGTCGCCGGCCGACCGCGAGCTGGTGGCCGAGAGCATGCGCTATGAGCCGCGCTCCATGCAGGGCCAGCCGCCGGTCGCCTGGGCGCGGGCCGATGGCTTCGCCGTCTTCGACGCCGCCGGCAACCGGTGGATCGACTTCTCCAGCGGTGTGCTGGTGGCCAACGCCGGACACGGGCGGGGCGAGATCATCGAGGCCATCGTCGCCCAGGCCCGCCGCGGGCTGCTGCACAGCTACTGCTTTCCGAACGAGCTTCGCGTCCGGCTGGCCCGGCGGATCTGCGAGCTGGCCCCCGCGCCGCTCAAGAAGTGCTTCCTGCTCTCGACCGGCAGCGAGGCCACGGAATGCGCGATCAAGCTGATGCGCACGCACGGGCGGGCCATCCACAACGAGAAGGACGCGATCGTCAGCTTCACGCACTCGTTCCACGGCCGGACGCTGGGGGCCCAGATGATCGGGGGGATTCCCGCCCTCAAGGAGTGGATCGCCCACCACGACCCGGCCATGATCCAGGTGGCCTTTCCTGACGGATTTCGCTATGCGGATGTTACTTTCGAGGGCTTCCTGCGGCAGCTCCACCAGGCCGGCTTCAACCCGCGGCGCATCGCCGGCGTCATCACCGAGACCTACCAGGGCGGGGGCGCGAGCTTCGGCCCGCCGGCCTATTTCCAGCAGATGCGGCGCTGGTGCGACGAGCACGACGTCGTGCTGACCTTCGACGAAGTCCAGGCCGCCTTCGGTCGCTGCGGCAGGATGTGGGGGTTCGAGCATTACGGCGTGGTACCCGACCTGATGTGCCTGGGAAAGGGCCTCAGCAGTTCGCTGCCCGTGGCCGCCGTCGTGGGCCGGCCCGACCTGATGGACCTCTACCCGCCCGGCTCGATGACCAGCACGCACACCGGCAACCCGGTGTGCATGGCCGCCGCCCTGGCCAACCTCGACGTCATCCTCGACGACAAGCTGATCGACAACGCCGCCCGCGTCGGCGAGGTGCTGCATCGTGAACTCTGGCGGCGACTCAAGCCCTTCGACGCCCGCATCGGGGCCATTCACGGCAAGGGGCTGGTGGCCGGTGTGCACTGCGTGACCGGCGAGAGCATGGCCCCCGACCGCGAGCTGGCCCGTAGCGTGGTCTGGAACGCCGTGGGGCGCGGGGTGATGCTCTTCGCCCCCGTCGGCGTCAACGGCGGCACCATCAAGATCTGTCCGCCGTTGTGCATCACCGAGGATGCAGTTGTTGAAGGCGTCGCCGTGCTCGCGGAGGCCTTCGAGGCGAGCTTACAATAGCTCTGTCGCCAGGTTGCTCCGTTCGTCGTCCTCCGACGGTGGCGTCAGGCTCACACCCTGCCGCCCGGCTCTGTACCCTTGAGAAGGGACCGCGGTTTTGTCATAATCACGGGGCATCCTGTCAGGTCAGCGGCCCGGGTGGGCGAGTGGAAGGCCGCTGAGGGCCCTGATGACAAGACCGATCTCTGGCGTAACTCTATTTTTCGCAACATCTTGCCGATGAACATCGGGATCGGGGGCGGGGGCAAACCGGGTGAGCGCAAAGGATGCGCCCAGGGTCGATGCTATTCGTTCTGCGCGGGCCGAAAACCGATATGTGTGAGGGTTTCAGGGTGCGCCGCGGTACGCGCGGCCATCGGCGGATAAGCGGGCGTCCTAGAATCCCGGAGTCACCGGCAGGGCCGTCGGCCTTTCTGGCTTCGAGGACGCATCGTTCGGTCATTCCCATGATCCGGTGAAGGTCGGAAGGGCACCACACGGGTGAGACCACTGCCTGGAAGGGGAACGCCTTGGAACCTGTCCCGACCACCGTGGCATGGGATTCCAACTTGTGCATCCACCGGATGCAAACCGGTGCCACGTGGGGTCGGCCGGAGAGTTTCACGGTTCACGGTGGTGAGGCAACAACCGTCGCCCATTTTCCATTGTGGGGATGTTCCGGCGTGAGGGTGGTCATGGTAAGGAGCGGTGAGTGACGAGTGAGGATCAGATCACGCTCGAAGCGCCCGCGCCGACACGCCCCGCCGACGCCAGCGCCGAGCCGAGCCCGAGGCGAAGCCCGCCTCGCGCCGGTCCGGCGGTCTGGCCCTTGGCGGCCATTGCCGTCCAACTGCTTCTGGCCGTGCTGGTCCTTCGGCGATTCCGGCTCGGCGAGCCGGGTTTTCTGAGCCTCGCCGCGCTGGCCTGGCCGGCCTTCTGCGTTCATTGGCTGCTGCCCGCGAAATGGCGTGTTCCTTTCTTCGCGGCACTGTCCCTGGCCGCTCCCGTGGCCATCCTCGGCCGGGCCGGCGACGGCTGGACGGCTTCGGGTCTCCTGGCCGCCGGTTGCGTGATCGGGGCTGGCCTGTTCCTGGTGAGCGTATGCCTGTCTTCCACCGATTTCTGGAGACGGGCGGCGATGTTAACGGCCTGCGGCGTCGTTTTGGCTATCCTGCACGCCGGCTGGATCGGGCCGGCCGCGCTGGCCAGGGCCTGGCCGATTCTGGCCTCGTTCTTCATGTTCCGGGCCATCGTCTGCCTCTACGACACCAGCCACAACAACCGGCCGCGGCCTGGGTGGGCCCATACCATCGCTTACTTCTTCATGTTTCCCAACGCCGGCCAGCTCCTCTTCCCGGTAGTCGATTTCAACGCCTTCACCCGGGCCCAATCGAACGAAGAGCCGATCCGCACCTGTCAGCGGGGCATGAGCTGGATCACCCGCGGAATCGTCCAACTGCTGATCCACCGCCTGGTGGTCCAGGCCTTCTCGCTGCCGGCCGGCCAGGTCGTCAGCGGCGCCGACGTGGTCCAGTCCATCGTCACCGTGTCGCTGCTCTACCTGCGCGTCTCCGGCCAGTTCCACATGCTGATCGGCCTGCTGCTGCTGTTCGGTTTCAACCTGCCGGAGACCAACCACCGCTACTTCCTCGCGTCCAGTTTCACCGACTACTGGCGCCGGGTGAACATCTACTGGAAGGACTTCATCATGAAGGTCTTCTATTACCCGGCGTTTTTCCGGCTCAAGCACCTGGGGCAGGGCCGGGCCCTGGTGCTGGCGACGCTGTTTTCATTCCTGATGACCTGGGTCCTGCACGCCTACCAGACCTGGTGGCTGACGCGGGGTTCGTCGATCAGTTGGCCGGATACGCTGTTCTGGGGCATCCTGGCGGTGCTGGTGGTCTTCAATGCGCATCACGAGCTGACCCGGCCGCGGAAACGGGCCTTGAGCGCCGCAGGGATGAGCGCATCCAACGCGGCCGGCCTGTGCCTGCGGACCGCCGGCACCTTCACCGCCGTGGCGCTGCTCTGGTCGCTGTGGTACAGCGGATCGGTTCACACCTGGCTGGGGATGTGGCGGCGCGCCGATGCGAGCACACTGGCCTGGTGGCTGGCGGTGCTGGCCGTCATTGTCGCGGCGACGCTGTGGTTCGAGGTCCGGCCCAGGTGGCGGAGGCGCGAGGCGGTTGAGCCGTCGACGCGCGGCGGGGAATGGTCGGTGCTGCTGCGCGAGGGTCTGGCGTGCACGCTGATCCTGGCGGCGATTTACCCGTTCGGGTTCGGGCCGATCCTTCCGAACCTGCCGGCCCGGTTGCGGCCGTTCGCGGAGGCCGTGGCCACCAACAGCGGCGCCGACGCCGTCCGCGGCTATTACGACCGGCTGATGGCCGCCGGTCCGGGCGATCGCAACGTGAGCATGGGCCGGCCGGCCAGCGACTGGCGCGGACGCGAACTGACCCCCAACCTGGCCCGCGTTCAGCACGGCATCCTCTATCAGACCAACCGCTGGGGCATGCGCGACGACGACGTGGAACTCGCCAAGCCGCCCGGCACCGTGCGCATCCTGGTGCTGGGCTCCTCCAACGTCTTCGGGGTGGGCGTTCGGCAGGAGCAGACCTTCCCCCACCTGCTCGAGGCGCGGCTGAACCGCGAACCGATCGGCGCGCCGGCCCGCGTGGAGGTGCTCAACGGCGCCATGCCCGGCTACTGCCCGCTCAACCAGATCCCGCTGGTCCAGTTCAGCGCCGTGAAGTTCCAGCCGGACATCGTGCTGTTCGTGGCCTATTCGCTGGATTACCCGTGGGTGGCCCGCGAAATCTGCACCCTGGCCAAGACGAAGATCCCGATCCCGGAGCCCTACCTTCGCCAGGTGATGGCCGAGGCGGGCATCGACGAGCACACCAACACCGTGGTGGGCGCCGCCCGGCTGATGCCGCGCGCCCCGGAAATCCTCTCCTGGGCCTACCGTCGGCTGGTCGAGGAATGCCGGGCGATCGGGGCCCTTCCGGTGGGGGTGTTCATGCCGGCCCCGTTCGAGGTGCCGCCGCTGCGCCGGCGGATTTCGCGGCAGGACGCCCGCGACGAGGCCCAGAAGGCCCTCATGCGCGCCGCGGGTTTCGTCTTCGTCGACTTCTCGAAGGTCTATGACGGGCATCCGAAAGAGGAGCTGTGCCTGCCGGATTGGGACGACCACTGCACCCCCAGGGCCCACGCCCTGGTGGCCGACGGGCTCTACCGGCAATTGCTGAACGATGAGCGTATTGATTTCGCCGGCCTGACCCGCCGAGCGGCGGAGATGAAGCCGCCGGGCGGGGCCGGCTCGACCTCCATCCCGCAAACACAAGGAGTCAGGTAAGCATGGCAGCAACCGCCGACATTCAGGAAACGGTCAAGGGCTTTCTGCTCAAGGAGTTCCTCCCCGGCGAGGACCCCGCCCAGCTTCAGGCGGACACGCCGCTGATCACCAGCGGCATCCTCGACTCGATCGCCACGCTGAAGCTGGTGTCGTTCCTGGAGGGGCACTTCAACATCCAGCTCGAGGCCCACGAGGCGGGCGTCGATCATCTGAACACGCTGGCCGACATCACCAGCCTGGTGCAGAGCAAGCAGGGCTGAGCGCCCGGCCATCCGCGTGGAATCCCCCCGCAGGGCGGGCGGTTTCAGGGTGGATCCGGGCCGGGTTCGTGACGTCCGACGGGAAGCACGCATGAAGGCCATGG
>JABRVU010000375.1:0-4174 GCA_039961895.1 Phycisphaerae bacterium | reverse complement strand
GTCTTCAGGTCCGGGCCGACGCGCTGCCGCTGGCCATCTACGACGGCTGCATCGACACGACCGGCGAGGGCCGGGGCGGGGTGAGTTCGGCCGTCTATCTCGAGGGGCTGGTGGACGCGATTCGGACGGCCGAGAGTTTCCACGAGGTTCAGCGCGCCGAACAGTACCGGCGGGCGGCCATTCGGATGGCCCGATTCGTGGTGCAGTTGCGTTTTCGGCCGGAGGAGGCATATTACATACGGTCCCCTGACGACGTGATCGGGGGCGTGCGCAACACGCCGATCGACCCGACGTTGCGCATCGACCACGTGCAACACGCCTTGGCCGGCTTGATGGGCCTGGCCGGGCTGCTCCCCCCGGCCGGTGGAGCCGAGGCCGCAGGGGAGCCGACGGTTCCGGCCGACCGATGACCGCGCGACGCCGCGGATCGGCCGGAACGATTCCTCGTGAACCTGGGACGTGTTCCCCGCGCCGCGCTCACCAGAAGGAGCCGATCATGTTCCGTCGAGTCCTGCTTCCGACCGTTCTGGCCGCCGGGGTGCTGATTCCTTCCCTCGCCTTGACGCAGGAGCCGCCCAATCGCGGCGGGCCCGGCCCTGGTCCGGGCCCGGGTGGACCCCCGGGTTTTGACATCAACCAGATCCGCGAACGGATGTTGGGCTTCTACCGCGAGCAGCTTGACGTGACCGACGAAGAGTGGAAGGTGCTCTCGCCGAAGGTCGAACGGGTCATGACCGCCCAAGGCGAGATTCTGATGGGCTCGATGGGCGGGTTCGGGGGCTTCGGCTTCGGTCGTCGCGGCGGGCCGGGCGGTCCGGGCGGCGGCCCGGGCGGGCCGTTTGCCAACCTGCCGGAGGGCAAGATCGCCAAGGCCCGGCGCGAGCTGCGCGAGGCCCTGGACAACAAGGACGCCGGCGCCGCCGAGCTGACCAGGAAACTCGAGGCCCTGCGTGAAGCCCGCAAGAAGGCCCAGGAGGAGCTGGCCGCGGCTCAAAAAGACCTCAAGGAGCTGGTCACGCCGCGCCAGGAAGCCACGCTGGTGCTGCTGAACCTGTTGGAATAGGCCGCGGACCCGGTTTGAATATCCGAGGCGCGCCGCCCGCTTGAAAATGAGAGGCCGCGCGAGCTCTAGCCTGCGGCTCGCGTGCGGTCCGCGTGTCGATGAACGATCGCGCGGATCGGCCTCGATCGCCGCACTCCTGGATGACCGATGGATATCGTCCTGACAAGCCGATGGGTGATTGCCGGTCTGGCCGTCTGTGCCGCCGGTTGCAGTCCGATCCAGTGGGAGACCAGCGCCGCTCGCGGGCTGGAGCTGGCCGCTCAGACCCGCAGCCGGGCCCTGATCGAGTTCGTCTCCACGTTCGATCGGGCCGCCGCCAGGATGGACGAAGAGGTCTTCGCCGACAAGAACGTGCAGACCCTCATGCGCGAGTTCGTTCCCATCCGCCTGAACGTCGCTTTGAACAGGAAGATGGTCGAGCAGTACGGGATCAGGGGCACGCCGACCTTCGTGGTGCTCCGTCCCGATCAGAGCGTGGCCGGCATCTTCGAGGGGACCATGACCGCCGAGCAGTTCAGAATCTTCCTGATCAAACACCGGCTCAAATAGGCGGCTTCACCGCCCGGGTGACGACGCTGGAATCCACTTCCTCGCCGCGGTCGTTGATCTGGCGCAGGCGGACGTGGTCCGGACCGACGTCGACCACCGTGAAGCTGTGCCGTTGGTCGTACCAGGCGGCCATGCAGCCCGGCGCGGGCACGCGCTCCTGGTAGAGGCCCGCGCCGCCGGCGCCGGTGGTGATATAGACCGTGCCCTCGCCGTCCCCGACCGGCTGTCCGCCACGCAGGGGATGCGTGCGCTCGTAAAGATGGTTGTGGCCGCAGAACACCAGCTCCACGCCGTGGCGGTCGAACACGGGGACGAGGGCCTCGAGGACGTTACCGGCCGGTTCATGTTTGCCGCCGGTGTAGGGCGGGTGGTGAAAAAACACGATTTTCCAACGCGGCCCGGCCGAGGCCAGCACGCCGTCCAGCCAGGGCGCGACCGCATCCCTGAGCACGGGCGTCTCCTGATTGGAATCCAGCGCCACGAACCGGACGTTTCCGAAATCGAACCAGTACTCGCGCTCGGGCGGGCGGCCGGGCGGACCGTTCTCCGGCAGCACGAAGTTATCGAGCAGCGGCCTGCCCTGCTCGGCCGGGTCCTCCGAGTTGCGGCAGTCGTGATTGCCCAGCGACGGGTAGAACGGCACGCGAGCCAGCAGATCGCGGTAGGGGCGGTAAAACTTGGCGTCATAGTCCTCGGCCTGGCCGCGGTCGTAGATCAGGTCGCCGGTGTGGATGACCAGGTCGGGGTCGTGGTCGAGCAGCATCGCGGCGATGCGGAGCTGGTCGGGCCCAGCGTCGCCGGTGTCGCCCAGGGCGATGAAGCGAAATGGGCCGCCCGAGGCCGGGGCCGTCCGGAGCGAGCCCGTGAACAAGTCGATCTGGCGGCCGAGGAAAGCGGCGCGGATGGCGTAGCCGTGCTCGAGGCCGGCCGACAGCCCCTTGACGACCGCCAGGGTCCGGTCATGTTCCCGGCGGAGTTCGACGGTCGGAGACGACCCGCTTTCCGAGTTCACCTCGAGCACGGCCGGGACCGGCGGGTGCAGATTCCAGACCAACGTGAAGCCGTCGGGTTCGAGCTGCTGCACCATCGGGCCGGTCAGCAGCCGGGGGCGGTAAGCACAGTCGAAGCCGATCCACGCACCCGTCGCGACGGCAACGATGGCGGTGACAAGGGCAAGCCGTTTCCTGGGTGAGCGCCGGGCCATGACGGGGATATAGCCAGAGCCGGCCGGCGGGTCAATTCGGGGCCGCGCCGTTTTCGGCGAAACCCGCGTCAGCCTTCGCCGCAGGAACAACCCCTTGCCTCTCGGGCGTCCCGGCCCCGGCGGATCAGGATCGGAGAAGAAAGTACCGGCGTGATTCATCCAATCCTGTACGAACGGCCGATCGTCGGCCGTTGACGGGACGGTGACGACAGGAACATCGAAAGGACGCTATTATGAGACACCTCGCGCTGGGCATGTTGGTTTTGCCGGCGGGTCTGGCGTTGGCGGCTTTCTCCGGCTGCGCGGAAGGCACCCATCAGGTGGATCGGGCGGGCCCCGGCGCCGATCAGCACGTGATCGGATGCCAGAAGTGTTACGACGAGGTCAAGGTGGTCCGGCAGGATTTCGCCAAGGGCGCGCTGCCCTCACGGAACCAGGTCATCCGCACGCATCAGTGCCCGGACTGCAAGACGGCCATGACCACCTACATGCAGGACGGCACGCCGATGATCAAGTGCGCCCGCTGCGCGCCCGAGGGCGTGGCCTGCGACAAGTGCCTGCCGCCGAAAGGGTCGTAACCGCCCGGCCGCCGTCACGCGCGTTGACGTGGTGATCGCCCCGGGCGGTGCAAGCGGCTCGGCATGTCTCCATCCGCCGTCCGCCATCGGGAGACAAGCGAAGCCCGCGCCGTCACGTCAGTAACGCCCGTATTTCTCGAATGAGCGGGCCTGGGCGATGTCGCGGAGCCGGCGTTTATGCTCGGAGAGGGCGGCCACGTCGCGCCAGGCGCGCTTCCAGGGTACGTCCGGGCGCGCCAGGTCCAGGTAGCGTTTGAGCAGCCGGAGCCGGTCGGTCAGGCTCACCCGCCGGAAGCCGTCCACGCTCACGTTGAGGCGCATCAGCATCCGCATCCACCCGCGCGAGCCGCCCAGCCAGCCGGGCTTGAGCCCATCCAGGTCCACCAGGCTGATGACCGGCGGGTCGGACGATTCCACCCGCCACTGGACGATCACGTTGAGGGCCTTGAGGTCGCGGTGAAAGAACCCAGCCGATTCGAGGTCTCGGACAAACCGGGCCAGGGCGCCGGCAAGCTGGTGTTTGAGACGGCGGGCCTGAACCGCGGACAGTTCCCGCATCCCTACGGTGAGCAGGTACTCCAGGTCGATGGCGTATGGCAGGTATTCGGTGATGAAGGCGCTGTCCAGGAGCAGGCCGAACCGTCGTCGTTCCATGACCGCCAGCGGTCTGGCCGTGACCATTCCAGCCCGCAGCAGCGCCAGGGCCCGACGGCAGGTGCGCCTTGGCCGGGACGTGCGGAACAGATTGAACAACCGTTTGCGAAAGTAACGAGACCTGCC
>JABRVU010000374.1:0-1666 GCA_039961895.1 Phycisphaerae bacterium | reverse complement strand
GCTCAAGTATCGGCAGCGCCCGACCGACCTGCCGGCGGTCCAGAAGCAGATCGGTCGGCTGCGGGCCCAGTTCCGCGAGGCCCTGGTCTACCGTTACGTGGTCGAGCAGATCAACGAGGGCCGGCGCGTGCTGCGGCTCGACGACGAGCAGGGCCGGCTCAAGTACGAGATCCGCGCCGAACGGGCCGAGCACGACCCCAAGGACTTCCGCCCCGAGCTGTTGCGGGTCAGCGTCCGCGAGCATCTGTCCGGGCACGTCCGCGACTACCAGGCCGGCCGCTGCCAGGTGCGGGTGGAGCGTGGGCTGGGGACGGTCCCCCTCATCATCCAGCTCCGCCTGACCGACGAGGTCACGCTCACCGACGACCGTTCCGGGGGCGGGCAACGCTTCAAGAAGCCCAACCAGCCGCTCGAATCCGTACCGGTCCCGCCGGGCCTGACCGACCAGGAGGCCCGGCTCAGCGACCTGGAGCTGCTGGACATCAGCGAAGCCATGGTCCGCCAGGCGGTGAGCGGTCGGCGCCCCGCCCGACCTCCGCCCTATCGCTTCCGGCTGGGCGATCAGGTCGAGGACGCGCGCAACGCCACGCTCTATCAGATCGTCGAGGAGGCCCTCCAGGTCGTCGGGGTGATCCACTCGCGGGTCGCCTTCAGCGTCAGCATCCTGGTGATGCTGGTGCTGGCCGCCGCTCTGGCGATCATCTGGCGCGGGGGGCAGCTGCTGACCGCGTTCGTCATCAGTTTCATCCCCGGCCTGCTGATCGTGGTGATGAACATCGCCGGGCGGCAGATGTCCGAGAAGCCCGACACGCATCTGGTGGGGCTGGTGGTGATCTGGGCCGGCATCGGCCTGCTGGCCGTCGCCGACCTGGTCGTCCTCGGCAAGTTCTTGAGACGGTAGGTGATCCGCGGGGCCCGGGTGGATGGAGACGAGTACCGACGGTTCTCCACGGTCGCGCGGGGCTGCCCACCAGCGCGGAGCCTCGACTGAGAACCGAGAACTGAGAACTTCTCATGCGGACCCTTGATCGCTATCTCTTGCGCTCCTTCCTCTTCAGCTACGTGGCCTCTCTGTTCGTGCTGGTCAGCCTCTACGTAGTGCTGGACCTGTTTCTGAACCTCGACGAGTTCACGGAGTCCCCGGACAAGGGCGTCTGGCAGGTGGTGGCCGACATCGCGGATTATTACTTCTTCAACCTGCCGATGTATTTTTCGCAGCTCGCGGGGGTGATCACCCTGTTCGCGGCCTGCCTGACGCTGGCCCGGATGCAGCGGGCCAACGAGATGACCGCGGTGCTGGCCTCGGGGACCAGCCTGTACCGGCTGGCGGCCCCCATCGTGTTCGCGGGGCTGGTGATGAACGGGCTGGTGGTTGCCAACCAGGAGCTGCTGCTGCCCAAGGTGGCGGCCAAGCTGGCCCGCAGCCGCGACGACGTCGAGGGGCGGGTGGCCGCCGAGCTGTGGTTCATCAAGGACGGCAGCAACCTCATCAGCGCCCAGCGCTTCCAGCCCAGCCCGGGGTGGATGCGGAAGATGTACGTGATGGAACTCGATTCGGCCGACGGGCGCGGCGGCCGGCTGCGCAGCGTGATCGAGGCCTACCAGGCCGAGTGGGACGCCCAGCAACGGGGCTGGCGGCTCATCGACGGCCGCCGGCACAGCGTGG
>JABRVU010000373.1:0-15135 GCA_039961895.1 Phycisphaerae bacterium | reverse complement strand
GTCCCTGGCCGCCCGCGATCCGCTGGGTTTCCTGCAAATGGCTCTGGACCGCTATGACCGCAGCGTCCGTGATTATACCTGTACGTTCACGAAGCAGGAGCTGATCGGCGGGAAGCTTTCGAGCGAACAGGTCATGGAGGCCTATTTCCGCGAGAAGCCCTACAGCGTCCGGCTCGACTGGATCAAGAACGCGGACAAGTGCAGACGGGTGCTCTACGTGGAGGACCGCTGGGTGGAAGACGGCCGGCAGATGGCGGTCGTCGAGCCGGCCGGGGCCATCGCCCAGCTGTTCGTCTCCCACGTGATGAGGCCGATCAACGGCGACGACGCCCGCAAGTCCTCGCGCCGCACGCTCGATCAGTTCGGCCTGCGCAACTCGCTGCTCCTGTCGCTCAAGTACGCCAAGCTCGCCCAGGAGAAGCGGGTGCTGGACTTCTCCTTCCGCGGGACCGGCGAGGTCGATCAGCGACCGACGCTGATCTTCGAGCGGCGGCTGCCCTACGAGAAGGAGGGCGGCCTGTGGCCCGACCGCGTCCTGGTGATTCACCTGGACCGCGAATGGCTGATCCCGTTGCTGTGCGTCTCCTATTCTGACGACGACAAGAAAGCGCTGCTCGGGCGCTATCACATCTCGAATCTGAAGCTCAACGCCAACCTGGCCGACACGGTCTTCACCAAGGAAGGCATGGGGTTGTGAGACACCCACGGGGCCTGGGTCATCAGGGGCCGCGTCCACGATCAGAACCGTACCCGTCAAGTTACCCCCCCCCCGCGCCGCGCGCGGCGGGGCGCGGGTGAACCTCTCAAGCCGCTCTCTCGGGGTCGTCGCTCTGGCGGGGCCGTCGCGTAAGCCACCGCCAAATCGGCCGCGCGTCCCGCGTCGCCCCTTTGTTGACAGGCCGGTGTTCATGGTGCGAGCATGTCCGGCGTGGCAGCCGAGCAAGCCGATGTCCCCGTCGTCCGACTGAGCGGCATCCATGCCGTGGTCCTGGACCTCGACGACACCCTCTATCCCGAAAGGGCCTATGCGTTCAGCGGCTTCCGCGCGGTCGGGGCCTGGCTGCGCGAGCGGCTGGTTTGCGGCGTGGATCCAGGCGCGCGGATGTGCGAGCTGTACGACGGCGGCGAGCGGGGGCGGGTCTTCAACCGGCTGCTCGCGGAAATCGGCTGTGATGAGGCGGACCGGCTGGTGCCCGAGATGCTGCGATGCTATCGGGAGCACTGGCCGGCGGTGGACCTCTTCGCCGACGCGCGGGCGGCGCTCGAGGCCTGGCACGGGCGGTTCCGGCTGGGGCTCATCAGCGATGGGCCGC
The DNA here is from genome assembly GCA_039961895.1 of Phycisphaerae bacterium. GTDB lineage: Bacteria > Planctomycetota > Phycisphaerae > UBA1845 > PWPN01 > JAAXZI01. The sequence goes on along the minus strand of JABRVU010000373.1, from coordinate 13,822 downwards.
TGCCTTCCCAACAGAGGAAAGTCGAAGCCCTGACGCTTCAGCGGTGGTTCGATACGATCATCCTGACCGATGAATGGGGGCGGGAGTACTGGAAGCCCCATCTCAGGGCCTTTCGTGAGACGGAAAACCGTCTTAATTGCTGCGGCCCCCATGTCGTCTACATCGCTGACAACTGTGGCAAGGATTTTCTTGGGCCTCGACGGCTGGGCTGGAGGACGGTGTGGGTGTCCAGGCCGGGAGGTCTCTACCGCGATGTGGCCGCTCCAGCGGGCGGCGAACCGGAGTGTCGGATCGAGTCCTTCGCGCAGCTTGACCTGCGCGGCGAGTCCCCATAACCTGTGGATTGACAGGCTTCAGGCCTGCCAACCGGTGGGCGGACGTTTCGGCATTCCATCCGGGTATATCCAGACATCCTCCTGTGAAATGCGCGCATATGGAAAGTCATGCCTGGCCGTTGGGGGTGGCTTCCGCCGGCAACTGATGGATCGGATCCTTGTGGATCACCTCACTGGTAATAAGAGGGTTAACGCTGCCTCAGGCGGGTTCGCCGGCCCACGGCCGGGAGGCGGCAACCCGTGGTGGCAGACGGGCTTATCTCAACCACCCAACAGCGGGATGCCGATAACTTCAGGCGGCTCTCGGACATCGACGAACACGCGGAACGGGAGCCGGTGACGGACCGAAGGCCCCTTTGAGAGCGCAACGATCTTCCATGTCATCGAAAACCTTGAAAGCTTCACCGGGCATGCTGGGGTGGTGGCTGCTGATCGGGCCGGCGGCGGCGAGCACCGGATGCACGCAGAACTGGTGGAATGATTTCCTCAACCCCAGCTCGACCGGGAACTTCCGCACCAACGAGATCGTCGAGATTCAGAAAAGCATCAGCTTCCATGACAAGCCGCTGGGAATTCCCGGAGCCACGGATCCGACGCCCGAGGACCTGGTGGCCTACGTCGAGGAATACCGGATCGGCCCGGGGGACGTGCTCTCCATCAAACTGCTGGATTTCCTTCAGGTCGGTTATGAAACGGACCTGACGCCGGTGAAGGTGGACGAGCTGGGGACGATTCACATCCAGCCGTTGGGCCTGATTCAGGCCGAAGGACGAACCGAGCTGGAGCTCCAACAGGACATCATCCAGCGGGCCAAGCAGGCTCAGATTTACAGGGAAGAAGACGAACCGATCGTCATCGTGAGCGTGGCCCAGGCCATGCAGCGTGTTTTTCACGTTTCCGGTCCGGCCAACCTGGTGAACTCGGGGATGTACGCGATCACCCGGCCGGATTTCAGGCTGCGCGAGGCCCTCAACCTGGCCGGCGGTCTGGATCCCCTGGTCAAGTACGTGACCGTGTTCAGAAACCAACCCCGCGAGAAACGCTTCCGACAACGGACGATGACGCCGGGGGTGCTGCCGCCCGCGGTACCGGGCACGCAACCGGCCCCGCCGGTGGGTCCGGTCGCCATGTCGGATACGGGAAGTTCGGCGAGTCCGGCCACGCGGACGGTGCCGGCCGGTGCACCGCCGGCGACCGGTTCGCGGCTGGCGGTCCCGCGCGAAGAGGCCGAACGCGAGCTGATCGAGGTGCTCGAACCGACCACGCGGACCTCGCCGACTCCCCCGCCCAGCGCGCCGGCCACGGCGCCGGCCGGGCCCGCGACCGAGCCGGCGAGCGCGCCGACCCGTCCGGGATGGCGGTTTCTGAACGACACCTGGGTTCCCACCCCGCAGGCCGGACCGCCGCCGCAACGGCCCGGGCCCGCGCCGCCCCCCGGCGTCGAGCCGACCCCGGGCGAGCCGGTGGACTGGCAGGAGCTGGCCGATGAGGGACAGCAGCGGATCATCCGCATACCGGCCGATAAGCTCCGCAACGGGGAACCCAGCGCCGACATCGTCATCCGCAACCAGGACTGGATCCGGCTGGAGACCGGCCCGATCGGGAATTTCTACATGGGCGGGCAGGTGGAACGGCGCGGCACGTACACCTTCAACGGCGAGGAAATCACGCTTCGGCAGGCGATTTATTCGGCCGGGGACTTAGGGCCCCTGGCCTGGCCGTCCAGATGCTCGATCACCCGGCGGATCGACGAAAACCGCGAGGAAATCCTGCAACTCGACCTGGCCCGGATCATGGAAGGCAAGGATCCGGACATTTACCTCAAACCCAACGATACGATTGTCGTAGGAACTCATGCGATCGCGCCGCTGCTGGCGACCATCCGGAATTCGTTCCGGCTGACCTACGGCTTCGGGTTCGTCTACGACCGGAATTTCGCGGACATCGATGCGTTCTTCCCGCAGCAGAACCCGATGGACCGCCGGCGGGTGGCCTTGCAGCAGCGTTTTCCGGGACTGCTTCCGTAACGGCCAGGGTCCTCATGTACGAACTGAGTTACGCGACGGACGCGCCTGACCGCCGGACGTGGACGCCGGCCATCGCCGTCCAGGCGGTGGTCCTGGCCGCCGTCCTGGGATTCCTCTATCGACACGTCCTCTACGGGCTGGTGTATTACTGGTCGCACAACGGGGACTGGTCCCACGGGTTCGTCATCCCGCTGTTCAGCCTCTATTACCTCTACGCCCGGCGGGAGCGTCTGCCGATCTGGAACCGGGAGCCGTGGACGGCCGCGCGGGTGGCGGGGCTGCTGCTGATCGGGCTGGCCTTTGCCCTGTACCTGGCCAGCACGGCCATGCGCACGGAGTATCCCAAGCGGATATCGCTGGTCGTCTGCATCATGGGCGTGGTGATGATGGTGTGCGGCTGGCCGATCGCCCGCTGGGGATGGTTCGCGGTGGCCTTTCTGGTTTTCGCCCTGCCGCTGCCGGAGCGGCTGTACTTCCAGCTCACCATGCCGCTGCGGCAACTGGCCGCCTACGTCTCCGCGGGGGCGCTTCAGCTCATCTTTCCGCGCATCGAGACGGAAATCCAGGGCGTGGTGGTGAGCTACATGATCGACGGGCGGCAGGGCATGCTGGACATCGAGCAGGCGTGCAGCGGGATCCGGCTGCTGATGGCCATGAGCGCCCTGGGAGTGGCCACCGCGTTCATCAGCGACCGGCCCGTCTGGCAGCGCATGGTCATCATCCTGGCCTGCCTGCCCATCGCGATCTTCTGCAATTCCATCCGCGTGACGGTGACCGGCGTGCTGCACGTGATGGGGCATTCGGAATACGCCACCGGGTTCTGGCACACGCTGCTGGGGCTGGGCATGCTGCTGGTCGCGTTTGCGATCTATCTGGGGATTTCGTACGTCCTGAGCCATCTGTTCGTCGAGACCGGGCCGCAGGCCCGTCCGGAACCTGAGCCCGGGCCCGCGTAACGCCGCGGGCGGGCGAGAGGAGAGGTGACATGTCCACCGTACCAGTGACCATGCAGGAACGGATACCCATGCCTCCGGCGATGACTCGCCGCCCGGGTCCCGCCGGCCCGTCGGGCAGCCTCAACTTCTCGGACGTGGTCCGCATCCTCAAGCAGCGGATCTTCCTGATCCTCTTCATCTGGTTCTTCATGACCGGCCTGACCGCCGCCCTGACCTGGTATCTCCAGAAGCACTACCAGTTGTTCAAGTCTGAAACGCTGGTGGAAATCAAGTCCCCCAACGTGCGCGATCCGTTCGAGGTCCGCGAGATCGTCCCCCCCGTGGACCTGCTCAACCGCTACGTGATCGACCAGGCCCAGCTGGTCAAGCACCGGCGGGTCCTGGACCAGGCCCTTCTGGACACCCGCGTGACCAGCACGCAGTGGTACAAGTATCACCTGGAGCACAAGAACAACCTGATCGAGGAGATGCAGGACGAACTGAGCGTGACGCCGGTGCCCAACACCAGCTTCATCGCCGTCAGCTTCGCGACCCGCAACAAGGAGGACGGGGCCCGGATCGTGGACACGATCGTGGACAAGTACATCGCCATGATCAAGAGCGAATCGACCTCGGTGTTTGCGGCCCAACTGGCCCGGTACCGGACGGAGCTGCAACAGCTCGAGGGGCAGTTGAAGGCCGCCCGGGCCCGCGAAGAGGAGTTCATGAGCCGGTCGATGCCGGTGCCGGGGCTGGGCGAGAACATCAACGTGCCCAGCAAGCAGTGGGAGATCATCGCCACCGAGCAGGCCCGGCTGGAGGCCGAGGCCTTGCAGCTCAAGGCCGTCCACGACAACTACCAGCGCATGGACCTCAGCCAGATGATGCTGACGCCGGCGATGCAGGCCAGCATCGACCAGGACCCGCTGATCATGAACCTCAACAGCGCGGTCATGGGGCTCGAGCAGCAGCTCGCGGTGCTCACCGCCCGGGCGGGCCGCAACAGCCGCGACGTGAGGAACCTGGAGATGAACCTGGCGGTGGTCAGGGCCAAGCTGGAGGAAGTGACCCGCCGCAAGGAGGAGCAGGTCCGCAAGTTCCATCGCGACTCGACCGAGGCCGCCTGGCTGAACGCCCTCCAGGCCAGCATCCGGCTCAAGGACAAGGCCAGCGAGTTCGAGAGCCTTCAGCGCGACCTGGACAGCAAGCTGGCCACGCTGCGGACCATCAAGGCCGACCAGGAGGTGCTGGATCATCAGTACGAGAAGATGTGGGATTACGTCCAGCAGCTCCAGCTCCTGGTCGACAGCCGCGAGACCGTGCGGGTCAGCCAGGTGGGCAAGGCGGTGGAGCCGCTCAAGCCGAGTTTCCCGCGCTGGGAGCTGAACATGCCGGTGGGCAGCTTCCTGGGGCTGCTGATGGGCATCGGGCTGGCCCTGCTGCTGGAGCTGGCCAACACCTCGATCCGCACGCCGCGGGACCTGGTGCGGCACGTGCACACGCCGATCCTGGGGACGGTGCCGGACCTGGACGACGAGGAAGTGGCCATCGAGCGGATGGAGCTGGCCGCCCACGCCGCGCCGCGTTCGATGATCGCCGAGGCCTTCCGCACCATCCGCACCAACCTGCTGCTGAGTTCGCCGGCCGAGCGCCAGCGGACGGTGCTGGTCACCAGCGCCAAGCCCGAGGAGGGCAAGACCTCGGTGGCGGTGAACCTGGCCATCTCGATCGGGCAGAGCGGGCGGCGCGTGCTGTTGGTGGACGCGAACTTCCATCGGCCCGGCCTCCAGAACGTCTTTCCCCAGGCCAAGCGCGAGGGCTTGAGCAACATCCTGATCGGGCGCGGCAAGCTGGCCGATCTGGCCAGCCCCACCGAGCTGCCCAACCTCGAGGTGCTGACCTGTGGACCGATCCCGCCGAACCCCACGGAGCTGCTGGCCGGCCGATACCTCGCCGAACTGATCGGCGAAGCCGCGGGGCGCTATGACCAGGTGATCTTCGACGGTCCCCCGGTCCTCTTGGTCAGCGACGCCCTGGTGCTGGCCAGCGCCGTGGACGGCGTGGTCCTGGTCTGCCGGGCCAAGACCGCCTCCCGCGGAACGGTGCAGAGGGCCCGCGAGCAGCTCGAGCGGGTCAATGCCCGGGTCTTCGGGGCGGTGCTGAACGCGGCCCAGGTGGCCCGCGGCGGGTACTTCCGCGAGCAGATGCGCAGCTACTACGACTATCAGCCCGAAGAGGCCCGCCTGGCGGGCACGACCCGGGCCCTGCCCAAGACCGACGCGGGCGAGAACAAAGAGGCGTAGAGCGAATCCTCAAAAATCGTGTGGGACCGGCTTCCTGCCGCTCGGTTTTCAGGGTTTGCGGGACGCACGCTTCAGTCGGATCGCGGACGGACGGTTGATCCGATCGTGGCGCCGCGGATGTCGGACGAGGCTACGGGTCGAACCGGGCTCACGCCGGCCAGTTCCGCAGGATCGCCGCGGCCGTTTCTTCAAGCGACAGCGGGGTCCGGGCGAAGGCCGCTTCCCGCGACAGGCCGGGCGGATGGATGGGATGAAAGCCGTGGAGCAGCTCGAGGGTCTGCTCCGCGCCTTCGCCGACGCAGCCCACCAGGGCGACGACCGGCACGCCCGCGTCCTTCCCGGCCCGGCCGACGCCGGCGATCACCTTGCCCATCATGGATTGAGCGTCCAGCCGCCCTTCGCCGGTGAGGATGAGGTCCGCGCCGCGGATGCGCTCCGCGAAATGGACGGCCTCCATCACCAGGTTGATGCCGCGCTCAAGTCGGGCGTTGAAGAAGGCGATCAGCCCGGCGCCCAGCCCGCCGGCGGCGCCGGCGCCGGGAACGTCGCGAACGTCCCGCCCCAGGTCGCGCCCGATCAGATCGGCCAGATGGGCGAGGTTGCGGTCCAGGACGGCGACCTGCTCGGGCGTGGCCCCCTTCTGCGGGCCGAAGACGGCCGCCGCCCCGCGCGGACCGTGCAGCGGGTTGTCCACGTCGCAGGCCACCAGGATGGTCGGCCGGGCGCCGCCGCTGCCCGGCCGTGGGAACGCCGCGTCGCCGGGCATTTCGATGCGGGCGATGGCCTCAAGCTGCCCGCCGGACAGCGGCGCCGGCAGCAGCGCCCCGTCGCGGTCGAAAAAGCGGACCCCCACGGCCTGGGCGGCGCCCGCCCCGCCGTCGGTGGTGGCGCTGCCGCCGATGCCCACCAGGATGCGGCTCGCGCCGGCCTCGATGGCCGTTCGGATCAGCTCGCCCGTGCCGAACGTGGTGGTATGCAGGGGGTTTCGCTTCTCCAGCGGCACCAGGGCCAGCCCCGAGGCGGCGGCCATCTCGATGACCGCCGTTCTGCCCTCGTCGCCCAGAAGCCCCCACGGGGCCACGACCCGCTCGCCCAGCGGGCCGGTGACCTCCGTGCGGCGCAGTTCGCCGCCGGTGGCGCAGACCAGGGCGTCCACCGTGCCCTCTCCGCCGTCGGCCAGCGGAATGGCCTCGATCACCGCGTCCGGGCGGACCCGCCGAACGCCGCGCGCGATCGCCTCGGCCACTTCGCGGGCACCGAGAGACTCCTTGAACGAATCGGGGGCGATGATGATCCGCATGGCCTCACGTCACCAACGGCTCTTTCCGAGCACGGCGTCAGTCTAACCCATCGTGGCCGGTCTTTTCACCACGCGGACACGAAGAGGGTTCTGGGCGGGTGCGTGACTGAATCCGCCGGACCTGAATTCCGTAGCGACCGGCCGTGAGTGCCGGTCGCTGGAACGGTTTCGGGTCTTCCACGGCCCGCACGGGGGCGGGCCGCTACATCGCTTGCCCCCGCCCCATGCGTCACGGACCCGTTCTGGGCCGCCCCCCATCATTTGACTTCCGCCCGCCTCCGGCCTTGAATGAGACCTGTTCCGGGGCGTAGCTCAGCCTGGCTAGAGCGCCTGGTTTGGGTCCAGGAGGCCGTGGGTTCAAATCCCGCCGCCCCGACTTTTCTCAGAAAGAAGCCCTTCGGCGAGAACGTCGAAGGGCTTTCTCATTGTGGGGACGAGAGTTACGCCGTCGAGCACGCAGTTCAAAAACACGATTTCGAGCAAGCGGCGCTTCGCGGCATTGTCGGCGGTAAGCCATTGCTCTTTCAGGGTTTGCGAAAGTTCAAAAACTTTCGCCGCCAACTCGGCCGTTTCGTCGTGGCTGCGGTCCAGCACATCGAGTTGCAGCTTGATCGAGGCCAGCCGGTCGCGTAGCTCCGTGTGCTTCTTGGCGAAGGTCTCCTGGTCAATGTCTTCGGACAGGCGCAAGTTGAGCAGCCGGTCCTGCTGCTGCACAAGCAAAGTTTCCTGCCGCTGAAGCTCGGCACGCTGCGAGAGCGACTCGGCTTGAGCATCGCGGGTTTGCGACGCCAGCACCAGGCGGAACCAGTCGCGCACGTCGTCGTTTTCCACCTTCATCTTGTCGAAGACGGCGAGCACCTGCGCTTCAATGTCGGCCTCACGCACGCGGATGCGGGGGTGATCCTTGCGGTTGTAATAGGTGCAGCGGTAATAGACGTGCTGGCGAATGCCGTCTTTCGCCTTTTTCTTGACCAACTCGCCGGTGATCGGATGCCCGCAATGGCCGCACTGAATGAGTTGGCCGGCATAGGTGAGCGTCTGGGCGTGGTAGACGTGGCCACCGAGCAGGGCCTGCACGCGGTTCCAAGTGGCGCGGTCGATCAGCGGCTCGTGCTTGCCGGGATACCACTCGCCCTTGTGCAAAAGCTCGCCGATATACGCCCGGTCCTTCAGGATGTTATGGATCGAGCTTCGCGGGAATTTCGGCACCGACTTCCGCCAGATACGCCCTTCGGCGTTGATCCGCTCCACCACGCCATCGAGCGTCAAATTCTCGTAGGCATAGAGATGGAAGATACGCTTCACGTTCGCGGCCGCATCGGGATCAATCTCGATGATGCCACGGCCATCCTTGCGAACGTTGCGGTAGCCGTAGGGAGCCAGGCCCACGAACCAACCTTCCTGCACGCGGCGCGATAGCCCCTCGCGGACATCCACCGATTGCTGCTCGGTGTAGAAGCTCGCCATGTTGGCAAGCGTGCGGCGCATCATGCGGCCGGCCGGGGTGTTCTCGGTCGGCTGCGATACAGAAATAAACGGCAGGTCGTATTCCGATTCCAGCCGCTCCAGTTCGACGTAATCGAACAGGTTGCGCGCCGCCCGGTCCACCTTGTAGAACAGCAGCCCATCGAGGAAGGCGGCGTTTTTCTTGGCGTAGGCGATGAGTTCCCGGAAGGTCTTGCGCTCGTCGCCCTTGCTCGCCGTCTCGGCGATCTTGAAGAGCTTGGCGATTTCGCCGCCGGCCTGCGCCGCGTAACGCTTGAGCGCGTCTTCCTGCACTTCGAGGGAGAATCCCTCGCGTTCCTGCTCGCGGCTAGAAACCCGTGCCAGTGCGACGAACTGCTTCATGGCGACGACCCCGAAGAAAGCGCCTGATACAAGCGACCCACCGTCTGGATCATTGTAACGGCTTCTTCGGGCGTGAGCACCGCTTCGTAATACGGCTGCCAGACGCGAATTGTCGCTTGGATGAGTTCAGCAGTGATCCAATCCGGCGTCCCGGCCGGGACGATGCACTTCGCATCCTCTCGGGATTGGCAATCGCGTTGTCGATTGCGGCGGGACATGAAAGACCACCGGGAAAAGCGCGCAAGGCCACCACCGGCCCGGCGCGCGGGACAATCGGATCATGGGGAACGGTTTGCTCAATCCGCCTTGAGCAGCCCTTCCCGCCGGTAACGCTGCAACTCGTCATGCGAAATGGCCCAGGCGGCATACGCGCCGCGACCGCTTCCCTGCTTTTGCGCCCGGATACGGCCCAGGCGGCACCACTCGCGGCAGGTGAAGGCGGAGCGCCCCACGATGCGGGAGAAATCCTCGACCGAATACCACTCGCGCGGCTGCTGGCTCACCAGCAGGGCAAGCAAGGCTTCGATCTTGGTCAGGCGCTCTTCCAGCGTCATGGGGCGATCCCTGGCTACTTGCGAAACAGCTTGAAGCCCAGCATCAGCGCCCTGCCGATGCCGCCGAAACCGCGCCGCATGTTGCTTTGGCCCATCTCGTTGAACTTGAAGGCCGTCTCCGGGCGCGTGGCGAACATCCAGCCCCAGTAGGCAAACCACACGATGATGAATCCGACCACCAGCACTTCCGTCATGGCTATCTCCTTGAGAAAGAGAGTGAAACACGTGAGTGCCGCGCGACTACCGCTCGGCTGACTTCTCTTGCTGCTGCTCCTGCTCCGGCGCGCGCGCCGCGTAGGAATCCAGCATCTGGCTGTAGCTGCCGTACACGTTGCCCAGGTCCTGCGTCACCATTTGCGGAGTGGGATTGAGCGGCGTGCCCGGCTCGCCGCCGAGTTCGGCGCTGCCCAGGAACACTTCGCTCACCGTGCTGCGCACGTCCTTGACCGCCTCGCGGGCCATCGCCTTGACTTCCGCCGTAAAGGACGGCTGCTGCTCGGCCCACTCGTTTCGCGCGTCGATCATCCGTTGCAACAGGCCATCGTTTCCTTGTTCGTCTGGCATGGTTATCTCCTCATTTGGTTTGAGTACCACTCGTGCTCGATCCTCGCGTCGTGCATGCGCTCGACGCGCTTACGCATCACCAACTCCTCGATGCAGTAGCGGACGATGAAGCCCACGCCGCAGAGCATCACATAGCCGCCGATGTTTTCCGAAAGGGGGCAGAGCAGTACCCCCACCACCAGGCAGATCAGCGGCTCGATGGCCTCGCGCGCCACCTTCTCGCTTTTGACGAAGGGCAGCTTCATGGCCCAGTAGGGAAAGCCCGCATACTGGCTGTGCAGCACCGCGCCACCACGCAGCAGCCGGAAGGTTTCCACCCGCCGGAACACTTGCGCGAAGGTAAACGCGATGGCGAAATACCCGAACGCCGGGTCCGCCGCTCCCAGGAAGAGCAGCAGGAAAAAGGCCACCAGCGAATTCCAGCCCAGGGCCTCGCGCCCGAATCCGCGCCTGAGAAACACGGCGACGCTAGTTGCGAGCACATTCGCGGCGAAGAACACGATGCCGAGCGCGTCCGCATTGGTGAAGGCGCGTTGCTGGTTGTTTTGGTCCTGTTGCATGGCTATCCCCTTTGGCTGAATTCGCGCCAGAGCCAGGTGTTGCCGCCGGCGAACGGCTCGCCCGAGCGGATGACCACGGCATCGCAAATCAAGTGGTTGGTAAGCCCGCCCGTGCGCAGCCCGTTCATGAGCCAGTTGGGCTTGAGCATGGCTTCGTAATGCTCGCTGGCGTTTGTCGTGACCTTGCCCCTGCCGGTGATTTCCGCGTAGAGGTCTTCAACCGGGGCCAGCGACGTGCCCACGAAGACTTCCCGCCCCTTGCCGATCAGGTTCGAGGCCCATTCCGCCGTCTGCACATCGCCCAGGGCGTGAAACACCTTGGTTGCGAAGTTGGTGAGCAGGGCATCGGCCTGGTGTTTGCCGGCCTCGCCTTTCAAGCTCATGTAGTAGCTGTGCAGCGACTGGGTGAGCACGACCATGCAACCCTTGTGCGAGCGGCACTGCGCCAGGTAATGCGCGTCGTAGCTGCTGACGAACTGCGCGTATTCGTCGGCCCAAATCACGACCACGCCGCCGGCGTCCCGCGCCGGCCGACGCAGCACGCGGCGCTGCACCAGGTATTTCCAGCCGGCCGCGACCAGCGCGCCCGAGTCGCCCCATTCGGCCGGGGCCATGTTCACAATCACCCATTTGCCCGAAAGCAAGGCATCCGGGCTGACCGTGGTTTCGGTGCTGACCAGCTCGCGCACCACGCCGGTGTTGAACACATGCAGAATGCCCATCACGCCCGTCATGATCGAGGAGCGCGTTTTCTCTGCCATCGCCGGGAACTCACCCAGCCAGTAATCGGCGGCCAGGTGGAAGTCATGGGTTTCAACCGGCGATTTCTTGCGCTCGAAAGCATCCGCCAGGCACTGGTTGCAGTAACCGGCCCGCCACTGGGGGCTGGAAAGCTGCGCCGGACTCATCGCCGCCGTGGTGATGAATTTCTGAATGGCCGGAGCCGACACGGTGCCAGTGGCCAGCTTCACGATTTCCACGGCGTTGTAGATCATGCGCTGCTGTTCCTTTTCCTAGAAATCCGCGCTCTCGCCGCCCTTGGCGTCGGCGGCGCGCAGCGTCTCGCCGATCACCGTGATGCAGCGCGTGACTTCCCGCGTCTGGCCGCCCATCGCCAGCACATAGCCCAGGAAGTTGAACCTGAGCGGCGAATCCGGCGCGAAGACCAGCAGGTCCTCCCCTCGCCCCGCCTTCTCAAACATCGCTTGCCACATGCCCAAATCCTCCGGCTTGGCGGCCAATATCAAGCCGCCGGTCTTGCCATGGCGCAGGATGGCCTGCGCGATTTCACGGCCGCTGCTGCTGGTCTTGCCCGACCCCGACCGGCCGGTGATGCACACCCCGCCGCTCAAGAGATCGCGAAGCGTAAACGGATCGGAAGGCGTCCAGTGCAGAAGCGGCTCGTCTTGCGCGTCCCGCACCGTGGAGGGTTTGCGTTCCCGTCGCTTTTCCAGCCAGCGCAGGCCCACTATCGCCAACACGATGACCACCAGGAGGACGGCCGACTGCATCATGGCGTGGCCTCCTTGCCGGCCGCTTCCGGCAGCCCCTTGCGTTGCAGGAGTTCATCGCGCTGCCGCATCAAATCGAGAACCCACCACCCATAGGCCAGGTCGTGCATTTCCTTTTGCGTGCGGCGGATGTTCTCAAGCCGTGTCAGGCATTCCTTGACCTCGCCCAGCCGCGATAGCAGCGGATCGAGGATGCGCATGGCCGCCATCAGCAAGGCAATCACGATCACCGCGGCGCAGAACAAAGTGGCAAGCATGGGTCACACTCCTTGACGGTGGCCTTGGTTCACGGGGTTATCGGGGCTTGGGGGTTCGAGTCGCTGGCCGCGCGCTTTCGCTCTTCCATCGCCAAGTCATGCTTCTGGATGCTGTCGAGCGACTCCAGGCACTGACGCACGGCGTCGTAAAACTCTGTTTTGAAAACCAAAAACAGCAGCAGGAAGAAAAGCAGCACCAGCAGCAAGCCGCTGATTTCAACCAGGTCCATGACGGAATCCTCCAAGCGATACGGGTAAATGAGGCCGGTATCAGGCAGGCGCGCGCTTGCGTGCCTTGTCCTTCATCACCGAGCCAAACGTGCGGGCATCCAGGCCCTGCTCGCGGGCCTTGCGGGCTTCCTTGTGTGCTTCGCCCAGGGCCTCGATGAGATCATCGAGCGACAATTCCCGGCCCCAGACCGTGACACTCACGCCCGAAGGCAGCGGGCAGACGATGCGCTTGGCCCGCACCTGCGGGGCCTTGGACTTGCGCTGCCGCCTCGCCTGCTCGGCCACGCCGTCGCGCGACGCGCCGGCTTCATGCAGCCGCAGCAAAGCGCCTTGCTTCTCGGCCGGCACGCGGCTGATTTCGTAGGCCGTGGTGATGCCGATGCGGCCCGCGTCCAGGGCGGCCTGCACTTCCTCAATGCAGCGCGCCGCCGCCAGGTATTTCGTGATGGTGGCTTCCGAGAGCTTGAGGTGTTGGGCCAGGTCCTTGTTGGACCATTCGGGATTGAGCCGCCGCAGCTCCTCAAAAGCGTGCCGCTTTTCGCCGTCGCCCAAGTCGGCGCGGTGGATGTTTTCCGCCAGTTGGAAGACGCGAATCTGCGTTTCGGTGAGCGGCTCTTCCGTGATAATGACTTCCAGTTCCTTGAGGTTCCCAAATGGGGCAGCACGGTATCGCCGTTCGCCGTGGATGACCGTGCCATCGGGGCGGGCGAGCACGGGCTGTAGCTGCTTGACCGCCAGCGACTCGCCCAGCCGTCGCAACTCGGCTTCGTCGAAATGCCGCCGCGCCTGCGGCGCGACCTTGAACCAGGCCAGGGGTTTGCGTGTGAGGGTTGCCATCGAGTGCTCCTTTCACTCGAAGGATTCCCGTGGCCCGTCCAATGAACACACTGTCCTAACGGAGATTGGCAGCAGGATGCAGCTCAAGCAATAGGCTAGTGGCCCGCAAGTCCTTATGAGAAAGCCCTTTGCGGATTTCAGATCACGCGCGAATCCTGCGTTTTCTTCATCCTTCTCCTGGAACGTCGTGATGCCGGGCCGGTCCTGATTGAAAAGGCTACTCAGGGAACTGCACTGCATCGCGCCATTGCGCGACATCATCGACCTTCTCTCGCTGGTACACCTGATGGACCAATTCCGATGAGTGGTTAACGAGCCGCATTGCTGCTTCGCGCGGGACACCAGCGCGGCGAAGGCGGTTTACAAACGTCACTCGCAGACAATGGAAGCAAAGATGGGGCTTCTTAATATGACAGCGCTGAACGGGCTCAAGAAACGCGGGAGGTTTGGCCGATGGGTTTCTTGAAGGTAACGGGCGCGCGCTCCTGGAGTTTATCAGGAGACCCGACCATGACTGCGGATCAGATTCGATCTTTGCAGCCGGCCCTGGCTGCGCTGTT
>JABRVU010000372.1:0-8538 GCA_039961895.1 Phycisphaerae bacterium | reverse complement strand
CTAACCGTGTTCCCGGCCCGTCGCCATCGAACACCCTTGGACCTGCTCTATTTGCCGGCGGCGGTCAGGAGCGTCTCGGCCTCTCTGAGGATCGACCGCGACGGGTTCCTGCTGACCGACGCGGCGGGGGGCCTCATCACCTACCACCTGGCCCACCCGGCCAGCGGCAATGCCGCCGGCTTCGCCGCGTTTACCGGCTTCGGCAAGACGCCCTATCCCTTCGACTGCCTCCGCTGCCACGCCACCGCTTCGACTTCGCTGACCGAACTCGGCCGGCGCGAGGACAACCGCCCGGGCATCGACGGCGAATGGGTCGAGGAAGGCGTCCAGTGCGAGGCCTGCCACGGCCCCGGCGGTCGCCACGTGGGCAACCCCTCGGCCGGCACCATCTTCGTCGCCTCGAACTCGACCGCCGTCTGCAACCATTGCCACAGCTCGGGCACGGGCAGGCTGCTGGCCCGCGGCCATTTCATCGCCGGTTTCCAGCAGGCCGACGAGGTCGCCGCCAGCCCCCATGCCGCCCTCGACTGCACCACCTGCCACGACGCCCACGTCTCCGTCTTCGCCGATCCGCAGCGGGCCATCCGAAACGACTGCCAGGACTGCCACCGCGAGGTCAACATGGCCCTGCATCAGGGCAAGGTCTATACGCGCGGCGATTACGTCGAGCCGGTCACCTGCCGGAGCTGCCACATGCCCTACGCCTCGATGTATTTCCGGTCCGCCGCCGCGGATTTCGCCGACGGCGGGATGGTCGGCGACGTTCGCTCGCACGTGATGTACATCGATACCCAGGAACGGACCTTTGCGAGCATGTTCACCGCCGACGGCGGCGAGGTGATACGCGACGAGCGCGGCAAGGCGGCGGTCACGGTCGATTACGTCTGCCTGCGCTGCCACCACGGCCGGGGCAGCGCCTTCGAGCTGGGCCTGCGCGGGGCCAGCTCGATCGCGGCCGCGATCCACAGCGTGCGATGACGGCGTGCAGGAGAGCCTTGTTCGTCTTGGCGTCTCGGCGGTTTGACGACACCAGAAGCGACGGCAGGCGCGACGACATGCGATGGCGCCAGACATGGATGGTCGCACTCGCGACGCAGGCGCTCATGTGTCCGGCCCCACCGCGGGCGCATGGGCAGGAACCGCCCGCCACGCGCCCGGCTGCGCCCGGACGGACCGCGGAGGAACCGGCGTCCCCGCCGGCGCGCCGGGCCTTCGCCCTGAACGTCGCCGAGCTGTACGCCGGCGCGGAGATGAACTACCAGTCCCGGCGCGTGAAATACGACAACGGCTCCAACTCGGACAGCGTCCAGAAGAACCGCGACCTGCGCATCGCCGAGTACGCCGGCGTGAGGCTCGACGGGTATCTGGGCGACCCCAACCTGTTCGACTTTCAGGCCGGGCTCGAGGCCGGCGCGACCCAGAACCGCTTCGTCGAGGACCTGAACGGCTTTCATCATGCCGACGGCGACGTGGGGCCGCTGCTGCGCTACGACTTCTCGGCCGACGTGCTGAAGACCAAGCCGCTCTCGTTCAACCTCTACGCCCGCCGGAGCGACGACCGCGTGGCCCGGCGGTTCCTGCCTTCGCTCCGCCAGCAGGAGACCGAGGCCGGCGTCAGCGGCCTGGCCCTGACCGGCCCGGTCACCACCCAGTTCGGGCTGAGCTGGCGCGACGTGCAGCGGACCGGCAACCGCTTCGAGGCCGACGACGAGGAGCTCGAGACCAGCCGGGCCTTCGTCGATTCCACCTGGCAGGTGTCGAACAACCACAAGCTGCGCCTGGCCTTCGAGCATGAGGACCAGGGCTCCGACTACCAGGGCAGCCTGTACCGCTTCGACCTGAAGCGCGACGAGCTGCGCGTCGAGGACGAGATCGCCTTCGGACCCGGCGACAAGCACCGCTTCGACACCTTCATCCGCTACAACCAGGAGACCGGCGACCTGGAGCGCGACGAGCTGCACTTCGCCCCGCGGCTGACGCTCCAGCACACCGACAAGCTCCGCACCGTGTATCGCTACAACTTCTACCAGGTCAAGCAGGACGTCTTCGACGTCGATCAGCACAAGTTCGACGTCGAGGCCCTCTACCAGGCGAGCAAATACCTGCGCCTGGGCACCGACGCCTTCGGGCTCTACGAACACGCCGAAGGCGACGTGCAGACCAACCAGTACCGGCTGGGCGGCGACCTGGGCTACACCCGCCCGACGGCCTCCGGCGAGTTCAACCTGAACCTGCACGCGGCCTACGACGACGCCCGCACGCACGGCAGCGCCGGCCGGCGGCTGGTGCGGGCCGAGGCCCACAAGATGACCGACGTCCGCCCGGTGCTGCTGTCCCAGCGGAACATCGTCAAGCTCTCCATCCTGGCTCACAGCGACGGCTACCGGCGCATTTATCTGCCCGGCGCCGACTACTGGCTGACCTTCGCCGGCGACCGCGTCTACGTCCGGCGCGTGCCCTGGGGTCGGATCGCCCGCGACGAGGTGGTCTATTTCGACTACCAGTACGAGGTGCCGGCCGAAGCCCGCGTGCAGAGCTGGTGGACCAGCGCCCTGGTCGAGCATCGTTTCAATTCCGGCCTGGTGCCGTACTATTCGTTCGAGGGCCGCTTCCAGGACGTGTCCGAGTGGTCCTTCGGCACGCCGGCCGCCCGAAACAACCAGGACCGCCACCGTATCGGCGCCCGCTTCGAGACGAGCTGGTGGAGCGCCGGCGCGGAATACGAAGTCTACGATGATTCGTTCGAGCCCTACGACGCGATTCATTTCACCGGCCAGGCCGCCCTCCTGCGCCAGGCCGACCACTCGCTCAACCTCAGCGGCGAGCTGTCGCGCTACTGGTTCGAGGGCGGGCTCGACGACCGGCGGGTCTGGTGGGCCGAAACCGACCTCAAGGACACGCTGCGCATCCTCGAGGGCCTGAGCATGCAGACCGGCACCGCCTTTCACTGGGAGGACGACTCGCTGGCCGGCAAGACCCACGGCGTGGACCTCGAGTGGGGGCTCAAGTGGGTCCGCGGCTATCTGACCGTCGAGCTGACCGTCGAGTATGACCTGCTGGCCATCGCCCAGAACCGCGAGCAGGGCTACGGCGTGTTCCTCAACGTCCGCAGGGACCTGTCGCACCTGTTGCCGGGGAGGACGGCGGAATGATCCATCGCGCGAGGTCATTCCCGACGCTGGGACTGGTCCTGATCGCGGGCGGCTGCGCCCGCGGCCACGGCGAGCTGTTCGCGCCGTCCGGCCCGCCGATCGAATGGCCCAGGCCGCCGGACCCGCCCCGGGTGCGTTTTCTGGGCGAGATCAAAGGCAGCGAGGATCTTCACGCCGGCAAGTCGGCCGGGCAGGTCTGGCGGGAAGTCCTCTACGGACCGGAGGCCCCGGCGATGATGACCCGCCCGCACGCCCTCGCGGTCAGCGCCGACGGCGACCGCCTGGCCGTCGCCGATACCGACGCCGCCTGCGTGCACGTGTTCGACTTGGCCAGGCGCGGCTATCGGCGCATCGACGACTACGGGGGCCCGCAGCGCGTGCCCACCGGCGTGGCCTGGGACGGCCAGGACCTGTGGATCGCGGACGCGAAGCTGCACGCCGTGGTCGTGGCCGCGCCCGCCGGTCCGCCGCGCGTGGTCGGAGCCGAGGTGCTCGCACGGCCGGCCGGAATCGCCTTCGATCCGGCCAGGGGGTGGGCGTTCGTCAGCGACGCCGGCGCCCACGGCGTGGTGGTCTTCGACCGGACGGGCCGGCTGGTATGGCGGTTCGGCCGGCAGGGCCCCGAGCCGGGAGCGTTCAATTATCCCGCCCAGATCGCCTGCTCGGCCGACGGCACCCTGGCCGTGGCCGACGCCATGAACTTCCGCGTGCAGCTTTTTTCGCCCGACGGTGCGCTCATCCGCGCGTTCGGGCGGAAGGGCGACGCGCCCGGCGACTTCGCCCTGCCCAAGGGCGTCGCCTTCGGACCCGACGGGAACCTCTGGGTGGTGGACGCCCATTTCGAGAACGTGCAGGCCTTCACGCCCTCAGGCGAGCTGCTGATGAGCCTGGGCCGCGAAGGCCATGCTCCCGGCGAGTTCTGGCTGCCCGCCGGCGTCTGCATCGACGCCAAGCGCAGAATGTGGGTCGCCGATACGTATAATCGGCGCGTCCAGGTTTTCGAGCTGTTGCCGTGAGGTTTCGTGCCTGGCGTTGCCGGAGGCAACGCCGGGAAGTGAGAAGCGAGCAGTGAGAAGTGAGAAAACCGGCCACTCGCTGAGAAGCCGTGCAAGCCGCCGGCGGCGGTGCGCGGCCTTGCCGTGGCTCATGCCCGCGCTGGGGGCGCTCGGAATGGCCGCCGGCCCGGCGTATTCCCAGCGGACCATCGTCGGCTCGCCGCACGACCTGAGCGCCTCGGGCCCCGGGCGGGTCCACGCCCTCTTCGAGGAGCAGGTGTGCATCTTCTGCCACGCCCCGCACAACAACACCGGCCAGCGCCCGCTCTGGAACCGGGCCATGCCCCCGACGCACTATCGCATCTATGAAAGCTCGACCACCGACGCCCGCATCGACCAGCCCAGCGGCCCCTCGAAGATGTGTCTGAGCTGCCACGACGGGGCCCTGGCCATCGGTCTGGTGGCCAGCCGTCCTCCCGGCGACCCCATCCACATGAGCGTCCGGGCCATGCCGCCGGGGCGGTCCAACCTCTCGCACGACCTGTCCGACGACCACCCCATCGGCTTCCGCTTCGACCGGGCCCTGGCCGCCCGCGACGGGCAACTCCGCCTGCCCGACGTCGTCTCCAGGGATCTGCCCATGGGCGCCCACGGCGAGGTCCACTGCACCACCTGCCACGACCCGCACAACAACGAGCTGGGCAACTTCCTGCGCATGCCCGAGGTCCGCTCGGCGATCTGCCTTGCCTGCCACGACCTGAACGGCTGGCAGCGTTCCAGCCATGCCGGCAGCCTGGCCCGCGTGACCGGCCGGGCGGTCGATCCGCGCGAGCCGCTCACCTATCACACCGTGGCCGACAACGGCTGCACGAGCTGCCACAAGGTGCACTCGGCCGAGGGCCGGCAACGGCTGCTGCGCTTCCGCCACGAGGAGGACAACTGCCTCAACTGCCACTCCGGCGGCGTGGCCCGCACCAATATCGCCACCGAGATCAACAAGCGCAGCGGCCATCACGTGACCGCCACCGTCGGGCGCCACGACCCCGCCGAACAGTTCCGCTCGATGCCCCGGCACGTCGAGTGCGCCGACTGCCACAACCCGCACGCGGTCTCGCCCGACGTGGTCAGGACCATCGGCCGGCCCTCGCTGGGCGACGTGGGCCCGACCATGCAGTTCGTCTCCGGTGTGGACCGCTTCGGCAATCCGGTGGCCCGCTCGCGGTTCGAATACGAGGTCTGCTTCAAGTGCCACGCCGACGGCCTGACCCGCCCGCGGCGGATGGCCATCGCCCGCGACCTGTTTCAGACCAACACGCGGCTGGAGTTCGCCGCCGGCAACCCCTCCTATCACCCCGTGGTCGGCCCGCGCAACAACGGCGAGGTGGTCAGCCTGCTGCCGCCCTGGCGCGTCGGGTCGGTGATGAAATGCACCGACTGCCACAATTCCGACCAGGCCTCGAACGCGCCCGGCGCCGGCCCCAACGGCCCGCACGGCTCCATCTATGAACCCCTGCTGATCGACAACTACTCCACCCGCGACTTCACCGCCGAGAGCGCCCGGGCGTACGCGCTCTGCTACCGCTGCCACGATCGGCAGAGCATCCTGGGCGACCGCAGCTTCCCGCTGCACAACCTGCACGTCGTGCGCGGGCGGGCGACCTGCTCGGCCTGTCACGACGCCCACGGCATCAGCCGCACCCAGGGCAACAGCCGCAATCACAGCAACCTCATCAACTTTGACCGCTCCATCGTCCAGCCGGCCTCCGGCGGACTGGGCGGCCGCGTCGAATTCGAGGACCTGGGCCCCTACCGGGGCAGTTGCACGCTGACCTGCCACGGCGTGACCCATGTAAGGTTTCAGTACGGCAACTAGGACCGCGCGATGGGAACGCAGACGTGAGAACCGAGGGGGGCATTGGGTTGCCGATGGGTTTGAGGTGAAACATGAGATGCTTGAAAACGATCGGGAGGCCAAGCTCGCGCATGGAAACGCGGCGAAGCCGCCGGGGCGCATCGCGGTCCGTCTTCTCGGTTCTCGCTTCGGGGCGCCTCGGGCACACGACCTGGGCGTCTATCCTGCTGCTGGCGGTGCTGCTGCCGGCCGCCGGTGCGGGCTCGAGCGAGAAGCACACCGAGACGCCCGTGGCCGTCCCCGCATCCGGCTATTCGACCGGCGTGGTCGGGGGGCAGCACGACCTGACCGAATCCTTCGGTTTCGCCGGGGCGTGCAACAGTTGCCACGTGCCCCACGTGCAGGCCGTCCGCACGACCACCCGGCCGGCCACGCAACCGGCCGTCGAGCTGTTCCGCGTCGGCGGGCAGCGCCGCGTCTTCGAGCCTGACCGATTCATGCCCGGCCCGACCAGCCTGCTTTGCCTGGGCTGCCACGACGGGACCATCGCCACCTCGACCATCGGCACGTCGCACGCGCTGCTGGCGGGGCTACGCGAGGGTTTCGCCGTGCCCGAAGGGTTCGTGTGGCGCGATCATCCCATCGGCATCGCCTATCCGGCCGGCAAACGCGGGTTCCAGCCGCGGGTTTTCGTCGAAAAGAAAGGCGTCCGCCTGCCCGAGGGGCGGATCGAATGCGTCTCCTGCCATGATCCGCACAACAGCGGAGGGTTCGATCACCTGCTGGTGATGTCGAACCGGCGAAGCGCTCTGTGTCTGACGTGCCATATCAAGTGAGATGGTGCGAGTCGGGAACCCGACAAGTGAGAAGTGAAAGATCACATCCGGAAGAACCGGCCCACGGCCGGCGCGATCCAAAAGTCCCGTCAGGGGCCAAAGCGTATCGCCCAAGGTGGAAGCCCTGGAGTACCGGACCGGCCGGTTCGCGCAAGCCCCGTCGGGACGCCAGAGGCCGGGTCAGCGCACTTTTGCCCTTCCGCTGGTGCGAGAAACCCTTCTCCCAGACGTCACCTCCCGGATTCCTTTCCGGCAAGAAGACGCCGCTCGCACGCGCCGGAACACCGCCGAGCGTGCATCCTGAATCCCTGAAAACCGACCGGCTGGAAGCCGGTCCCACACGGGTTTCAGGACGCACTTTTATTCTGATGCTGGTCATGACGGTCTGCGCCGGCTGCATGAACGCCGTCACCGCCCCGGCCCGATTCGAGCCGGTGACACTCCCGAATGACCAGCAGGTTCCCCGCGCGGTCGTATACGGCAACCTGATGAGCCTGCTGCCGCGCTACGACGCCACGCCGGCGCTGGAGATGTTCCTCTACGGCCCCGGCGATTACGGCAAGACCGCTTTGCGCAACCCGCAGGGGATGGCCTTGATCGGCGACCGTCTGCTGGTCTGCGATCAGGGCCGGCCGGACGTCGTGGCCATCGACCTTCGCACCGGGCGAAGCCTTCCGTTGACCAACGCGGATCACCGCCCGCGCTGCCCGGTGGCCGTCGCGGCCGATGAAGAGCGCGTTTACGTGGCCGACACCCGGTCGCAATGCGTGGCCGTCTATGACCCGCGCGGCCGGCTGGTCGAGGAGTTGACACCTTCTTCCGGTCCGGTGCCGGCGAATCCCGCCGCGGGCTTCCGGCCGGCGTCGGTCCTGCTTCACGGCGGCGTCCTCTATGCCGGCAACGTCGGCGGGCGGCGGGTGGAACGATACGACCTGGGCGCGCGGCGATGGCTGGATCCGCTGGTTCCGCCGGCCGAGAGCCCGCGGCTGATCGCCCCGACCGGCCTGGCCGTCGCCGCCGACGGCACCCTGCTGATCGCCGACGGAGTGCAGGGCCACGTGCGGCGGGTCGGGCCCGACGGGCGGTGGCTCGAGCCGATCGGCCGGCCCGGACGCCGGCCCGGCGAGCTGGTCCGGCCCAAGCAGGTCGCCGCGACGCCCTCCGGGCGGATCGTGGTCGCCGACGCAGGACGGCAATCGCTGGTGGTGTTCGATGCCGACGGCAAGCTGCATTTAGAGGTTTTTGGAGGTAACGGGCCCTGGCCGGGCTTCACCCTGCCGGCCGGCGTCCTGGCCCTGCCGGCTGATCGGGCCGCCGCGTGGACTCTCTCCCCGCCGGCCGACGATTACCTTCTCGTCTCCGACGAGCTGGGTGGTACGCCTCTGACGCTGGTGGGCCTGAGCCTCGCGCCGGCGGGGGAGGTGGCGAATGCGCGATAAGGCCCCGTCTTCGGGTGTGCGGGAGTCTCGCCCGCGTTGGCCGTTCACTTTCGCTTGGATGCGGTCGCGCCGCCGACTCTCTTTGCCCGGGCCGCCCCTTATCATTTACGCGCTCGTTCTCTTTGCCGGCTGCGCCCTGAACGCGATCGGGTCCGGGATCGGCGCGGAGCCGGCTACGCGGCCCGCCTCGACGCGCCCGGCGGGACGAACGGCACCGGTCGAGAAGGCCGTCAATCCCCATTGGTCGGAGAACGGCTGCGTTCA
>JABRVU010000371.1:0-2506 GCA_039961895.1 Phycisphaerae bacterium | reverse complement strand
AGCCGCTCCCGAATCGCCTGGGCGTCGGCGGGCGAGCCGGCCTTGAGGTAATCGGCCAGCTCTCCGCGGGCCGCGGCCAGCGCGGCCCCCTCCAACTCGGTCGGGCGCGACGCGGCCGTCCTGCCCGGCGCCGCCGACCACTGCCGCAGGGCCTCCAGCCGTTGCGGCGTGATCGTCTCCGGCCGCCAGGGGTCCATCCCCGTGACCGGGGCCTTCCATGATTCGAGCAGCTCCAGCGAAGCCAGCCGCACGGACAACCGGCCAGTGGCGAAGGCCTTCGTCACCGCGCCGGCGGCGAGGTCGGGATAGCCCGCCAGCCGCCGGATGGCCGCCTCGCGCAACACCGGATCGCGGTTCTCAAACTGGGCGATCAGTTTGACGAGCGACTCCGGAGTGGGCGGCTGATCGGACTGCAACTCGATCGGGGCCATGACCGCGGCCTGGTCGTACTGGGCCTTGAGCCAGCGGACCAGGGCGTCGGCGGACAGATACCCGTCCTGACCGGCCACGACCCGTCCGCCGGGCGTGAGGATGCGCAACGCGGGTATCGGACCGACCGACAGCGTGTCGAGATCGCCGCTGGCGCGATCGGCATCGAGATAGACGGGCGTCCAGCGGGCCAGCTCACTCTGAACGGCCGGGTTGCGGATTTCGGCGTCGAGCTTCCGGCACCAGCCGCACCAATCGGCGCCCACGCGCACCAGAACGGGTTTCGAGGTTTTGCCGGCCTGCTCCAGGCCGGCCTGAAGGCCGGTCGTCCAGGTCACGGGCCGGTTGAGGCCCGCGGCCGGTGGGACGGTGGTCGGCCCGGCCGCGATCCGCCGGCCCGCCGGGCTTGCAGACCGGGCCGCGGCCTGCATCGCCTGGGCGGCGAGGATCGGATCCAGCACCGGCGCGGCGCGTATGGGCTCAAAACGGTCGCCCGAAAAAAACCAACCGGGCTGGGCCGGTCCGGTAGCCGACGGGCGGGTCGTCACTGCCGGTCGGGTGGCCGACGGCCGCGTCGTCACCGTCGTCGATCGAAGAATCTGGACCTCCGCATGGACGACGGAGCCGAGGAAAACCGGCAGCCCCGCCAGGACGACGATCGGATATGCCGGCCGGCGCTGTCTCATCGTGCCACCCCGGGCCCTTTTCCCCGAACCCCGACTCTTCAATACACCAGCGCATACGCCAGGATATTGACGTTCACGTCAAGCGCGTTGGTGATCTCGTTGCCCCCGCAGCAGCAGCAACCCTGGGTATGGGCCGTGTCATTGAGCCCCTCGACGGAATAAAGCACGCCCAGGTGACCGTGAACGGTAATACCCTCGAGAGGACGGGGCGTCCCGTGCTTGGCGCTGAGCGCGTTGATTTCGTAGACGGTATGGAAGACCGGATGATCCATGCCGATCGGCTGGAGCGGGTATTCGGGGAAAACCCGGGCCAGTTCGCCGCGCAGCGACACGTCCCACTCGCTCGAGGAGCAGCCCGCCGACGCCAGCAGGAACCCGCCGCGATCCACGTAGGCGCGCAGGTTCTTCCGCTCGGCGTCGCTCAACTGGAAGCTCCCTTCGCCGGTCATGATGACCAGCGGAAAGGCGAACAGTTCGTCGGAACTCAGCTTGACGGCGTGGAACCGCCGGCTGGTGGAGATGGCCGACTCCTTCTCGGCCTTGACCAGGAAATGATCGGAGAAGCACTTGCTGCTCTTGGTACCGGCGTAGATGAGGTTGGCGACCTGGACGATGCTCTCGGCCTCGCCGCCGAGCTGCTTGTCGATGGTTCTGGTCCTGGCCGCCGCGGCGGACGCGGCTTTGGCCGGATCGGCTGAGCCCGCCCCTGCCGGTCGCGTCGCCGCGGCCGACGGGCGGTCGCCGGCAAACGGGGCGGGTACCGCGGTTCGGCCGGGAGCGACGGTCGGCGCGGGCGCGGCTGAAACCACAGTCGGGTTCGCGGCCGGCGCCGTGGCCGGGGCTTGAAAAGCGGCGGCCATCTTCCAACAGACCACGAGGACGGCGGCAACGGTCGCGCTGAACGGGATCCAACGGTTGAAGTTCATCGGAGTGCTCCCCGGCACGTTCATGCCTTGTCACTTTCCGTCATGCCCGCCGGCCTTGCGACTGTTGACGGTCTCCCCGGTTTCCTCGGCGATGCGCTCGAAGTAGGCGCCGACTTTGCGACGATATTGGAGCGGCACATCGACGTTGGCCGTACCGATGGCCTGGCCGGTGTCGGTGGGACCGCCGGTCGGTGATTCGGAAGGTCGGGCCCGCCCGCCGCGGTTCTGCCGCGCTACCGTCCGGCCGTCACGCCCGCCGCGCCCGGCTTCGGTCGGCTGGCCGTACGTCGGCAGGTTCCCATACAGCCCCACGTTGGCCAGCGAGTTGCGCTGCATGGAATATCCGCTGCCGCCGCCCATGCCGCCACCGGGGTTCATGCCCGCCGAAAGCCCCGCGTCGTTCAAGAGCTGTTCGACGCTGTCGCCCAGGCAGGCGCTGAGCGTGGGGTTGAACTTCAGACAGGC
>JABRVU010000370.1:0-5870 GCA_039961895.1 Phycisphaerae bacterium | reverse complement strand
TCGCTGATCTGATGCCCGACCACCAGCGGCTCGAACGTGGAATAATGGATGAAGCTCGGCGGCCGGCAGCGGGCCCGGTACGGCGCCCGTCCCCCGCTGCTGACCAGGTAGAAGCCGAGTTCGCCGTTGGCCGTCTCGTTGGCCCCGTACACTTCCCCCACCGGCGGCTCGAACCCCCGGTTGGTCATGATCATCTCGAAGTGGTGGATCAGACCCTCGATGCTGAAAAACACCTCGCGCTTGTCCGGCAGCGTGGTCTTGCCCTCCGGCAGCACGTTGACCGGACCGGGCGGAATGTTGTCCACCAGCTGCTCGATGATCTTCAGCGACTGGCGCATCTCCTCCAATCGCACCAGGTACCGCGCCAGCACGTCCCCGCCGCGCGAGACGGGCACCTTGAAGTCCACCCCCGACGAGCCCTTCCCGTCCCAGTTGTCCGCGTAGCACAGGTAGGGCTCGTCCTTGCGCAGGTCGCGGCGCACCCCCGACGACCGGGCCAGCGGCCCCGTCCAGCCCCATTGGATCGCGTCCTCGGCGCTGATGTACCCGATGCCCTTGGTCCGCTCGATGAAGATCCGGTTGCGGTTCAGCAGGGCCTCGATGTCCGCGAACACCGGCGGCAGCCGCCGGCAGAAGTCCTTCACGTGCCCGGGCCACTCCGGCGGGACGTCCTGCATCAGCCCGCCCACCCGCGTGTAGCTCACCGTGAACCGGGCCCCGCAGATTTCCTCGAACAGGTCGTTGATCCCCTCGCGCTCGTTGAATCCGAAGAGGAACGCGGTGAAGGCCCCCAGGTCCAGCGCCGCCGCCCCCACGCACAGCAGATGGTCCTGAATCCGGGCCAGTTCCGCGCAGATCGTGCGGATGACCTTGCAGCGCGGCGTCAGCTCGATCCCGAACAGCTTCTCGCAGGCGTGATGCCAGGCGATGTTGTTGGCCATCGGGCTGACGTAGTTCATCCGGTCGGTGACCACCACGTACTGGTTGTAGTCCAGGTCCTCGCCCAGCTTCTCGAACCCGCTGTGCAGGTAGCCGATGTGCGGCGTGCAGGCGATGACCGTCTCGCCGCTCAATTCCAGCACCATGCGCAGGGTGGTATGCGTGGCCGGGTGCTGCGGACCGAAGTTGAGCGTCCACAGGTCGCCCGCCTCGGACCCGTCCGTGGGGCCTTCATGCACCAGTCTCGAGGGCTCAGGATTGACGACGGCCAAGACCATCCGCCTTTCAAACGGCACCGCGACACGCAGACGGGGCGCCAGGTATATGCCTGGCGTCGGGAAACCCTCAACTAGCGCCAGGACAATCTCTTGTGAATCGTGGGTCGCGTGGCAGACGCCCGCCCTTCCCTGATCAGCACCTCGCCCGGACCCGCCGGCCCTTTGTTACTTATTTCACAAAGATCGTAGCAGCTTACCCGGATCAGGACAAGATGCAAGCAGGTTTTCATGTATTCCGAAGGTCGGGGATGTGACAGGATCGGCGTGCCGCCGATTCTGTCGCACACGCCGGCGCGGATCACCACAAAACTTGAAAGGCCATTGCCGCCCCGGCTATAAGCACGGGTACATCTTGCGCCCGTAGCTCAGCAGGATAGAGCACCGGTTTCCTAAACCGGGGGTCACAGGTTCGAATCCTGTCGGGCGCGTGTTCGCAGCACCTGCCGAACGCCTGAATCCGCGCACCCCCCGCGGGCCGGCTGGCCCCGGCGGGGAAAATGACGGAGGGGTCAATCAGTGCAGGTGGCCGACCGAACGGTGGCACTTCACGCAGGAGAGTGCATCCTCATCCTTGTGGAACGCGTCGATCCCCTGAACGATGTCCTGGTGGCAGTGCCGGCAGGCCGATTCGGTGATGTGGTGATTGCGCGGCGTGATGCGGATGGGCTCGGGGAACCGCCCGGTGGTGAAGGCCAGCGAATGGTTGAAGCCGTTGATCGCCTTGGTCGCGTATTTGCCGGCGAAGTCGTGCGGGGCGTGGCAATCGTTGCAGACGGCGGCGGCGTGATGGCTCGATTTGCGCCAGGCGTCGTACTGCTCCTGCATCACGTGGCAGTTGGCGCAGGCCGCCGGGTCGTTGGTCAGGTACGAGGCCCCATTGGCGTATAGGAACGTGTAGCTCCCGATGCCGGCGGCCACGCCGACCAGCACCCCGAAGACAACGGCGGCGATGAACCAGTTCCGGGGCATCCGCGCTGCTCCACGTCGTGATCGGCGACGCGCGCCACGCCCCGAAGCCGGGTCGGCCGACGGGTCGCAGGGCCCCAAGGACGATACGATTGGAAAGGATGCTGTCAAGTTCGGGACGCCATGCGGGATCGGCGCGGGTGCCCGACAGAATCGGCGGCAAGCCGATTCCGTAGCGGTCCGGCTCCGCATCCTGACTGATGCCCACAAGATGCTTGTTGACCCGACCTCGACGTGATATGGTTGAAGAAGTTCCGGTGAGCCGGGAGGGTGCTGGTGGCGACGCAATGCTTGGCCGGCCGGCGAACGGTCACGGAGGGGCTTTTCATATCCACTTCACAGGGCATTCAGCCGGCGGAGACGTCCGGGAGGTCGGGAAGTCATGCGAAGACCGTTCGCGTCGGTGGCAATCGGTATCAGCCTGCTCGCGTACCTGCACGGCTCGGCCGGTGACGTCCGGGCCGTCAGTCACGTCTTCGCGCCGTTCAACCAGCTGGTGGACAATCGTTCCGATCTCCCAGGTCTGGACCCCGAGGTCGTACCGCTGATCGGAGCACCGGCCGGCGTCTACAACGCCTACGCCGTCGGGCTGGACTGGAGCCCGGTCGCGGGCGGGCCCTATTCCGGCGAGGCCCTCTGGGCGTTCGCCGACGCCGCCGATCTCGCCGGCGTCACCCGCGTCTACGCCGACCCCGGCCGGGCGCTGAACAGCTCGGCCGATTCCACCCCCCAGACGCTGGTCTGGCGCGGCTACATGGACCAGGCCTACGCCGGAGGCGACCCCCTTTTCATGTACATGGCCCAGCGTTTCACCGGGTCGTCGGCCAACTGGACCGACGTGGGCGTCGCCATCTTCGACGCCGTGCGCTATTCCACCCCCTTCAGCGGAGACACCGAGGGCGCCTCCCGCTGGCACCGTCCGGGGTCGTTCTTTGCCCTTTCCGCGGTGGGAACCAACGTACCCTACCACGTCCTGCCGTTCCACGTGGACCTTACGTCGCGCTACGAGCTGACCGGCGGGCTGCCCACCTCGGATGCCCATTTCGACCTCTACGCGGGCGGGTTTGATCCGAATGACCCTCTCACCAACCTGGTCGAGATCATCGACGACGTCTTCTTCGGAGAGTTCGAACGGCGGACGCTGACCCTTACCGCCGGCACCCAGTATTACCTGGTCGTGACCGGCTACGGGAACCTGGATTACGGCCCGTATTCGGGGTCCATCCGCAGCGGCGACCCGCTCCTGCCGGGCCGGGCCACGTTGGGCCTGATCCCCGAACCGGGAACGGGGATCCTGCTGCTCCTGGGGTTGGCTTGCCGACCGATGCGCCGACGGCCCTTGCCTGAGAGAGCGTCCTGACAGCGGATGATACGAGTGCATCCCAAGGCGGATATTGGCCGCAGCCAAGAGGCGTGGCTATGGGGCAGCCTGGGGCGGCGGCGAACCGAGCCGAGACCGGAGCCGAGTGGGATGCGTGGCGTCCGGGCCCGGTCCGGGGCGGCCCGGACGGTTGGCCGGCGGGGATTGGAGAACACGTGGCGTCCGCGCGGCCGGCCGCGCCGGTCGACCATGAGCCAGTTTGGCGGATCGACCGCTGGCCGGAAAACGAACCTGTCCGTTTTCTTCGCCCGTTTTCTTCGCCTGCGTGGCTTTACGTGCCGACGGGAACGGCGCCCCGGTACCGCGTTCGCTTCGCGCGCCGGGCAAATCGGACCATCAGACCGACCGGCAAGCAGACCAGCCCCAGCGCCGCGACCGACGGCTCGGGGACGATCGTGGCGACATAGATTCCTTCGGTCCCGTCGTCGAACTGGGCCCAAAAGGCGATCTGGCGGCCGCGAAAGCCTTCCGGCCCCATGTAGGCCCGCTTGACGATCCGCCCGTCAAGCAGGTCGCCGGCCGCAATCACTTTTGCCACCTCGCCGTCCAAATTGACGTAGACGCCGAAAAACGGCGTGTCGGAGCAGCCGAAGAACCCGCCGCACCGGCTCTCTCCGTAGGCGATCGCCACGCCCAAGCTGCTGACCGACGCGGACGTGAAGTCGCTTTGAAATAGCTCATCCATCTGGCCCGGCACCGGGGTTGCATCGTCGACGACCGTCGAAATGATCCCCGTCTCAAGGTCGTAACGGTAAACGCCCGACGCAAAATCCGACGCCGCGACGAAGACGATGCTCGAAGCGTCCATGTCCACGCCGCCATAGGCGGTGCCGAAATCGACAAACAGGTCGCCGGGGTTGCCGGGTACGGGCATCGACGTATCGGCCACTGCTCTCAGCGATCCTCCGTCGCTCAGATAGATGCCCGGATCGCTGAACCAATTGCCGACGAAGGCCACCCGGCCGGCGTGGGTGGCGACGTTGGTGAACTCAAAGTACTCGAAGTTCTGCATCCGGTTGGGCACGGCCGTCTTGCTGTCGGCGACCGTCGACAACGTTCCGCTCGAATAGCGATAGACGCCGGAGTGCAGGTCCGGCCCATCGCCGAGGAAGACCACTTGGCCGCCGTGCATCGCTGGTTTGCTGAGGAACCCGAAGGACTCGAATTGTCCGTTGGTTCCGGGCGCCGTCGTGCTGGTATCGGCCAGGACCGAGAGCGTGCTGCCGTCAAACAGGTAGACTCCGTCGACGTTTCCAAAGGTCTGGAAGACGATATTCCCGCCGTCGATGGCCGGTTCCAGCTCGAAGGTCACGTCTCCGAAGCTGCCGGGGAGGGGCGTCGTCGTATCGGCGACGCGCGTCAGCACGCCTGTCACGTCGGTGTAAATGCCCTCGACGGTGTTGAAGCCATCGACCTCTTCCCCGGCGCCGAAGAAGGCGACACGACCGTTGTCCAGCGCGGGCGTGTAGAATCCGTAGAAGAACATTCCGGCGGCGCCAGGGACCGGCGTGGAGGTATCGGCCACCTTGCTGAAGGTGAGTTGAACTCCGAAACTCGGTCGGGCGGCTGCCGGGATGAAGGCGCAAACCAGCGCGATCCCCAATGGGAGGTACCCGCCCCGGCTGATCGTCGAGTGCATGGGAATGGCTCCTTCTTTTCAGGGCAATTCTGTAATCAGTCCTGTGGCCGATCAGGCCACCGTGGCTTGTCACCTCGGTCATTTCAGGGTACTCTATCGCTACCGTCGGGCTACCCCTCTAAACAGATGGTTGGGGGGCGGAGTCGCCACGATGAGCCGTTCCGGGCGATTGCGTGCCGCCGACGTGGCAGCCGTCTACCAGCTTCTCGGCGAGTGCCGTGAGCTGGGCGCGGACGCGCGCGTCTGGCAACGCCACATGCTGGCCGAGCTGGCCCGCATGACCGGCTGTCCGCTGGGCGGATCCGCCGAGGTGACGCCCACCGCCGAGGGAATCCGCACCCATTTCGCCACGCTCATCGACATCGGCTGGACCGATGAGCAACGGCAGTTGATGATCGCCTTCCTGCGCAGCGGTGAGTTTCCTCCCGACCCGTTTTGCCGCTCGCTGTCGAAAACCTATGTCGTCGACAGGTTGCCGCTGCTGTCGCTCGCCCGGCAGCAGCTGTTCGACAACGCCGCGTGGCGCCGCAGCAAGTCCCATGACGCATACCGCCTGCTCGGCCTGAGCGACATCGTGATGGCGCTGGTGGCGATCCCGATGCAGACGCAGTCCTTCAACGTTGGTTTCACCCGCCACGCCGGTGACAGGCCCGTGCCGGTGCGCGAG
>JABRVU010000369.1:0-2343 GCA_039961895.1 Phycisphaerae bacterium | reverse complement strand
GCCGATCGCCGCTCCGCTCCAGCGCAGCGGGCTGTTCCCGCCCCTGCTGGTGCAGATGGTGCGGGTGGGCGAGCATACCGGGCGGCTCGACGAGATGCTGTTGCGCTCCGCGCAAGTGCATGAATCGCAGGCCCGCGTGACGCTGGACCGGCTGGTGGGCGTTCTGCCGGTGCTGATGATCCTGGCCCTGGCCGCCGTCATCGGGTTCATCGTGGCCGGACTGGTGCTGGCCGTCGTGGAGTTTCAGACCACGGGCGTGGGTCCGTGAACGGGCGGTGGCCGCGGGTGGCCGGTTTTTTCGGAGCGAAGCGATGCCCCACGATCCAGAATCCATGATCCAGAATCCCCGATCGAGGTCCGCCTTCACGCTGATCGAGTTCATCGTGGTCATGATCATCATCGGCATCCTGGCGGCGCTGATCGTGCCGCGGTTCATGGGCCGGATCGGAGGGGCCAAGCAGTCGGTGGCCCTGGCCAACATCAGGATGCTGGAGGGCAAGGTGCTCGAGTTCCAGGCCGACTGCGGGCGGTATCCGTCGGCCCACGAGGGGTTGCGGGCCCTGCTGCAACCGCCGTCGGACGTGTCCGCCAAATGGAAGGGGCCGTACGTGCAGGCCAGGGACATCATCGACCCGTGGGAGCGCGAGTTCATCTACCGCCGCCCGGGGCAGCGCTCGTCGGACTTCGATCTCTTCACGCTGGGGGCCGACGGGCAGGAGGGCGGCGAAGACGAGGATAAAGACATCGGGAACTGGTGAAACTCATGGGCAGGCGACGCGGCGGGTTCACGCTGCTGGAGGTCGTGGTGGTGCTGGTGGTGGCGGGCGTGGCCGCCGGGCTGATCGTGCCGCGCATGGGCCGGTCGCTGGAGCGGCGCGAGCTGCGCGAGGCGGCCGGCCGGCTGGCGATCACCGCCCGGACGGTGCGCGAGCTGGCCGTCGCCAGGGGGCAGGCGTTTGAAATCCGGATCGACCTGGACCGCCGGGGCTATGCGATCGTCATGCCTGCCGGCCGGGCCGGGCGGGTCCGAATGGTGAAAAACTCCTGGCTGGAATCGGGCCGCTGGCCGGCGGCGGTGAACAAGGTCGCGCTGCAAACGCCGGATGGCCAGACGTTTTCGACCGGCACGCACGGCATCCGCTTCGATCCCGACGGAACGTCCAGCGGCGCGAACGTCTACCTCGGCGGCGCCCGCGAAAGCGACGTGGTCGCGGTGCTGATCGGCGCGCACACCGGCCGGGCGGTGGTCGCCGACCCCGATCAGCCTGCCGATCTCGACGAGCAGGTGGACCTGGGGGACTGAGCCCCGACGTTGCATCCTGCGAAGCCGGGAAAGTGAGAAGCGAGAAGTGAGAAATGATCGTCATCGAGCGTTCTCTGAATCCGCGAATCCGGCGCGGGCGGTTGCCCGCGGCTCTTTCCGGGCGGCGGGTGGCCATGCCACCCCCTCCCGGGTCGGCGCGATGACGCTGGTCGAGGTGCTGGTGGCCTCGGTGATTCTGGGCGTGGGCGTGGCCGGGCTGCTGTCGGCCGCCGGCATGAGCCTGCGCAACCAGCGGCGCGGCGAGCTGCGGGCCCAGGCCCTGTGCCTGGCCCAGGCCAAGCTGGGCGAGGTGGATCTGATCGGCCCGCACGTGTGGATGCTGGCCCGGCCCGCCAGCGGCGAAGAGCGTCTCGGCGACGTGACCTTCGCCTGGCGGCTGGACATTCAGCAGAAGCAGGCCGGCGAGCTGTTCGACGTGCGCGTGCAGGTGGACTGGTCCGGGGCCGGCAGCGGCAGCGTCGAGCTGGGCACCTGGCTGAACGACTACCCGGCCAGGGCGGCCGCGTCGGCCGCCGGCATGAGCCCCGGCGGCGCCGGACCGCCGCAAGCGGACCGGCGATGAAGAAGCTGGAACTGGAAACTCCCTCATGCGCGATCGCCGATCCGGTTTCACGCTGGTCGAGACGCTGGTGACGCTGACCATCGGAACGCTGCTGGTGGCGGCCACGGTGAGCGCCACGCGGGCGCTGACCACGGCGCGGGCGGGAGTGGACCGGCGGACGCAGCGGGTGGCCCAGGCCCGGCGGGCGATGGAGGCGATCGTCGCGGGGCTGCGCAACGTGAGCCGCGATCCGCCGGACAACCGGCCGCTCATCGTCGGACGCAGCGGTGGAGGCGGGGCCGGCAACGACGCGATCAGCTTCCTGGCGATCGAGGATCGCCGCGTGCGCCCCGAAGGGGCCGAGTCGGACTTTCATGAAATGAGCTTTTTCCTCGCTCAATCGGGCACCAAGGGCCCGCCGCGTCTGGTCCGGCGGCGCGATCACGCCTTTGACGAACATCCCGAGGAAGGCGGTATC
>JABRVU010000368.1:0-5928 GCA_039961895.1 Phycisphaerae bacterium | reverse complement strand
CACCAGCCCCGCCGGCCGCCTCCAGCGCAGGAGGGCACGTGACGGGGGCCGCACGGCTGGGCCGTTTGGGTGCCGCCCTCGCGGCACGGCGTACTAACTGATTGCAAGAACAGAGCTTCCGGATCGCAGCCGGTCGTTCGCGCCGGAGCGGGCCCCGCGCCGGCGAACGCTGGTGCCCCTGCGTCATCCGGCACATGGGGTGCGGCATTTACCGCATTTGTCCACCTGTTAATAGCCAGAAATGAGTTGGGCGAATAGGGCAAACACCCGGCTTTCCAGTCGATCGGCGCGCCGGCGGTCAGAACGGGGCAGCCAACACCCTCTGTCGAGGGGGGTCAGATACCCCCTTCTTGTCCGGTTTGGGGCGGTTCGGCCGGTTCCCCGGGCGGCGGCACGGGGATTGCTCCATAACCGCGGCGTTGGGATGCCATAGGCACCCTGAGTCGGCCGGAAACGCCGGCTGTCCGCAAGACTGACTGCGTTCGAGTTCCCGACCCGGGCGGACAGACGGTTTCGATGAGGCAGCGCGATCGACAACGTGAGTTTTCGCACCGCCCGGCCCGCTGAAAGCACCGTGAGGCATCCCATCCGAAAAACCGACGGCCGCCGCAACCGGATTTGCAGCAGGCGTTAGTCGCGACTTGGGCATCGCAACTAGCGGCCGTCGGACGCGAGGAATCGCCGGGTTTTCGCTTGACCGGCGCTGTTCATAATGCTATCTTAGTGTGGATAAGGAGTGTTTAAGGTCCACCGTGCCACGAACCGGTGCGGGCAGATAACGTTCCGAGGCCCTGCCGCTGCAATCCCCTCTCCGGCCCGAACAAGGCAGGGCAGTTATCGGTTCGTACCGTTCTAACAACCGCGTCGTCGCCGTCAGACCTCACTGCTTTTCACGGCGACGACGCGGCCTTCCTTTTGGAGGGCGCTTGACGCGCCAGATCCCCAACGCCCGGGCCGAACTCGAAACCCGACGCCCAGCCCCTTGACGGACCGGACGGACGGACGTTACACCAGATGATGGAGACCTTCAGCGGACCGGTCAGGAGGCCAGCCGTGACCATCGAGCCCATCGGCGATATCTGCGTATTACGGGAAGAGAGGGGCAACGACTGGACGGTGACCATCTGCCGCGGCCAGGGCACCCGCCAGCGGATCAGGTCTTTCCCGACCCGCGAACAGGCCGCCGAGTTCGCCTGCGCCGAACGCGACCGCTACCGCCGGTATCGCGGCCTGGAGCTGGCCATCCACTTCCCCGACGACTGCCCCTGCCACTGTCTTGAAACGGTCCATCGGCCCGGCTGATCTCGCGGCCCCGTCGGGCGCATCCCCGAAGGCCGCTACCGGGCGACCCCCCGCCGGCGCCCCTGGACCCACCGCACCCATTCGTCCATTCCCTCTCCGGTCCGGGCCGACAGCCGCAGCAGCGGGGCCCGGGTCTGGATGCGCGACAGATCCTCGCGCACGCGTTCCTGGTCGAAGTCCAGCACGCTCAGCAGGTCCACCTTGGTCAGCAGCACGATGTCCGCCTGCTGGAAGAGGCCCGGATACTTGGCCACCTT
This sequence comes from Phycisphaerae bacterium, assembly GCA_039961895.1. GTDB lineage: Bacteria > Planctomycetota > Phycisphaerae > UBA1845 > PWPN01 > JAAXZI01. Next base: position 4,369 of record JABRVU010000368.1, on the reverse strand, counting down.
GTCATCGCCCTCCGGCACGCTCAGCAGCACGACTCTCAGGTGCTCGCCCAGGTCGAAGCCGGCCGGGCAGACCATGTTGCCGACGTTCTCGATGAGCACGTAGTCCATCCGCTCCAGCTCGAAGCGGGCCAGCCCGTCGGCCACCTGCGTCGCGGTGAGGTGACAACCGGTGCCGGTGTTGATCTGGGCGACGTCGGCGGCCACGCCGGCGATGCGCTCCGCGTCGCGCGTGGTCTGCAAGTCTCCCACCAAGACCGCACAGCGGGCCGGGGCCAGCCGCGGGATGGTCTTCTCCAGCAGCGTGGTCTTGCCGCTGCCGGGGGCGCTCATCACGTTGATGGCCAGGGCCCCGGCCTCCTCGATCCGCCGACGGTTCACCGCCGCCACCGCGTCGTTGGCCTTCAGGACGCTCTCGACCACGTGGATTCTCATGACACCCCCGCTTCCTCGGGCGCCCGGCAGACGATGGACTTGAGGATGATATCGTTGCCGGCCACGACGCGGGCGTCGGCCCGGGCGCAGCGCGGGCAGGTGTAGTCGCCGGTCTGGGGCAGGAACAGGCAATCGCAGTGGTTGCAGACCGCCACCACCTGCTCCTCGATCAGGCGCAGCCGGGCTCCCTCGGCGACGGTTCCCTCGGCCGCGGCCTGGAAGCTCATCCGCAAAGCCTCGGGCTGGATCAGCCTCAACACGCCCATCTGCACCTCGACCTCCTCGATGCGCTCCGCGTCGTGCCGGCGGGCGATCTCGACGGCCTGGCGGACGATCTCCAAGGCGATGGACAGCTCATGCATGGCTCGATCCCTCCTGCCGGCCGTTCCGCCGTGCGTCGGCCACCAGCTCCAACACCCGCTGTTCGGCGCGGGCCAGCCCGCCCGCCGTCCGCTCGCTGAGGCCGTCGCCGAACTCGAAACAGCGCCCGCGGATCGACACCAGCCAGGCCGGCGGAACCCGGAGGTTGATCGAGCGGGCCAGGGCCAGCAGCAGCGGCGGCGGGAAGTGATGGGCGAAGACGGCGGCGCCGGCCGACGGCCGGACCGGCTCCACCACCACGTCGTCCCAGTCCTCTCGGACGTGGGCGTCGAGGAAGACGGCCAGCCGGCATCGGCCCAGGTCGTCGGCCACCTCGGGCCCGAGCTGATGATACTGCTGAACCTCGACGCCCGGATCGCCCGCGAAACGGGCCGCGAGCCTCTCGGCCAGCACCAGGGCCACGCCGTCGTCGGACCGGCCGCGATTGCCCCAGGCGATGATGCGGATCGGCTCGGGCATCGGACTCACCCCCTCTGGACGCGATCGACCAGCGCTCCCCGTGCGTCGCGCAGCTCGACGATCAGCGGCATCTGGCCGATGGCGTGGGTGCTGCACGACAGGCAGGGGTCATAGCAACGGATGGCCGCCTCGACCCGGTTGAGCATGCCCTCCTGGATGCCCTCGCCGTTGACCTTCACGTACTGGCGGGCCACCTGGGCCACCGCCTCGTTCATGGCCCGGTTGTTCTGACCGGTCGAGACGATGAGGTTGACCCGTTCGATGGACCCGCCCTCATCGACCACGTAATGATGGAACAGCGTCCCGCGCGGGGCCTCGATCACGCCCACGCCCTCGGGCAACACCCGATAGCTCTCGGCGATCAGGTCGTCGCCGCAGATGTCCGGGTGCGAGAGCAACTGCCCGACGCGCTCGATGGCGTAGAGAATCTCGATCAGCCGGGCATAGTGGTAATAGAGCGAACCCTCCACCGGCTTGCCGCCGCAGATCGAGCGGAAGCGCTCCAGCTCCCGCTGGGCCTGGGGAGTGCCGATCGCGTCGCAGACGTTGAGCCGGGCCAGCGGGCCGACCCGATAAGAGCCCTCCGGGTAGCCCTGGGGGCGGTAGAACGGGAACTTCAGGTACGACCAGTCCTCGCCGGCCTCGGCGATCAGCGACAAGTAGCTGGCCGGGTCGTAGAAGTCTTCGAGCCGTTCGCCGTTCGGCCCGATCATGCGCAGCAGGCCGTCGTAGTGCTCGAGCCGGCCCTCGGGCGAGACCAGCCCCATGTAATTGGAGGGGAACGAGGCGAAGGTCCGCACAAACTCGGCGTGCTTCTCGAAGTAGCCCAGCAGCAGGTCGATGGCGAAGCGGGTGGTGCCCAGGGCCTCGTCCGCGCCGGCCAGCAGCGCGTCGCGGTCGGCGGCTTTGAGGGCCCGGTTCATCCCTCCCGGCACGCACACGTCGGGGTGGATTTTCCGCCCGCCCACGGCGGCGATCACCTGCTGGCCGTACTGCCGCAGGCGGATGCCCCGGCGGGCCACCGTCGGGTCCTGGGCGATCAGGCCGAACACGTTCCGCCGGGCCGGCTCGCAGTCGAAACCCAGCAGCAGGTCCGGGGCGCTGAGATGGAAGAAGCTCAGGGCGTGCGACTGGATCATCTGGCCCATGTGCATCAGCTCGCGCAACATGCGGGCGGTGGGCGTGGGCCGCACCCCGCAGATGGCGTCCACCGCCTTGGCGCTGGCCAGGTGATGGCTGACCGGGCAGATGCCGCAGATGCGCTCGGTGAGCGTGGGCATCTCCGAGAAGTGGCGCCGTTCGCAGAACTTCTCGAAGCCGCGGAACTCGACCACGTGGAAGCGGGCCCCGGCGACCTGCCCGGCCTCATCGAGGTGGATCACCACCCGCCCGTGGCCCTCCACGCGCGTCACCGGATCGATCTTGATGATGCGAGACATAGTAGGCTCTCAGCTTGTCGCGGCCGGTCCCACAGAATCAATCGTACGTCAGCGCCACCGGCTCGCCGGCCTCCCTGCCGAGCAGCTCGGCCACCGCCTGCCAGATGGCCTGCGGACTGGGCGGACAGCCGGGAATCCACGCATCCACCTTCACGAACTCGTGAATCGGCCGGACCTTCGCCAGCAGCCGGGGCACCTCCACGGTGGGCACTTCGCCCAGGGCCATGCTCTCGGCCTCGACGTAGGCCCGGTCGAGAACCTCCTCGGTGGTGAACTGGTTGCGCAGCATGGGCACGCACCCGAAGCCCGCGCAGTCGCCCAGCGACACCAGCACCTTGCAGCGGGCCCGGAGCTGCTCGAGGACGTGCAGATTCTCCTCGTTGGCGATGGCCCCTTCGACGATGCCGACGTCGCACTCGGGTATCTCCTTGACGTCCACGACCGGTGAGGCGACCATGTCGGCCAGTCCCGCCAAGTCGATGAGTTTCTCGTCCAGGTCCAGGAAGGACATGTGACAGCCCGAGCAGCCGCACAGCCAGACGGTCGCAATGCGTTTCTTGGCCATGATTCACTCCGCCGTCAGGGCCGCCAGACCCGCCAGGTCCGGCGGTGTTTCCTTCGAGGTACACGGCACCATGTGCCCGTCGGCGAGCTGGCGGATCGGCTCCAGGCCGGCCGACGGCGACCAGGCATGGTCGGGCCCCTTCCAGGCCCGGGCCAGCTCCTGGAAGAAGGCCGCTTCATCGACGATTCCCGGCCCGGGCTTCATCAGTGGGCGGGCCTTCTGCACGCGGCCTTCGAGGTTGACGAACGTTCCCTGCCGTTCGGCCCAGCTCGCCGTCGGGATCACCGCGTGGGCCACCTCGAGCGCCGGATGTTCACGGGCCGACAGGGCCACGACGAAGCTGACCGTTCGCAGCTTCTCCAGCCATTCGCGGCCCCAGGGCCGGTCGTCGTCGCCGAGCAGGACGAAGGCCACGTCGGCGCTGTGCGGTTCGAGGGTGGCCAGGTTCAGCTCGCCGGTGCCCATCAGGCGGGCGCCGAAAGTGTTGGCCCCGGCGGCCAGTTCCATGAGCCGCCAGCGGCCGGCCGACGTTTTCTGCCGGGCCGCCTTGACCAGCGTCATGGCCGCGGCCACGCCGCGGGTGTTGATCCCCGTCACCCCAGTGCCGCAGAGGACCATCGGCCGCTGGGCCTGCCCGTAGAGCCTGGCCGCCTCGCGCAACTGGGCCGCCGGCACGCCCGCGGCAGCCGAGACGTCGTCGTCGGTCATGGCGGCCAGCTTCCGGGCCAGTTCTTCGGGCATGTCCAGCCGGGCCCGCCCGTCGTCGATCAGGTACTTGAGAATAGCCGAGAGCACCAGGTCGTCCTTGCCGCGCTCGACGTTGATCTGCAAGTCGGTCCAGTCGGTCAGCCAGGTGTGCCGGGGGTTGATCTTCACCAGCCTGGCCCGCCGGTGCAGCACGCCCCGCCGCACGTAGGAGGCGATCACGCCGTGGGTGCGCTCGAGGTTGCAGCCCACCAGCAGGAACATGTCGGCCTCGTCCAGGCAGGCCAGGCCGGCCAGCGGAACGGGTTGTCCGTCCATGCCCAGGGCCTTCTTGACGCCGGCGGCGTCGGACCGGTCGGCGATCGTCCAGCGCCGGCTTCCGACCACG
>JABRVU010000367.1:0-2964 GCA_039961895.1 Phycisphaerae bacterium | reverse complement strand
CCCTACACCCCCCCCGCCCGCGTCACCGTCACCACGCCCCTGCTCATGCTCAGCCTGGCCGATCGGCCCACGGGCATGCTCGAGGTCGTGATTCGGGACGCCGACGGGAATATCCTGTCCAACGCCGAACACGTCCTGACCTTCCGGAGCACCAATGAAACCTCGGCCACCGTGGACGCCTCCGGTCTTGTGACGGCCCACTGGGCACCCGTCTACGAGTGGCAGACTGCTTACGTGGAAGTCAGGGCTGATGACGTGATGGCCGACAACGCCGCCGTGATCCGTGTCACCCAACACGACCTGGGACTATCTCACCAGATGTTCCCCGGCCAGCACGTTGCCTATTACCTGCCGCCGGTGATCGAAGGTGTCGACCTCGCCTGTCTCACCGCTCACTATCAGGTGGTCGAGGCCACCGACCGGGCCTACGCCGCGCAGCAGGCCGGCGTCGGCGACGTGTACACCGGGAAGGGCCTGTTGTACCTGGTACTCGACGTCGGGGAGGGTCCTGGCACCGCCCCCTGCGGCGCCAGCGGCAATCCCATCCGGCTCGGCTGGGAGTTCGGCAAACCCGCGCACAACAGCTGCTACATCATCAACGACCCGGAGAACCGCACGCCCCAGTGGTTTGTCATCTTCCACGAGATCGGCCACAATATCACCGCGAGTTGCAACGCGTTCAATATGTATCTCTGGTCGCCGTCCCCCGGCCACAACACCGCCTACAGCGAAGGTCTGGCCTCCCTGGCGGCTCTGTGGGCCTGGCAGGACATCACCACCTGCCCGGGCAACCTCGGTCCCTTGGCCATCACCGACATCGACCGGCACATCCGCGGCATGATGTCGGCCTGGCGGCAATCCCTGGCCGACTATCGCGCCAGGGGTGCACACTATGACAACCTCGACCCCGACATCGTCGACGGCATCCTTCTCGACCTGAACGACCGCTACGGCCCGAAGGTCTGGTTCGACCTGTTCAGCACTTTCCTGCCCAGCCCGGAACCGCTGCCCTGCGCGATGGACACCGTGGAGAAACAGGCCGCCTGGTTCGTTGCCGCCGTCAGCGCGTCGGCGGGCGAAGACCTGCGCGCTCTCTTCCGTGGCGAATATGGATTCCCCATCGACGATGCGGCCTGGTCCGATATCTGGCCCATCGTCCAGGCCAGGGTGACTGCTCGCACCTGGCGACCACGCGTGCCACCGGACCTGAACTGCGACGGCCATGTGGACACGACCGACTTCGCCGTCTTCCAGGCGTGCGCCACCGGTCCCGGTGTGCCCTACAACCCGGCCGATCCACCAGGCGGCTGCGGCCTCATGCCCGACGCCAATGGACACGTCCGCGCCGATCTCGACGCCGATGGCGATGTGGACCAGGGTGATTTCGGGATCTTTCAGCGGTGCTACAGCGGGGCCGAGCAACCGGCCGATCCGGACTGTACGAGCTGATTCGCGGGCTTCGGCACCTTCGATACCCTCCTTTCACCTTGACGGGTGAAGCTCAACGGCGGATCTCTCCAATTCCGACTGAAGCAGGACAGGGACGCCGCTTACAGCGCGTAACGCGGAATCTTCATCAGCTCCCCGTCCTTGAGGGCGGACTGGTGGGCCACGATGCCGGCCACGGTCATGTTCAGGGCCGCGCCGACGTCCACCAGCGGCTTGCGATTGAGCAGGACGGCGGTGACGAACTCGTTCATGAGATGCCCGTGCGACCCGCCGTGACCCCCGGCCTCGACGCCCGGCGGAAGCGGTGGCTTGCGGGTGTCGGGGAGGTTTTTCTCCAGGCCCTCGTACTTGCCGTAATAGGTGCCGCGCTGCCCGCGGACCCGGCCCATCTCGCCGCTGAAGCCCGGCGTGTCCCAGCTCACCGCCATCCGCGCCGAACCCCCCTCGCTGGTGCGGAACAGGGCGATCTCGGTCCCGAAGGGGTTGCGGTAGCGGTTGTTCGAGGGCTTGAACTTCTCGATGACGCTGGGCATGCCCATGCACGACACCTCGGTGAACCAGCCGGCGGTCACGCCGGTGTAATAGGCGTTGGAGTGGGTGGGATACCACTGCGGGGGCAGGCCCACCCGCCAGCCCTTGTAGGAGTCGATCTGTTCGACCGCGAAGTGATAATACTCGCCCTCGGCGTAGACGACTTTGCCCAGTCCGCCGGCGTTGTAGATCTGCCGCATGGCGTGCACGTCGTTGTGGAAATACGAGGTCTCGAACATCATGTAGTGCCGTCCGCTGCGCTTGACGGCCTCGAACAGTTGATCGGCCTCCTCGAGCGACCCGAACACCGCCGGTACCGCGCAGGCCGCGTGCTTGCCGTGCTTGAGCACCTCGATGCAGTGCCGGGCGTGGCTGGGGGCGTCGGTGGCCACGAACACCGCGTCGATCCCGTCGTCCTTGACCAGCTCTTCGAGCGCGGGGTAGGTTTTCTCGCAGCGGCAGGCCTTGGCCAGGGCCGCGCAGCGGTCGGGAAAGAGATCGCTGACCGCGGCCACGGTGACGTTGGGATGGTTCTGGAAGCCGAAGGCCGCCCCGAACCTGCACACGCCGTAACCGACGATCCCCACGCGGAGCTTCTTGTCCGAGACGGGCTTCCAACCCCTGGAGGCATCGGGGTCCTCGGGGGCCTTCTCGAAGCCCTGGATGGGCTTCTCCTGCCCGGCTGCCGCGGACTGCCGGCCGAAGGCCGCCGCCCCCAGCCCCAGCGCCTTCAGAAACGAACGCCGCGTGCTGGAATCATGCATGGGATCGCCTCCTGTGACGTCGGCCCACGCCGGAGTGCGAGGGACCTACACAAGTCTGTTGAAAGCCTGAAACGGAACTCAGCGTGTATACTGCGCCGCGCCGGGATCCGCAACGCCCCGGTGCGGGAAAGTGCGAATGAGGGCAGATGGAAAAAGCGTTGTCTCATCCAGCGGAGTCATCACCACCGCCCGACCCCCCCTACTCCATCCCGTCTTCAGC
>JABRVU010000366.1:0-6592 GCA_039961895.1 Phycisphaerae bacterium | reverse complement strand
CGCCGGCCAACGTCCGCCGCTTCAGGGTTCGTATCGACCGTCTGGAGAAGTGGATTGGCGTCCCATGCGTCGTTTGATGCCCCGCGCTCCGCCGAGAGCAGTCGTTCTGGGGCAATTCCGCAGGATGTTCCGAGCCCATGAGGGTCATCCCCTCATTCCGCATCGGGACGCAAGCAGCGGAATCATCCTGACAAACCGGGCGACATTCGCGCGAGTGCAACCTCCTTGCCACGGGGCGAACGAAGCAGGGTCCGGGCTCATCCCGGCCGCTTCGCCGGGCCGGCCCACCTGGCCGTCCCCAGGCCGAAGTACAGATGCGTCCACACCTTCCGGCCGTTGATGACCTCCGGCGCCGTCCGGGCCGCGTACCAGAGCCGGAAACCGCCGTCCGGCAGCGGCAGCAACGTCTGGCTGGTGGTGAAGTGCGATTCCCAACGGTTCTTCGGCTCCGGCGTGAAGACCGGGTTGGCCGGATGCTTGGTCCAGGTCAGGCCGTCCTCGCTGACGGCAAAGCCCAGTGCGGTGTGCCATTCGTCCTTCCAATAGCATCCGTAGATCATCAGGTAGACCCCGTCGGCCTTGATGACCATGGGATAGACCTGGTCCTTCACCTCCCACTCCTGGTCCATCACGATGCAGGGCTTCTCGGTGATGGTCCAGTGCGTGCCGTCGGCGCTCTCGGCGTGGTTGGTGTGCCAGGGGTGTTTGTCGATCCAGGTATACCACATCCGGTACCTGTCGCCCTCCTTGATGACGCAGGGGGCGTAGGCGTTTTTCAGGGTCAGGGTGGGTCGGGCCCAGTGGACGCCGTCTTCGCTGGTGGTCTCCCACAGGTTGTGTTCATAGGTCCCGCCGGGGAAGTCGCAGGCCGCGAAATACATGCGCAGCCTGCCGTTCTCGCGGTGGACGGAGCCGTCGGGGTTCTTGAGGATGGCGGCGGTCAGCACCGAGTGGACGTCGTCGCCGAAGCTGAAGACCGGGTCCCTGCTGTAGCGCTTGAAATGAACGCCGTCCCTGCTCCTGGCCAGTCCGAGCTTGAAGAGCCGGTGGTCGCCGCTTTTGACCACGCCCTTGTAGGTGCCGGCCTCCACGCAGCGCTGCGAACCGCTGTAGTACAGCGCGTATTCGCCGTTCTCGTGGATGACGTGGGGCGCGAAGATATGGGTGTCGTCGAAGCCGCCCTTTTCGCCGAGCGCCAGGATGGGCTGATCGCCGTCGCGCTTCCATTCCTGGGGCTCCAACCAGCGTTCGAGCCGGGGGCTGACCTTGACCGGAGCCGCGGGTTTCTCCTGGCCCGCCGCGACGCCGGTGATGATCAACGCGAGCAGGGGTGCCAGGCACGGGCGGCAAAGGACGAGATCGGCGAAGGCCCGGCCGCGTGCAGACCGTGAACGGTCCACGCGCTGGCATGACCGGCACGGGGGCAGGTCGCCACGGGTTCGAGAAGGCACTCCAAACCCGTCTGTTGGCGGAACACACGGCATCAGCCACCTCCACGCGAGCGATCAAGGTGGGCCGGCTCGGCCGGTTCAGCGGGACGGCTTGCATCAGACCGCATGGCCGGCACTTTTTCACGAGGCCGTGCCGTCCCGTTCTTTCCTATACCCGCGCTCGGTCGGATTGTCACTCCCTCTCGCCGGGTGCTTGATACCAACGGCTTTCCACGGGCCGGGCCGCGCTTCACGCGGGGCTGCGAGCCCGCGCCCCGTCGAGGCGGTGTGCCGGCGGCGGCCGCTGTAGCACCGCTGGACGACCTCGAAGTCCGACAAAGCCACGTCGTCCTCATGGTCGAGGTCGAACCCGCCGAACCCATCTCGTGAGCTCCCTGCGCTCTCGCGCTTGGCAAGGCCTCGAGGGGCCTCTACACTTCACCCCCCAGACCACAAGGAGGCCCGCATTGTCCCTGCTCGTGACCGGCAGCATCGGCATCGACGACGTCCGCACGCCGTTCGGTGAGGTCAGGAACGTCTACGGCGGATCGGCGGTGTATTTTTCGTTCGCGGCCCGGCTGTTTGCGCCGGTGCGCTTCGTGGGCGTGGTGGGCGAGGATTTCCCGCCCGATTTCCGGCGGTTTCTCGAGCGCCGCGACATCGACCTGACCGGGCTCGAGGTGCGCAAGGGCAGCAGGACCTTCCGCTGGTCGGGTCGCTACGAGACCCCCACCTCCGACGCCCAGACCACGGGGATCGAACTCAACGTGCTGGCCGAGGCGGGACCGAAGATCCCCGAGCCCTTCCGCGACAGCCGATACGTCTTCCTGGCGGCCACCCATCCCGACTTGCAGCAGGACCTGGTCCGGCAGCTTACCGGGCCGCGTCTCATCGTGGCCGACACGCGCGACCTGTGGATCAACACGCAGCGCGAGAGCCTGGCCCGGACGCTGGCCGGCGTGACCGGCGCGATCCTGAACGACGCGGAGGCCCGGCTGCTGGCCGGCGAGAACAACCTGATCCTGGCCGGCCGGAAGGTGCTCGACTTCGGCCCGCGCTTCGTGGTCATCAAGAAGGGCGAGCACGGGGCCATGCTGGTCACGCGCGAGCAGGCGGCGGCCCTGCCGGCCTATCCGGCCACGCTGGTCAAAGACCCCACCGGCGCCGGCGACAGCTTCGCCGGGGGCATGATGGGCTACCTGGCCACGCAGGCCGAGTTCGGCGTGCCGGTCCTCAAGCGGGCCCTGGCCTATGGCACGATTCTGGCCTCCTTCACCATCGAGGACTTCAGCCTCAACCGGCTTCAGACCGTCACCGAGGCCGACGTCGCCGCCCGTTTCAAGGAATACGCCGACATGCTCGCGCTGTGAAGCCGGGCAATCGGGCGGGGGGTTCAGGGCCGCGCGAACCGCCGCGCGGACAGAAACCCGATCGGTTCGTCGGTCCGTCCCTGGACGGCCAGATCCGCCAGCACCGACCCCACCACCGGCGCGAACTTGAAGCCATGCCCGCTGAAGCCGGCCGCGAAATGCACGTTCGGATGTCGCGGGTGCGTGTCGATCACGAAGTGTTCATCCGGCGTCATGGTGTACAGGCAGACCGCGTGGCGCAGCGGCCTGGGCGAGACGTACGGCAGGTATTCGGCGATGAACCGCCGCAGCGGGGCCTCGTCCTCCGGGTGCAGGCCGCGGTCGACGCCGGCGGGATCCTCGACCGCCTGCCCGCCGCCGTGCAGGGCGAGCTTGATTTCGCCTTGGTCCAGCGCGGGAAAGCCGTAGAAAAAACCCTCGGTCGTTTCAAAGCCGAAGACCGGGCAGCCGCGCTCGAGGTCATGGGCGTCGCTGGTCGTCGCGTACCAGAGCATGACCTTGCGGCGGACTTCGAGGGGCAGGTTCAGGTCCGCAAGCAACCGGCCGGCCCAGGCCCCGCCGGCGATGATGAGCCGGGCGGCGCGGAATTCCCGTCCGTCGGCGCGGACCACCACCTCGTCGCCCCGCGCCGACCAGGATTGCACGGCGCCGCCCGTCAGCAGGCGGGCCCCGGCCGAACAGGCCGCGTAGGCATGGGCCCGCACGCATTCCTCGACGCGCAGAAAGCCCGCCTCGGCGTCGAACAGGCGGCTCTGGCCGGGCGGAATGCGAAACGCGGGAAATCGCCCATCCGTCTCCGCCGCCGTCAGCGTCCTGATGTCCAGCCGGTGTTCGGCGGCCGAACGGAGCACGCCGCTGATGATCGCGCCGTCCGGCGGACCGGCCAGCAACATGCCCGTCGGCCTGAAGAGCCGTTGGCCGGTCGCGCTCTCCAGCGCCGCCCACAGGGCGTAGGCCCGCGTCACCAGCGGCACGTAGGAGGGATGCTCGAAGTAGGCCTTGCGGATGATGCGCGTCTGACCGTGCGAGCTGCCGCGGTCGTGGGCCACGCCGAACTGTTCGATGCCCAGCACGCGCAGTCCGCGCCGGCCCAGGTGATACAGGGCCGCGCTGCCCATCCCGCCCACGCCGATCACGATCGCGTCGTAGATCACCATGAATCGCGGCGTCGAGCGGCGCTGCCCGCGGCCTCGAAGTCCCGGATGACGGGCCTCGAGCGGGCCGCCGCGAGGGGTCACTTCAGGTCGTCGGCCTTGGGCTCCTCGGTCAGAACCTTCTTGATGGCGCTGCGCACGAAGGTGATCTTCACGTTGGCCGATTCATCCACCTTGAGCACGACCTCGTCGTTGGTGGTGGACACCACCGAGCCGATGATCCCGCCGATGGTCATGACCCGATCGTTCTTCTTGATGTTGGCGAGCATCTCCTGGTAGCGTTTCTTGTCCTTGGTGGCGCTGCGGCTGATGATGAAAAAATAGACGACCATGGCCAGGACCAGGGCCAGCATGAACGGGGCGCTGCTGCCGCCACCTTCGGCGAGGAGATGCATGTCGGGGCAATCCTGTGCAAGAGGCTTTCGCTGCACCGGGGCGGGCCGAGTAGCCGTGCGGCCAAGGCTATGATGGTTCGTGGCCGACGCCGGCCGCCACCGGGAACTCCGCCAGCATGGTCGCCCAATCCCCGGTCGGAATCAAGTCGCGCAACCGGGCCATCAACCGCTGAAAAAACCACAGGTTATGAACGCTCACCAGCATGGGCCCGAGCATCTCGTCGGCCATGAACAGGTGGCGGAGGTAGGCCCGGCTGAAAGCCCGGCAGGTGGGGCAGGGGCAGTCGTCCTCCAGGGGGCGGTCCTGACGGCGGAATTGCTCGTTCCGCAGACGGAGCGGTCCGGTGGCGGTGAAGGCATACCCCCGCCGTCCGTTCCGGGTCGGCAACACGCAGTCGAACAGGTCCACCCCCGCCCGCACCGCCGCCAGGATGTCGCGGGGCATGCCCACTCCCATCAGGTATCGCGGCCGATCCGCCGGCAGCCGCCAGGCCAGGTCGTCGAGCACCGCGGCCATCTGCTCGTGCGTCTCGCCGACGGACAACCCGCCGATCGCATAGCCGGGAAAGTCCAACTCGATCAGCCGCCGGGCGCACTCGATCCGCAGGTCCGAATACACTCCGCCCTGCACGATGCCGAACAGCGCCGGGGGCTCGGCCGGGCCGCGGTTCGACGATACAGGCCGCTGCCCGGCGAACTCGGCCAGGGCCAGGCGGCATTGCCCGGCCCAGCGCACCGTCCGCTCCACCGCCCGTGCGGCGGTGGCCCGGTCCGCGTCGCCCGGCGGGCACTCGTCGAAGCACATCACGATGTCCGCGCCCAGCAGGGTCTGCACGCGCATGGCCTCGCGCGGGTCCAGGTGCACCCGTTGTCCGTCGATGTGCGACCGGAAGGTGACGCCCGCGTCGGTCACTTCGTTGAGGTCGGAGAGCGAGAAGACCTGGTACCCCCCGCTGTCGGTCAGGATGGGGCCGTCCCAGGCCATGAAGCGGTGAACGCCGCCGAGTTCGGCGATCAGCTCCGGCCCCGGCCGAAGCAGCAGGTGATAGGTATTGGCCAGGAGGATATCCGCGCCGCTCTCGCGGACCTGTCCCGGCCAGACCCCCCTCACCGCGGCCCGCGTGCCCACCGGCATGAACGCCGGCGTGCGCACGGCGCCGCGCGCGGTGCTCATCAGGCCGCACCGGGCCCGGCCCCGCGGCTCAACCGCCGTGACCTGGAAACCGAACATGCCGAACGTTCACCGCGCGGCGGGCGGGTTGGTCAATGGCCTTTGCCCGAGCCCATCCGGGCCATGGCCTCCTGCCCGCGGCGGGCCATTTCCTCGGGGCTGAGGTCTTCCTTGTGGGTGGCGATCGACCAGTCATGGCCGAACGGATCGCGCACCTTGCCGTAACGGTCGCCCCAGAACATGTCGGTGACCGGGAAGGTCGGCGTGGCCCCCGCCGCCACCGCCCGCGCGAACACCGCGTCGGCGTCCTCCACGTAAAGGTGGATGGTCACGCCCGATCCCTGGGGACCGGGGCCGAACATGTTCACTTCCGGGCACTCGTCGGCCAGCATCAGCGCCGCCCCGCCGATCCGCAGCTCGGCGTGGCCCACCTTGCCGTCGGGCATGGGCATGCGGAACAGCTCTTCGGCGGCGAAGGCCTTCTTGTAGAACTCGATGGCCGCCGCCGCGCCCTTGATCCGCAGGTGCGGCGTGATCGCGGTGTAACCATCCGGGATGGCCTTGACTGTCGTGGGCATCGCACATCCTCCTGTCAGGGATAAGGACCGCCTCTACCCTAGCCGTTTCGGCGCGGATTGGGAACCCCCGGCGGCTTTTCAGGGTGAACGTCCGTAGCAGCGACCAGGACCCGCCCGGGGAGGGCGGGTTTACCCGTGTTCCTGGGGCCGGCCGAACAGGAACAGGATGAAGGGCTTGTCTTCCGTCCGGCAGAAGACGTACACGTGATCCCCGGCCCGCAATACCGTGCTGCCGCGCGGAGCGATCAGCTCCTCCCCGCGGACCAGCAGCACCGCCGACGAAGAAGCGGGAAACGGGATCTGTGATATCCGCGCGTTGCAGACTGCCAGAGGCTCTGCGACGAAGAACGACATCAGCTCGCCGTTGAGCAGGCGCGTCGAGTTGATCTCCAGCGCCGCCAGCGGCGCGGGCACCTCGGGCGCCTCCAGCTCCAGCCGTCGGGTCAGCCAGCGGATGGTCGCTCCCGGAATGAACGAGTTGAACACCACCACGA
>JABRVU010000365.1:0-3191 GCA_039961895.1 Phycisphaerae bacterium | reverse complement strand
CGCCGGGATAGGCCATCGCCTTACCGGGTCAGTACACCCGTGGCCCAGGTACTGGGGTCGAGGTACCAGTTGAGTTCGTCGCCGACGGTGAGGAACTGCTGGCCGAGGTCCTTGTCCTCGAGCACGACGCAGACGCCGATCCGGCGATGCTCGTCGGGGTCGAAGCCGGCCAGGGCGGCGGCGGGCACGTGGCCTTCGAGCGTATAGCGCGGGCCCTCGCGGCGGCCGGCCACCCGGATGCTGCCCGGCGGAGGCAGGGGGGCGTTCTCGGTGGCCCGCACGATCCGGGCCGCCCCGGCCGTCGGCGAGCGACCATCGCCCCCGCCGCCGGCGGGCAGGAAATAAAACTGCTGGCAGTAGCGCGACCCGCGCTTGATGTCCCGCGTGTCGCGCATGTCGGTGCACAGCCGCAGATTGTCGCCCTTCCAGAACGACTTCGGATCGCACTCGAACGGCGACTTGCGCCCGTTCACGTCGCAGGCGATGAACAGTCCGCTCTCGTTCCAGCCCAGGTAGACCTTGCCGAAACCGGGCTGCCCGTCGAGCCCGCCGAAGTCCGGCACCAGCCAGGCCTCCGACCAGTCGGACAGATCGCCGTCGAGGACCGGGCTCTTCCGGTAGCGGATCGGAAACTCGAAACGGAACAGCAGGCGGTTGGGGATGAGCGGCTCCATGGATCACCCTGATCGAACAACCTCTTCCGCGGCGCGGTCCTCGGGGGAAGGCTTCCCGCGCCCAGTTTCCCGTCTCCCGTTCCCGGTTTCCAGCCTGGAAGCCGCCACGGCGCCTGGTGGAAGTATCCCCGCGCCGCCAACGTGCTCGCGCCGATGCGCTTTGAAAACCCCGTGGAGCGGGTTTTTCAATACCCGACCGTTCCACGCGGGCGCCACCGGGCGGAATGATCCGGCAGGGTTCACGAGGAGCGAAGCTTATCCACTTCTTCGCCCTTTTCACTTCCCCGCGGTTGCATGATGAAAGGCTGGGGTTTGTCCGCCCGGACCTGCCGGCGCAGAAGCTCCGCCGGCGTTATCCACCGTAACAGGCCGGCACTGCCGTCGGCGACGTGCGCCGACCAGCGTCTGCCGAATTCGATCCAATACCGTTCGTAGTGGAATGTCGAGAGGTGGGCCAGCGCGAACGTCATCAGGAGGCCGACCGGCCTTTTGAGGAGATACCGTTCCAATCTCGAATCGGTCTCGAACCAGCCCGCCAGGGCCAGGGAGTGGACCACGTAGAGGGCATAGGAAGTATCGGCGAAGTACTTGAGAAAACGCCCGTAAAGCATCCCGCATCCGGCGGGGCGGCCCCAGAGCGTGCTGGCCACCATCGGCCGGCCAGGTAAGGGCGGACGTAATTGAGGGGACGCACGGCCGGATGGGGATAGCAGGAGGCCGCCAACAGAATGCCCCAGGCCAGGGGATGCACCCGCCCGATCCCGTCGCGCACCCGCTGTCCGCGCGGCCAGCCGTGGAGCAGGGCGACGCTTGCCCCAGCCAGGATCTCGTCCACGCGAAGGTGCGTACGGATCACCAAGGTGGCTCCTTCCGCCACGCGCAGCCCCGTCACCACCAGGGCCAGGACCGGCAGGATCAGCAATCCCCGCCGGCCCGCTACCGCGACCAGCATGGCCGCGAAGAGGTAGAAGTGGACCTCGACGCAGAGGCTCCAGAGCGGGCTCATCGTTCTGATGGTAACATCGGGCTGGTGGTAGTTGACGGTGAAGGTCAGGTAGGCCAGGTAATGGCGAAGGTCCCTCCCTTGGACCACCAACACGGCCAGCATGAACAGATAGGCCAGCGGCAGGATGCGGCACGCGCGGCGGATCAGGAATACCCGCACGTCAGGGGTCTTGAGCAGGTTGCTGGTGATCAGGAAGCCGGAGAGGGTGAAGACGATGGCCATGCCGAAAGGGCCGGCCAGTCGATTCAGGTCCCAGCGGGCCGGGCCCAGCGGCAACAGATGGCTGGCCAGCACGCTGATGATGCTGATGCCGCGCCAGCCGTCCAGAACCGCCAGCCGGTCGCCGGGCGAGCGTGGACCGGCAAGGCGCGGCGGAATGGCACGTTCAAGCGGCGCCCTGAGCGGTTCGGCGATCGAAACCGGTCGGGTGGTGCTGGACATGAGCTCCCCCGGGCTGCGTGCGCATTCGCGGCCAGACGCTCATAGCCTCTTCCCCAACGGTCATCTGCAATGCCGATCCGTATTCGGGCGAACACCCTCCTCGATGAATGCCGGCGCCACTCGCGGCGGGCGCGGCTGCCACCCTTCTTGCTTTCCCAGCGCCGCATGATGCGACGCGGGGCTGAACTACTTGGCCCGCTCGATGTACTCGCCGGTGCGGGTGTCCACGCGGACGATCTCGCCGTTCTCGATGAAGGCCGGCACACGGACGCGGGCCCCGCCTTCCAGGACGGCGTCCTTGGGCTGATTGGTGGCGGTGGCCCCCTTCACCACCGGCGGCGTGTCGATCACCTTCAGCTCGACGGTGTAGGGCAGCTCCAGGCTGACGATCTTGCCGTCCACCAGCGAGCAGGTCACGCGCATGTTCTCCTTGAGGAACTTGATGGAGTCGCCGAAGAGCTCCTCGCTGACCGGGAACTGGTCGTAGGTCTCGGGGTCGGCCAGGATGAAGTCGCTGCCGTCGCGGTAGAGGTACTCGTATTCCTTGGTCTGGACGAAGGCGGTCTCGAGCCGGTCGTCCATGTTGAAGCGCTGGTCGATGATCTGGCCGGTCTTGAAATCCTTGAGCTTGACCTGCATGTAGCTTCGCCAGTTGCCCTTGGAGACGTGGGTGATGTCCTTGACGGTGTACATCTTGCCCTCGAAGACCACCACCTTGCCGCGGGACAGTTCATTGGCCTTAATCATACCGCACCTGCTCCCTAACCGATTGTGGATAAAAAGCTTGTAAAAACCCCGATGTTCCAGACACTTCGGCGGGAACCGCGGGTACCCTGACCATTCGCATCACGGCGCCAGCGGGCAGCGGCCTGCCGTGAGTACCGCTGGTGGAAGGCCCCAAACTCCACGACCGGCACTCGCGGCCGGCCGCTCCAGAGGCGAACCAGCGCTGTCATATTAGAGTATGTCCTAAGCTCGACTTTTGCCCTTTTCCGCCGCTATGCGGCGGGCGCCAGGGCGTACAGTAACACGGCCCTGATGGGCCGGGATAGTTTTGAAAAGGTCCCGTG
>JABRVU010000364.1:0-3141 GCA_039961895.1 Phycisphaerae bacterium | reverse complement strand
CGTCAGGCTCGGCGCGGGGCGCGTCGTCGGGCCCGCCGCCGTGCCCCTCGGGATGGCGCATCACGCACCCGAGCACGAACGCGGGCAGGAGGACCTCGACGTGGATGGGCACGTTCTGGTCGATCTTCATCGACAGGTGATGGACGATCTCGACGACGATCACCATGACCACCGAGAATCCCAGGATCGCTTTCCACGAGCCCGGCAATTTCCAGGCGCGAAGGTAGCGGTAGCCGATGGTCAGCAGCGCGACCATGACCACGATGATGACGACCAGTTGCCATCGGAAGCCCACCATCGCCATCTTGAGCGGGATCATCAGAAGGACCGTGTCCAGATCGTCGAAGATGGCCAGGATGCGGGCTTTCCTGAACACCCAGGTGGCGGCCAGCCCCGCCGCCGCCAGCATCGAAAACAGGACGCCCGCGCTGGTGGGCGCCGAGAAACGCGAGGCCAGCAGCGCTTCCTTCCAGACCGGCCAACTGCCCCAGTGCTCGCCGGGCACCAGGACGTAGACGAAGTAGAGGCAGCAGAAGGCCCACGGAAAGGCCGCCGCCGTGGCCCCGACGACGTAGTCCCAGCCGTACTGCCGCAGGTTGCTCTTGTCGATCTCGAACTCCCGCCCGACGCCGATCATGATGTACGCCAGGCACACCATGGTCAGCGGCATCACGCCTTGGAAGACGGCGCGGTAGTGCTCGCCCGCCAGGACGGGCAGGAACTGCGAGCCGATGAGGCCCAGCAGCAGGAGGGCGGAATAAACCAAGACTCTTGTCATGGGCGAACATCCTGCGGGATGGCAGCGCGATTCGCGTGTCACCGCGCGGGGGACAGCGGACGCCCGCCCTCGGCCTGCTGAACGGAATCGCCGGCGGCGATCATCCTGGGCGCGAGCACGGTTCGATTGTCCGGCACCCGGATTATGGGTCGCACCCGGGAACCGTCAAGTATCGCGGCCGATTTCGGCTGATGCGCGGCGCGAAGTCCCGCCGACCGAAACGCGGGTTCGTTGTGCCCATGAGCGCCGTTACAAGGCCCTGGAACGGGCAGTGACCTGTTTTCCGCGGGCGTCGCGCGCCTTGGGGCGTTTGTTGCCCGCCCTCCGTGTGGAGCGAAGGCGGCTCCGCCCTTTGAAGGCCAGCCCGTTGAGCGCAAGGCAGGAATCGAGTCGAGTCGGCGTTGCCCCGAGGAGCTTTCGATCACCACTCCAACCCGCCCTTGAGCGGCTTCTTGCGTTTCTTGTCCTGCCTGGCGGGCTGGGGGGCGGCGGCGCCGGGGATTTCGCCGGTGTAATGAGGGTCTTCCTTGATGCGCTTGATGGAGAGGCTGATCCGGCGGCGGTCCTCGTCCACCTCGATCACCTTGGCGGTGACCTGCTGGCCCTCGCGGACCACCTCGGCGGGCATCCGCACGCGCTGATCGCTCAATTCGCTGACGTGGATCAGGCCCTCGACGCCGGGGGTCAGTTCCACGAACGCGCCGAACTCGGCCAGGCGTTTGACCGTGCCGCTGACGATGCTGTCGGCCGGCCAGCGGGCCGACGCGCCCATCCACGGGTCGTCGCCGACGCGCTTGATGGACAAGCCGATGCGGCGCTGCCCGAGGTCCATGCTGATCACGCGCACCTTGATGACGTCGCCGGTCTTGACCATCTCGCTGGGATGCCTGATCCGCCGCTCAAACGTCATTTCACTGATGGGCACCAGCCCCTCGACGCCGGGCTCCAGCTCCACGAACGCCCCGAACCCCTCCAGCCGCGTCACCCGCCCGGTGACCACCGTATCCACCGGCCACTTCGACTCGGCGTCGGCCCACGGATCGGGCAGGACCTGTTTGAGACCCAGCGAGAGCTTGCGCGTGTCGCGGTCGATCTTGAGGATCATGACCTCGATCTGCTGGCCGGTCCTGACCACGTCCTCGGGCTTTTCGACGCGGGAAAAGGCCATGTCCTTGACGTGCAGCAGGCCGTCCAGCCCGCCGATGTCCACGAACGCGCCGTAGGGCATGATGGTCTTGACCGTGCCCTTGACGATACGGCCCTCGACCAGCGTCTCGAAGGTGCGGGCGGCCTCTTCGGCGGCCTCGCGGTCCAGGACGTTGCGCCGCGAGACCACGATCTGACGCTCGTCCCGGCGGACGTCGGTGATCTCGCAGCGCAGCCGCTTGTTGACGTAGGGGGCCAGGTCCTCGACGCGCCCGCGCTCGATCTGGCTGATGGGCATGAAGGCCTTGATGCCGTCGATGAGCAGTTCCAGCCCGCCCTTGTTGTGTCCGGTGACGCGGCCCTCGACGACGGTGCCCTCGGTGATGGATTCCCAGTTGACGGCCTGCACCGCCCCCTGGCGCGAGAGCTTGAGCAGCCCGTCCCTGGCGTCGAAGCCGGCGATGACGACCTCGATCCAGTCACCGACGGCCGGCAGCGGCTCCTCGTCGAACTGGGCCGAAGGCAGCACGCCGGTGCTCTTGCCGCCCATGTCCACGAAGACGTCCTCGGGCGTGACCGAGATGACCTTGCCGCGCTTGACGCCCGCGGCCGCGCCGCGAACCGGGGCCCGGGCGGCGGCCTCTTCGGCGTCCAGCATGTCCATCAGGCTCATGCCGCCCAAGGCGGCGTCGAGCTCTTCCTGAAGGGCGTCATCGAGTGGCCGGTCCCCCTGCCGGGGAACGCGGAGGTCCTTGTCTTTTCTGGCCATGATCGATCCTTGGGGGCCTGTGGCCGAGATAACGGGCGCCGCGCGAAACCGAGCCTTCGACGTTCCCGGATGGATCGGTCCAGCCGCGGCTCTCGCAACGGCGGAGGTCGGAGCATCCGCGGCATCGGGCGGCTTCGTCCGTCCCTCATGCCCGAAGATTATAAGAGGCCGGCGCAGGTCTGAAAGAGGACGACTCCACGCGTGCTTTGAGCGGCCCATGACCCGGTGGGCGGCTTCGGCAGAGATCGATCCATTTGACCGGCCGACGGCCGGACCCTAAGATCGCCGTGAACGCCACGTTTGGGGTGCGGCTTGCGGGTCAAGATTTGCGGTATCACGGACCCGGCGGACGCGGCGGCGGCGGCCGAAGCCGGCGCTGATGCCATCGGGCTGAATTTCGTCGGCGGACCGCGGCGCCTGCTCCCCGCGACGGCGCGCGACATCATGC
>JABRVU010000363.1:0-8257 GCA_039961895.1 Phycisphaerae bacterium | reverse complement strand
GGATCGGGTTCGTTCATGGCGTCGCACTCATGTTCAGCAACCAGGCCCAGTGCTGCGGGCTGACCGGCATGACCGACAGCCGGCTGAACTTTACCAGCTCGAAGTCCGCGAAGCGCGGGTCCTGCCTGATGGCCGCCAGCGTCACCGGGCGCGGCAGCTTCCGGACCGGCTTCAAATCGACGACCGTAAGTTTCTCGTCTCCGGCCCGCGGATCAGGATAAGGCCCCTTGACCACTTCGGCGATGCCCACCACCCGTTTTTCGTCGCCGGTATGATACACCAGCACCCGGTCGCCCTTCTTCATCCGGCGAAGGAACTGGAGCGCCCAGTTGTTGGTGACGCCGTCCCAGGTGGCGAGCCGGTCGCGCGCCAGATCATCATACGAGAAGGCGTCCGGTTCCGTCTTGACCAGCCAGTAATCCATCGGGCGGGCACTCCTGCCGCCGTTGCCATGAGTCATCAGGCCGGCCACTGCCGGGGCCCCACGCTGACGAGGAAGCCCTCGCCGGTGATGGGGAACCGTCGCAGGTATTCCGCGACGGATTCGGCGCTGACCGCGTTGACCGCCGCCAGCCGCTGCTCGGGCGAGCGCGGCGCGCCGAGATACTCGACGTCGTCGGCGATCTGTCCGAGGCGGTAGAACGGGGCCTCGCTCTCGACCGCCAGGGACGTCCGCCGCAGGTTCCTGACCCGCTGGATCTCCTTGGGTTCGGTGCCCCTCGCGGTCAGCTCGGCGGCCTCGTGGCGCATGGCTTCGCAGACCTTCTCGCAGTTCTCCGGCTCGCAGAGGGCGAAGAGGATGGTCAGGCCGAAGTCGGTGTACTCGTCCCGGAAGACGCCCGCCCGCGTGGACAGGCCCTTCTGCATGATGTTCCAGTAAAAGCGCGAGTTGACGCCGCCGAGGATGGCCGCGGTCGCGTCGGCGGTTTCGTCCATCGGGTCGGTGCCCGCGGCGGCCGGGTAGGCGATCATGACCGCCTGCTGGTGGAAGCGCTCGCAGACCCGGGTGGCCGATCCGGTCCTGACCGGCGGGGTGTGCCGCCGGAAGGATCCGTCGCCGGCCGGCGCCCACGGACCGCAGTACCGGCCCGCCGCGGCCAGGACCCGGTCCGGCGCGACGTTGCCGGCCACGATCAGCACCAGGTTGTCGGGCGCGTACCGCCGGCGGAAATAGGCGTGCATCTGGTCTCGGGTCAGGGCCTGGATGGTCCGCTCATAGCCCAGGATCGGCCAGCTCATCTCGCTGTCGGCGCAGACGTTCTCGTAGAGCGCGTCGTAGGCCGTCGAGGCCAGGTCGTCCCGGGACATGGCGATCTCCTCGAGCACCACGCTCTTTTCGGTCTCGAACTCCGGCTCGGGCAGCGTCGAGCGCATCATGTCGGCCAGCAGCTCGAGCTGGCGCTCGAAGTCCTCCGCCCGCACCCAGCCGTAATAGAACGTCCGGTCCTTGCTGGTGAAGGCGTTGTACTGGGCCCCCATCTCGTCGAACTCGACGTTGATGCGGATCGAGTCGCGCGTGGCCGTGCCCTTGAAGCACATGTGCTCGAGGAAATGCGAGACCCCGGCCAGTTGCGGCGTATCATCCCGGGCCCCCGTGCGCACCAGGAACCCGCAGGCCACCGAGCGCACGTGCGGAAGGCTCTCGATCACCACGGTCAGGCCGTTGGGCAGTTTCTCCTGGACGAACGTCGATGGCATCACGAACACCCCGTCGCAATGAAGCGGGAACGCGGGTTTAGAGTGCGTGCTGAACCCCTGAAAACCGACCGGCTGGAAGCGGGTTCCCCACGGGTTTCTGGACGCATGCTCATTCTCCACCTTCCCACCTTCTCGCCTTCCCGCGTTCGTACTTTCCCCCGTTCGCCCTTTCTCGCTTTTCCGGGATTGCGGCCCGCAACGCGGGGGTTCACGTCAGCTCTTTGGGCCCCACGGTCACGACGCTCAAGTGCTCGCGGGGATGCTTCTCGAGATACGCGCGCACGTCGCGGACGGTCACCGCCCGGAAGCGTGCGATTTTTTCCTCGGCGGGGATGGGCCGGCCGCGATGGAACAGATCCTCGACCAGCTCCCCGGCCCGGGCCCGGGTGATGTCGCCGCGGGTATAGGAGCGGGTCACGATCCCGTTGACGGCCCGTTCGACTTCGGCCTCGGTCACGTCCTCGCCGATCCGGTCGATCTCGCGCAGCAGCGTGGCGTAGGTCTTCTCCAGGTTGGCCGGCGTGGTCGAGGCCCCCAGGTGAAACATTCCGCCGAAGCGCGACTGATCGCTCCAGGCGCCGACCCAGTAGACCAGCCCCTGTTTCTCGCGCACCTCGGTGAAGAGGCGGGCCCCCATCCCGCCGGCCAGCACGCCGATGACCACCTGCCCGGTGGGGTAGTCCTCGTCGGCGACCGCCGAGCCGGGGAAGCAGATGGCGATCTGCTCCTGTTCGAGGTCCTTCTCGCGGTGCGATCGGCCGGGATGGAACTCGAGGGGGAAGCCCGGCGGATGCTCGCCGTCGCCGGTGAAGCCCTCGAAGTACCGCTCGAACAGGTCGGCGACGGCCTCGGGCTCCACGGCACCGGCCACCGCCACCAGCATCCCCCGGGCCGAAAAGTGCCGCCGCCAGTGCTCCACGATCTGATCGCGCCCGATGCGCTCCAGCGTCCGGGCCTCGCCGAGGGCGTGCCGGCCGAGCGGTTCGCCGTAGGCCTGACGATGCAGCAGCTTCTTGGCCAGCTCCTGCGGATCGTCCTCCAGGGCGGCCAGCATCTGCCGGGTCAGGTCCACGCCCACCGCGCAGTCCTCCGGCGGGAAGCTGGGCGTGCGGATCATCTCGGCGTGCAGCGCCACGGCCTGGTCGAGAAACTCCGGCAGGCACAGGAACGAAAAGCCGAAGTTCTCCCGGCCCGCGAACGAGCCGTGAGTGGCGCCGATGGCGTCGAAGGCGTCATTCAGCTCGCGCCCGTCGCGCTTCGCGGTACCCTTGACGATGGTCTCATCGACCACGTGGGCGACGCCCAGGTATTCAGGCGACTCGAAGGCGTACCCGGCCGGCAGGCGGATTTCGACCGCCGCCACCGGTCGGCCCTCAAGCGGCAAGACCGCCAGCTCGATCCCGCAGGACAGTCGGCGATGGTCGATTCGTTCCCTCACGCGCACTCCGATCGGAAGGGACCCTGGGGCTTGGGGTGCGTGGGGCTCAGGGACGCACTGACGTTGTTTCCATCCCATCGTCCCAAGATCCTCAAACACCGCCGTCGATGCTGATCAACACGCCGTCCCCAGCACCGCCTCGAGTTCCCGCAGTTTCTCCGCCAGGAGGACCTCATCCCTGGCCTCGGCCCGCAGCCGCAGGACCGATTCTCCGGGCGCGGCCCGGACGTTGAACCACCAGTCGGGATACTGCACGGTCAGTCCGTCGAGCGAGTCCAGCTCCGCGCCGGCGTGGGCGGCGGCCAGCCGCTGGATGGCCGCCTCCCGGTGGTCGCTGGGGATGCACCGCTCGCCCGAGCGGGCGTATCGCCGCAGCGGCGCTACCAGCTCGGCCAGGGGCTGGCCGGTCTCGATCAGCAGGTTCATCACCTGGGCGAAGGCGATCAGCCCCGAGTCGCACCAGCCGTTGTCCCGGAAATAATAGTGCCCGTACACGTCGCCGCCGAACGCCGCCTTGGCGTCCATCATGGTTTTCTGGAGGAAGGCGTGTCCGGCCCGCTCGCGCCGGGGGATGCCGCCGGCCTTGCGGATCTCCTCGGGCACCACCCGCGAGCAGCGCAGGTCGTACACGATGCTGGCCCCCGCAGCTTTCTTCAGAAACGCCCCGGCCAGCAGCGCCGTGAGCAGATCCGCCGGCACGATCTGACCCTCGTGATCCACGAAGACGACCCGGTCGGCGTCCCCGTCGAAGCACGCGCCGAACGCGGCCCGCGTCCGCCGCATCCGTTCCCGAAGCTGGGCCAGGTTGGCCTCCTCCGCGGGGTCCGGGTCGTGGGCGAACGTTCCATTGTGCTCGAAGTTCAGTCGGGTGATCTCCAGCCAGTCCACGTCGCCGAACAGGATGGGGATCCAGCGTCCGCCCATTCCGTTCGAGGCGTCGACCACCACCTTCATCGGCCGTTCCGGCCCGTAACCGGCGGATGAGGAGGTCAAAAACGAGCGCACGAAGGCTTTATAAGGGCCGGACAGGTCGCGCTGTTCGAGCCCGGCCATCTGGGAGCCGGCGTGCTTGACGGTGTTCACCGCCGCCTTGCAGATTTTGCCCAGGCCGGTGTCGGTGCTGACCGGCTTGCCTTTTTCGCCGCAGATTTTGAACCCGTTGTAGGCCGCCGACTGATGCCCCCCGGTCACCTGCACGCCCCCGCAACAGGTCAGGTGCTGCACCGCGTAATACAACTGCGGCGTATCCACCATGCCGATGTCGATGACCGGCGAGCCGCCCGCGCGGAGCCCCTCGATCAGGGCCGCGGCCAGGGGCGGGCTGCTCTTGCGCATGTCGCGCCCGACCACGACGGCCGATTTCTCCGACCGGCTGCGCTCGTACCCGCGCAGCTCGGAGCGCAGGAAGGTGGCGGCGGCCTGCCCGACGCGCCAGGCCAGCTCCTCGTCCAGCGGTTCCGGCCAGGTGCCGCGGACCTCGTCGGCCCCGAACGCCGCCGTGATCCGCTCGCGCTTGAGTTTCTCGGTCTCGACGGCCTTGCGGTCGGCGCCCGGCAGCGTCAGCGCCCCGGCGGCCTTCTTCTTCTCGTCGTCGTTGAACTGACAGCCCTTGCACTTGGGAAAGTTGCTCCGCCGGCGACCCAGGCACACCGCGTCGGAGATCTTGAAGCGCTCCTCGCCGGGGCAATAGCGATAGTAGTCCTGGTGTTTCTGTACTTCGGTGCTCACCTGACCACCTTCCACCGGTTGCGCGGGCGTATCTGAACCGAACCCGTCCTGCCCAGCCGCCTGCTCACGGAACCTTCAGACGACCCGGCTCCAGGGTCCCGTTCATTCTCATGGATGCGCATCGCATCCGCCAGAGGCGCGAAACACTCCAACGGGCACCCCGGCCTGCGGCCGCGACCGGCGGGTCCCGATGATGGGTACCCATCCCAGAACCCTGACCGGCGACCGGCTGGAAGCCGGTCCCACACGGGTTTTTGCGGGGTCATTGAGCCTCTGTGGGATGCGGTAAGAATGGCCGCTTGTCGGGCGAATGATGAAGAAGGCCCGTTCCAGGCCGAACGGTTCAGGTCGTTCCTGCGAGGGGTTACGGATGAACGGCGCCTCGATTGCGAACGGGTTGCGTCGGTTCCTGTACGACCGTTGAACGGATGATGAAGAAATCGATGGCATCGGAAAGTTTGCATCTGCCAGAGAACCTGCGGGGAATAATAGGGAGTGGGACCTTCGCGGGAAGGGGTGGGGCGCGGCGGTTTGAAAAAATCAAAAATGGCTCGTAACAAACCCGCATCGGCGGCGTCATAAGAGAGGCGGGTCGAGGTGCGCGCGGGGGCCTCCTCCAGCCTTCACAGAATCGAGCGTCAGGCGTGGGCGGTAAACGGATCGGCGACATCCTGGTGGAACTGGGTTACGTGACGGGCGACCGTCTGGGCCAGGCGGAACGTGGCTCGAACGGTGATGGGTTGCGGTTCGGCGAGCGGCTGTGCCGGCTGGGGCTTGTCCAGCCGGATGACGTCGCCCACGCTCTTGCCTTGCAGTGCGGCGTGCGGCACGTCGAGTTGGGAGAGGAAGAGATCGCCCCGGAAGTCCTTCGATTGCTCCCCGCGGAACTGGCTCAGCGTTATCGGGCCTTGCCGCTGCGGCTGGCCGGTGATCGGCTGGAAGTGGCGATGGCCGATCCGATGGACATGCCGACCGTCGATGATCTGGCCGCCATCTGCGGGCGCGAGATCATCCGCTGTCATGCCCGGTCCAGCGAGCTGGCCGACGCCGTCCGGCGGCATTACGGCACGTCGGCCGCCCGCATGGCCAGCACCCTGGCCAACGGCAGCCGCGACGAGACGACCATCGACAGTGACGACTCCATCGGGCACCTCCACGAGCTGGCCCGCGAGCCGTCGCTGATCAACCTGGTCAACCTCATCATTCTCGAGGCCATCCAGGACAAGGCCAGCGACATCCACATCGAGCCGTTCGAGAAGCGGCTGAAGGTCAAGTACCGCATCGACGGCGTGCTGCACGAAATGGCCCCTCCGCCCAAGCACTTGCAGGCGGCCATCATCAGCCGCGTCAAGATCATGGCCCAGCTCAACATCGCCGAGCGCTTCCTGCCGCAGGACGGGCACATCAAGTTCACGGCCCCGGGAGCCCACGTGGATATCCGCGTGTCCACCGTGCCGACCATGTACGGCGAGAGCGTGGTGCTGCGGATCCTCGACCAGAGCGCGACGCTTCGCCGGCTGACCGACTTGGGCATGGGAGCGGGTCTGCTGGCCTCCTTCGAGGCGGCGCTGCGCAAGCCGCACGGCATCCTGCTGGTGACCGGCCCGACCGGCAGCGGCAAGACCACCACGCTTTACGCCGCCCTCAATCAGATGTACACCTCCGAGAAGAAGATCATCACCATCGAGGACCCGGTCGAGTTCCACCTGGACGGCATCAACCAGATTCAGGTGAACGTGAAGCGCGGGCTGACCTTCGCCAACGGGCTGCGCTCGATCCTGCGTCAGGACCCGGACATCATCATGGTGGGCGAAATCCGCGACGCGGAGACCGCCGACATCGCCATCCGCAGCGCCCTGACCGGGCACCTGGTGCTCTCGTCGCTGCACACCAACGACGCGGCCAGCGCCATCACCCGGCTGCTGGACATGGGGCTCGAGCCGTACCTGCTGGCCACCAGCGTCGAGGCGGTGGTGGCCCAGCGGCTGGTGCGGGTGCTGTGTCCGCGCTGCACGGAGGCCTACGAGGTTTCGGAACAACTGCTGGCCCAGCTCGGGCCGGACGCGGCGGCGTTTCGGGGGCGGGTGTTGCATCATGGCCGCGGCTGCCAGGATTGCCACGCAACCGGCTACCGCGGGCGGATCGGCATCTTCGAGATGATCCGCGTGCTCGACCCGATCCGCGAGGTAATCATGACCCGCCCGTCGGGCGGCCAGATCCGCCGGGCCGCCGGCCATGAGTTCATCAGCATGCGCCAGGACGGCTACGCGAAGGTGCGGTCCGGGCTGACCAGCCTGGAGGAGGTCTGGCGCGTCACGCAGGACGCCCCCGAGGAGAACGGCTCGGCCGGCGTTTCGTGAAACCGTCCGGAGGACCTGGGTGGCATGACGAGGCGGAGAACCGCGTTACCATGCCACCTGGATACCGATACTGAAACTGCTTCCGTGACGTAATGCCTCGATTCGCCTACAAGGCCGTGACCGGAGTCGGAGAGGACGTGGCCGGTGAGCTGGAGGCCCCCGACCGCCCTGCGGCGCTGCGCGAGCTGGTGCAGCGCGGCGTGCACGTGCTCGAGATCGGGGAGAAGTCGCCGCGGCGCGGTTTGTTCGGCGAGCGTCTCCTCGAGGGCGCGCGGGCGACGCGGCTGCGGCCGCGGCAGTTGGCGGGCATCACCCGGCAGTTGGCCACCGCGCTGGAGGCCGGCCTGCCCCTGCTGACCGCCCTGGACGTCATGTGCCGCGAACTCGATCACGCCCCTTCGCGCGAGCTGCTCAGGCACGTGGCCGTCCGCGTGCAGCAGGGGGCCAGCCTGTCGGACGCACTCGAGGACTACCCGAGGGTGTTCGAGCCCATGTACGTCCGGCTGGTGAGGGTGGGCGAGACCGGCGGGATGCTCGATGCGGTGCTCGGGCAACTGGCCGATCTGCTCGAACGGCGGATCGAGCTGCGCGAGCGGGTCAAGACGGCGTCGATCTATCCGGCCATCGTGCTGCTGCTGGGTCTGGCGTCGGTGGTGGTGATCGTGGCCTTCATCGTGCCGCGGATCATGGAATCGATCGGCGTGGAGGGGTTCCTGCTGCCCTGGCCGACGCGGGTCCTGCTGGCGGCCAGCGGGGCGGTCCAGCGGCATTGGCCGGGGCTGCTGATCGCCCTGATCGCGGCCGCGGCGGCCTGGCGGCAGGGCGTGCTGTACGGGCCGGGGCGGGACTGGTGGGACCGCACCAAGCTGGGCGTGCCCATCCTGGGCCGGCTGATCCGCCAGCTCGAGGCCGCCCGCTTCGCCCGCAGCCTGGGCATGCTGGCCCGCGGCGGGGTCACGCTGACCGAGGCCCTGCCGGTGGTGGGCGAGACGCTGCAAAACGCCACCCTGCGCGAGGCGGTGCGGCAGGTGAC
>JABRVU010000362.1:0-4491 GCA_039961895.1 Phycisphaerae bacterium | reverse complement strand
CCGTCCGGCAGCCCGTCGTGAAAGTCGGGCAGGCGCCCCAGAAGCGGCGTTTTCGACCCCGCCAAGCGAGTCGGAATCGCTCGCAATGGACTTCTGCCACACGGGCTGCTCGGACTTCCCGGCCGAGCACGGGGTGCACGTCCGCACTACCACCTCATCGAGTCCACTTTCGCACCGTGCGGTTGCGGACGGTCAGGACCGAAGGTTGTGGATCGCGGATCGCCCGCCTGACCACGGAGATACGCGTTTCTCATCGGTCGATGGCGATGCCAGGCCCGGGTCCGGTCCGAACGGGAACGGGGCTGCTACGGCCCGGCCTGGAAGGTCCGCGTGGCCCGCCCGCTGGCGGCGCTGAGGGAGACGTTCACCCTCTCGACGCCGTCGCCGAGGACGATGGTGCCGCCGGCCTGCGGCAGCCCCAGCCGGTTGAAGACCACTTCGGTCGGCGCGTAGCTCACCGAACGCAACTGGACGCCCTCGAACGGAGCGGTGTTGAACTGCACCCGGTAAGCCGCGCCAGCGACCAGGTATTCGGGCAGAGAGTAGAACCCGCCGACGGTGGAAAGCACCATCTTGCGGTCGGCCTGGTCGCGGATGGCCATGTTGCGGACCAGACCCAGGTCGGCCATCAGCCGGCGCGAGGCCAGGTCCAGCCGCTGGCGGCGCAGCAGGTTGCTCACCCTCGGGGCGGCGATGGCCCCCATCAACGCCAGGATGACCATGACCACCACCAGCTCGAAGAGAGCCAGGCCGCCCCGGGTCCCGGCTCGCGGCCAAGCGGGCGCGGGCCCGGCGCTTCGCCGATCTGCCATCGAACCGGGGAATGACCGGCTGGAAGCCGGTCCCACCCGAGAGGAAGGCGGTCTCACACCGGAGGAGGCCGGTCCCACCCCCCTTGGCGGCGGCGCTTTCATCATCACGGCACCTCCCGATAGGAGCCTCGCACCAGCCGCATCCCGCTTTCGACGAAGCCCGGCGGCGGGTCGTAGAGCAGGCTCAGGTCGTTGTCCACCTTGATGCCGTTGTCGATGATGAACTTGCGGGCAATGACCGTCCCGATGAAGTTCCAGGACCCGTTGTTCATGGTGAAGGATTTGCCGTTGGACCAGATCAGCCCGCGGACCTGCGTGGCGATCGTGTCCAGCAGCGAGCCGTTCTCGTTGAAATCGACGCCCAGCACGGAGAAATTGATGCCCAGCAAAGGATAGATGAGCGTGGTGGTGGCCTCGGCCATGCTGGTGGCGCTGGGCCCCAGGGTCACGTCCTGGTTGGGGGCATCGATCAGGAGCACCGGATAGCCCAGGGGTCCAGGCTCGATCCAGCAGCCGCCACTGAATGTGACCGGGTGGTTCCCCACGTTGGTGATGATGAGCGTCCCGCGAAGATGGAAGTTCGTGACGCGGACCTCCCGTCCGCCGGCGTTGAGCCGATAGATGCCATTGGGATTGGGAGTTCCCTCGGGGTTGCTGGTGGGGGTCAGGTTATAGCCGACCAGGTCGCAGCGGCTTCCGTAGTCGCCGATGATGTTGGTGGCCAGGGCGCTGTAGAAGCTCAGATCCACCGCCGGCGACGCGATGGCCGTGGTGACGTAGGTGGCCGGGGTCAGCGGGTTGTCGATGGTGTAGCCGGTCATGGTCTCGAAGGCGGCGTCGTCGGCCGTGGTGTTGCCGGCGGCGCCCTTGATCTTGCCGTGATTGCGGACCGGCCCGCGGCACTGGACCGGCGCCTTGAACTCCATGTCGTCGGAAGATGCATCGAACAGCACGTAGCGCAGCGACGGATGCGGCCGGGGCTTGAGCTGCACGCTGATCTTCGCGCTGACGCCTCCCCGCGTCCCGGTGGAGACCACCCGCACCGGCTGGGCGTTGTTGTTGGCGAGGTTGCCGTCGACGTCGTCGAAAACCTCGACGGTCACGGTGCCGTCGCCGACGGGCAGGGCGTCGATCAGCTTGCCGCCGGTCACGCGGCTGCGCCAGTCGGCGATCTGGTCCATGTACAGGAAGGCCTGCTTGAGCCCCGCGCGGGCGTACCATTTCACCTCGTTCATGCTGACGACGTTGTCCTGGAGCCGGCGCTCGTTGCGCTGGACGGCGACCAGGGTCAGCCCCGTGCCGGCGACCAGCACGGAGACGGACAGGGCGGTCAGATACAAGGCCGCGGCCCGACGAGCCGGGTGCGGGGCGGCGCGCGGATGGCGGACGGCGGAGCCCGCGCCGGCCCGCGCCGCTGGCCGCCGGAACTCCCGCCCGCCGGCCGGGTCGGCGCAACACTGCGGCCCCCGGCGCCCGCGCCGGGCATCCATGACCGCCTGCTCGGTTGGAACGATCGACTCAATCATCGGTATTGTTCAACGTCCGTATGGTCGTCACGCGGGCGAGCGTCTTGCCGTCCTTCAGGACCGTCACCGTGATCTTCTTCGCCGCACCGGCCGGAAAGGTCAGCCCGGTTCTGGTGGCCAGCGACGTGTCGAACGTCACGCTGACCTGTTGACAGTAGCCGGTGTATTCGCTCATCGGGCTGCCCCAGGAGTTCACCGGCGGCGACTGGTTCCATCCGTCCCAGTCGTCGATGTCGTCGAAGGTGGTCCGCAGGGCCGTTTCTCCGGATTCGCGCCCGATGGTGCCGGCGGCGCCGCCGGGTTCCTGGAACGGAAGGGCGTTGATCTCGGCCATGAGCTGGGCGGCCAGGTGGGCGGCCACGCTGCGCTCCTGCCAGGCCCGGCTGCCGGCCGCGAAGCTGCCCAGGGCCTGCACCCCGGCGGTCAGGC
Source organism: Phycisphaerae bacterium (assembly GCA_039961895.1). GTDB lineage: Bacteria > Planctomycetota > Phycisphaerae > UBA1845 > PWPN01 > JAAXZI01. The sequence continues at coordinate 1,724 of JABRVU010000362.1, read as the reverse complement.
CGACCCCCACGATCAACATGCTCACCGCCACTTCCACCAGGCTCATGCCTCTGGGCGGGCATGGGTGATAGCCGCGGCGGGCGGGCTCCGTACCGGCCGATGGGTCACGGAAACGGCCGGCGCGGAGTTCACCGGCCTCCTCTCTTGGGCCACGCGGACAACCGCGGCGTCGCTTGAGCAAGGCGTTCATCGGCGGTCAGACTCCGAAAGGCGGCGCGTTGATCAGGCTCACCGAACCGTCCAGGACCACGGGCTTGCCCGCCGGTCCGGCCTCCAGCCGAAGCCAGATGGTGCGGATGCCCGTCGAGCTTCCCGAGTTCTCGCCCAGCGAGCTGCGGACCGTCCAGTTGTCGATAATCAGCTTGTTGTCGATCCACAGCCGCACGCCGTCGTCCGTGACCGCGTAGAACGTGAAATCGTTGGTGAACTGCGGCCGGAGGTGCCCCGTCCAGCGCACCGAAAACGTGTTGCTGCCCATGCCGGCGACCGGGGCCCCGTTGCCCCAGTCGAAGTCGATGCTCGCGTCCAGCCGCGTCATCTTCAGGTTGGTGAAATCGGCGTTGTCGTAATACTCCCCGATCAGGCCGGTGCCGGCGGTCGGCGTCGGGGGCGTCCCGCCGGGAAGGGTGTAGGCCGGGAACAGGCGGGTGGTCGGGACGATCGTCTTTCCCGAACCGTCCGGCCCGGACCAGTACAGCCTGGCCACGGCGTTCCCGTTGTTCTCGAACATCTCCATGCGGATGTCGTAGCGCGTGCCGGCGATGAGCCGGATGGTCGGCGGGACCGACGAGACGGTGAAGGCCCGGCATTGCTCGAGGACCGTCTCCGGGGCGGAGCCGTTCACCACCCGTGTCAGCGGATCGCCGCTGACGCCCGACCACTCATACGTCACCGTGTCGGCCGCGCCGTCGCCGGTCAGGTCGGGATGGCGGAAAGAGATCTTCCGCGTCGCCGTCTGCGTGATCCAGTCGGCGTATTCGAGGTCGCTGCGGAGGCGGAGCATGGCCACGGCCGCCTCGGTCTGGGCCTGCGACCGCCGGTCGATGGCGGCGGCCCCGCGGGTCAACTGGTGAACCACCTGCCCGATGGCGACGGCCAGACCGGCGGCCAGGGTCAGCGAAATGGCCAGCTCGATCAAAGTCACGCCGGGCCGCGACCATCGCCGGCGCGCACGCCCATCGCCGACCCTCGATGTCGGGTTCCTGACCATGCAGCGCAGATCGGTCCGGTCGGGCATGTGCTTGAATCGGGCGTCCGATAAGGCCGCCCTCCCCCCCTCAGCGGGTGTCAGGCAGAGGATACGATATAACCCGGCCAGGGAAGAGGTCGGTGGAAAGAGGGACGGAGGGGCGGGACGAAGGGTTCCGAGGACAAGAGAGACGCAGGCCGGCGTATTCAGCTCGAGGGGCCCTGGGCGCGGCGTTCCCCGTCGGCCCAGGCGCCGGTCAGGCTCATCAGTCGGCGGATGCGCTCCTCGACGGGGGGGTGGCTGTCCATGATCGAGCTGGCCCGGCCCTCGAAGTGCTTGATCGGGTGCACAATGTACATGGGGGCGGTGGCCCGGTTGGCGACCTCCAGGACCTCGGGATCGTCGCGGATTTTCATCAGCGCCCTGGCCAGCCCGACCGGGTTGCGGGTCAGATCGACGGCCGAGGCGTCGGCCAGGTACTCGCGCTGCCGTGAGAAGGCCATCTCGATGATCTTGGCCAGGATCGGGGCGATGA
>JABRVU010000361.1:0-5625 GCA_039961895.1 Phycisphaerae bacterium | reverse complement strand
CGCTACACCAGCTTCTCGGGCTCGACCGGCACGCTGATCGCCTCGGGATCGCTGACCGCGGTGAACAGCCAGGCCACGGCCGAACGCCTGATGGCCTACGCCGAGATCGCCGGCGTGCCCGTCCTGGCGGTCCAGAGCACCGGCGACTCGCACGTCAGCCTCTATGACGTGACCGACCCCGCCAACCCGCAGTTGCTGGCCACCGCCAACAACACGACCTCGTCCAACGCCAATGCCAACGGCACGGGGCAGGTGGTCTGGGGCGACATCGTCGGCAAGACGGCCACGCTCTATGCCATGAACACCAACAACGGCATCCAGGCCTTCACCGTCACCGTGCCGGAGCCGGCGACGCTGGGTCTGCTGGCGCTGGTTTTGGCCGCCGCCGGCCGGCGTGGCCGGCGAGCGTAATCCGCCGGTTGTCGAACGGAGTCGCGCCTCGCGTCCCGGTGGAGCCGGCGCATGCCGTGGGGGGCCGGGCCGTTCCCAGGGCTGAAAAGCCGGCCGGGGGGCGTGCCGCCTGAGGCCGGGAGCAAGCGGCGGGGTCATCGAACGCTACGGCCGTTGCTTCATCGCCTCGATGAGGATGCGGGCGGTCGATTCGCGCATCACCCGCGGGTCGGGCAGGCGTCCGGCGGCCAAAGCGTCGCGCACGTCGCGCCCGCTGATCGGGATCGGTTTCCAGCCCTTCTGGCTGCATTCATCGACCAGGCCGACGCGGCCGAGTTCCTCGTAGTAGGCCGCGAAGCCGACCTTCACCGGCTTGATGAGCAGTTCGCCCTTGAGCTCGTCGAAGATGCGCTGGGCGGCCAGGCCGTCCCAGATGTCCGTCCCGTCGTCGTAGGGGGCATCGGCGTGCTTGCGACCGATGATGATGTCGGTGAACCCGAAGTTCTGGCGATAGATGCCGTGCATCACCGCCTCCTTGGGGCCGCCGTAGAACATCTTGATGTCCAGCCCCAGAAGCAGGGTCACGTCCAGCAGGTCATAGCCCTTGCTCTTCCACAGCTCCTCGTCCTTGTCGCCCTGGCCGAGCTGCCTGGTGGTCAGCAGGGCCTCGTAGGTGCGCATGCGCGTGGCGGCGTCGACGTCGTCGGACTTGGTCTCGCCGATCAGCGGGTTGAGCACCACCCCGGCCTTGTAGCCCTGGCGGGTGAGCACCTCGGCGCCGTAGACCAGGGCGTATTCGTGGGCCCGGTGCAGGGGGTTGCGGGTCTGGAAGGCGACCACGCGCTGCCAGCCCTTGTCGGCGAAGAGGGCCCGCGTCTCGCGCGGCGAGAGCACGTATTTGCCGTACTCGGGATGCTTGGGCTGGGGAAAGACTTCGATCTCGCCGCCGACCAGCATGTCGCGCGGATCGGTCATGACCATCCTGCCGCCGGGGTGGTCGGTGCGCTTCGTCTGATAGACGCCCTCGATGTAGGCGGCCTTGTCCCAGGGGAAGACGTCTTGAACGGTGAGGACGGCCACGGTCCGACCGGCGGAGTTGACCAGCCGGACGCGCTGCCCGGTCTTGAGCGACCTGGCTTCCTCCTTGCCGGCCGGCAGCGAGATGGGGATGGTCCAGGCATATTTCCTGCCGTTGCGCGTCAGGGTGGACTCGCGCAGGGCCTCCTCGTAGACCGGCCGGGTCATCGGCCCGACCAGCGGGCTCAAGCCCCCGTCGCCGATGCGGTAGACGCTCGATAAATCGGCGTCGCTGACGACCAGCGCGGGCAGCGATTCGGCCTGCCGCAGCAGGTCGGCCTGCCGGTCCGCGGGTACCATGCGGTTCATGGGCTCGGTGAGCCCGCCGTGGGGAGGAATCAAATCGGGCATAGGTCCTTCCGGGCAGATCACGTGGGAACGACACCCAACGATAAGACATCGGCAATCCAGGACGGCCGATCCTATCTCTTCAGCTTGATCTTTTCGAGTTCCATCCCAACCCGGAAGGCCGAAGGGATCACGCCCGACAGGGGCCGCCTCCGCCTCGGTTGGGATGACCGCTCCCTGCCGGCAACGCCGGGGCGGAAGCGAAAAGCCGGCAGCCTCTCCGATCGTTGCCCTGGCGTCAAGGCCGAATCAGGGCTTTGACCACCCGGCCCGAGGCCACCGCATCGAGACCCTTCTGGGCGTCGGCCAGGTCGAAGGTGGCCAGCTCGATCGAGTCCCAGCGCGAGGCCAACGAGCCATGTCGAAGGTATTCCAGGCCGCGGTGCAGGTGCGAGAAATCGCACCCCCAGCAGCCGCGGACCTCCAGGTGCTTACGGTTGAGGTCCAGGTGGGGATTGAGGGCGGTCTCGCCGCAGTCGGTGTATTGCCCGACGATGACCACTCGTCCTGCATCGCGGGCGAAGCGCATGGCCTGGACGACGGCCGGCGGCGAGCCGGTGGCCTCGATGACCACGTCGGCCCCCCGGCCGGCGGTGTGTTCGCGCACCCATTCGAGCCTCTGCCGCTCGGTGGTGGCGGCCACGTCGAGCACATGGGCCGCGCCCATCGCGCCGGCGGCGGCGAGTCGATTGGCCGGCCCGCCGATGGCCATGATCCGTCCGGCGCCTTGGGCGGCACAGACCCCGATGGCCGACAACCCCACCGGGCCGGTGCCCAGGACCAGGACGCTGTCGGCCAGCCTGATTTCGGCGCGCTCGACGGCGTGGACGGCGGTGGGCAGCCCGCAACCGCCGGCCATGAACCGCCGCGGCTCCACCCCCTCCAGCGGCAGCACCCGCGTGCCCGGCCGGAGGTAAACCACCTCGCACCAGCCCCCTGCCCAGCCGTCGGCCAGGCCGTAGGTGATGCCGTAGACCTTGCGGGCCGGGCAGCGCGTGGAGGCTTTTGCCACGAGACAGTACCAGCAGCGCCCGCAGGTCTTGTGCACGTCCAGGAAGGTGACGGCCTGGCCTTCGCTCAGCGGGCGGCCTTCCACGTCGCGGACCTGACCGCGCAGCTTTTCGATCGTCCCCGCGCTCACGTGGCCGGGGATCAGGGGGTAGGGGACGCCCGCGAGCCGACCGTGCTGGAGGTGGACGTCCGTACCGCAGACCTCGCTGTACGTCACGCGCAGCAGGCACGAGTCCGGTTCCGGCTCCGGGGCGGGAAGCTCGCGGATCTCCACCGGCTCGCCCGGCGCGGGAAGAACGGCGGCCCGAACGGTAGTCTGATTCATGCCTGATGCGTAACCCGGCCCGCCGGGCGGGTCAAGAGCATGGTCCCCGCGGTGCATCCCATTGGAAAACTGGGAACCGAAGACCGGCAACGACGTGCCCCTCCCCAATCCCTGAAAACCGACCGGCTGGAAGCCGGCCCCACACGGGTTTGGGGATGGGTTCGAACAACGGCTAGCGTCCCGGGGCGAGGATGTCGGCCTCGAGGATGCGGACCACGCCGGTTTCGAGGTTCCACTCGACCTTGGATCCGCGGTAGGGCCCGTCGAGCCGGCCGGTCTTGAGGTCCACGATCATGCCCTGGGCCGGGGCCCGGGGCGTGCCGAGGGCCTCGATCAGGCCGGTGTCCTTGCTGTAGTTGATCTCCGCGGCCTCCAGCGAGCGGCTGCTGTTTTTGTCCCCTTCGATCATCTGCTCTTCCATGTAGACCCGCCCGCTGGCTTTGAGGGTCTTGAGCAGCGTGGCCTGCGAGAGGCTGGCCGGTCCCTTGGCCGACGTGCGGTCATCGCGCTGGAACTCGACCAGCAGGTGGTCGTTGGACAGTCGGACCAGCCGTCCGCGCAGCCGGGCCAGACCGGGCCCGTCCAGCCCGGTGACCGAGGCCAGCTCCGGGGTCATCTCCAGCCGCGAGCCGGAGCGATGGACCATCTCGACGCGCTGATCGAACACGGCGACGTTGCGCTGGTTCAGGAACGACATCGACTTCTGCCAGGTGAACCAGGTGTGCCCGGGAGAGTACCCGGTCAGCGAACCGGGCGAGGCGTCGGCCAGAAGGCCCCGGCTCCTGGCGCCGCCCGACCGGGCCTTGGGCGGCAGACGATAGTCCCGCACCAGGAGGTTGCCGGCCCCCGGCACGACCAGGTTCTTCTCCATCAGGTCGATGGCGATGCGCGGCCCGGAGATGTAGGCGCCGCTGACCAGCCGGCGGGGCGGACGGGCGTCGGGGCGCGTCGGATCGTGGCGAACCCACTCCGGCATGATCGTCGCCCAGAGCCGACCCGCGTAGGTGGCGGGGAGTGGCGTTTCATACGACTTGATTTCGATGGCCGCCGCGCCCACGGCATCGAGATGGGCGAGCTGCTTTCGCCACTGCCCTTCGACGCGGGCCAGGCCCGTATCGGTTTTCCGGTCGCGCCGGAAGGCGGCCAGCAGCGGGCCGACGACCCACCCTGAGGGGGCCTGGACGGCGGGCGGCGGCGGTGCCGCGGCATCGTCACGGAAACGCAGCGTCAGATGATCTCGGCAGTCCAGGCTCGAGCTTTCCGAGCGGACCTTGACCGTGCCGGTAAAGGTCCCGACGTTGCCCGGCCCGTCGAGAGCCATGTGCCCGTCCCAGGTGACCACCACCGGAATGGGTTCGTCCACTGGCCGGCCGTCGAGGTCCTCCATCGTCGAGAAGCGCAGCAGCCCCGCGCCGGGCACCTCCGCCGACTGGGCGGCCAGGTCCATCAGGATGCGCGGCCCGCGGATGTAGAAGTCGCCGGTCTGGACGTGGGCGGGGCCCTCCGGGTCGCCCAGCACCGAGGCCCGCGTGATCCGCTGGTCGGCGTCGAGGTCGCAGGACAACACGTCGGCCGAGACGTCGAGCCCATCGCCCGGGTCGCGGACCCGCACCTGGCCGCGGGCGGTCATGGCCGTCACGATGCTGCGGCGGTCCTCGCGGATTTTCTTCTCGACGGCCGCCCACTCCGGCGAACCAGGCCCGAAGCCGGCCTTCCGGGCCCGCTGACGAAGCTGCTCCTGCTCCTGATTCGAGAGCGGCACCGAGGCGAAGGTGGCCACCAGCTCATCGGCGGCGCGGATCTCGCGCCGGCCCTGGCGGGCGACCACCCGGCCGCGGGCTTTGGCGACCCTGGGCACGTTGCGGCCAGCGTCGTCAACGGTCATCTCGACGTCCAGCGAATCGCAGGTGATTTCGTCGTCGGTGCCGCCCAAGCGCACCCGCCCGGTCGCGACGATCCGCTCGGCCAGGGCGGTCTCGCGCGAAAAGTTCTTCCCCGGCTCAGGATCGAGGAAGGTCACCTCCACGTGATCGGCGGACATGGACTCGCCGGGCTGGTCCAGGGTCACACCGCCGTCGAAAACGGCGTGCTTGGGATAGCCGGTCTGAAACGTGACGCTGCGTTCCGGGCGGGCCTGCTGCTGCGGCAGGAGCGGCAGGACCGCCGACCACACCTTGTCGAGATAGGTCTGGGCGAAGCCCGAGGAACGCGGTCGGTTCGCCGTGCCCGAGCCGACTCCGCCCTGCGCGGGATAGGGCTGGAACGTGATCCGGGCTGCCCGGCTCCAGGACAGCACCGTCGGGCGTTCGTCCTGCTGCCCGGCGGACGCGTCGACCGAAGGGGTCCGCGACCCCGTTGCCGGAGGCGCGGACGCGGCCGTCGCTTCGCCGAGCCGGCGGGCGCTGACCAGTCGCCCCGCCCCTTCGACGCGAGCCTGGCCGGTCTTACGGTTGAAATAGACCTTCTCGCCGAAC
>JABRVU010000360.1:0-9043 GCA_039961895.1 Phycisphaerae bacterium | reverse complement strand
CCAGATCGTCCATCTCCTCCTGGCTGAGCCCGAAGTCGCGCTGAAAGTTCACGTCCGCCGGCCTGGGCACCAGCCGATACGCCGTCCGCAGAATCTGCGTGCCGGGATCCTCGATATCGATGTCCAGCTCGGGCTGGTCGATCTGCTCGAGCCCGCGGGCCTCGTTGTAGCCGATCTCCAGCACCACCAGGTACAGGTTGGGCATTTCCGCCGGCTTGCCCCGCAGCCGCCAGGTGAAGCCCGGATACATCATGCCGAAGTGCCCGCGCACCTCCTGCCCCAGCATCGAGAAGGACAAGACCCCGGCGTCCAGGTCGGCCATCTTCGAGTCCACCAGCATCAGGGCCCGCGTGCGCAGGTTGGTGGCCGCGGCCAGGGACAGCGACGTGTTGATCTGATACCCCACCGCCACCATCCCGAACACCAGCAGCCCAAGCGAAACGATCACCTCGAGCAACACGGCCCCGCGTGGACGGGAAGGCGGATGACAGATCGCCGATCGCGGATTGAAGCGCCCCATGTGCCTTTGACCTTCCATTGCTCCCCGCCGCCCCATTCTCGGGCCTCCTCCTGGCCGCGTCACCTCGATGCGACCAAGGATGCTTGCTCGCTTCTCGCCTCGCGGTTCCCGGTTCGTCGTGCTCACCTTCCCGTCCCCCCCAGGATGGTCGGACCCCCCAGCACGGTGGTGTTCTCGCGGGTCAGCAGGTCGGGCTTGGTGAAATCCCGCCGCAATACCGGCGAGACCACGTGCTCCTCGGCGAAAAACTCGCACTCGCGCACGCGCCAGGCCCGCTGCACCCACCCCTGCCCGGTCCGCGAGTCGATGATCACGTACAGGAAGTGTCCGGCGTTGGCCTCGACCAGGTCGGCATCGACGGGCAGATCGGTCAGCACGAACGCCACCGGGTCGCAGGTGCCGTCGGGGTTGAGGGTCAGGCCGACGAAGGTGGTCTCGTCGTTCCGGCTGATGCCCGGCCCGGCGATCTCGCTGTCCGGGCTGTTCTGGCAGAACATCTCCAGCGACCAGGGCACCACCGCGATGCAGCGCGTGCCCGGGCGAAGCGTCTCCTCGACCCAGCCGGCGTCGAAGAAGTCCGGGTTGTTCAGCGGATCGGACTGCCGTTTGACCGTGGGCTGCTCGGTGGTGACGGGAACGTCCGCCTCCTTGCGGGCGTGCTGATCGAGCGGGTCGGGCGTGCCCGGGAACTCGATGCGGTATTTCACTCCCTCCTGCATGGCCTTGGCCTGGGTCATCACCACCAGGTTGCGCAGCCGGTCGGCGGACTCGGCCAGGGCCTCGCGCTGCTGGTTGACCTCCAGGTTGGGAAACACGAAGGCCAGCAGCAACCCCAGCAGCAGGATCACCAGCATCAGTTCCAGCAATGTGAACGCCCGCTGACCCACCACGCACCACCGTTCGCCCACGGCCCGGGCCCGTCAGGGCCGGGACCGCGAATCAGAGCCGCGGGTTCGCATCCGACCGCCGCCACGAGGCCCCGCCCGTGCATCCCGAAACCCCAGGTCACACCGGCGAGACGCCGGTGCCACACCCGTTTCGGGAGGCGCTCTTACTTCTGATCCGTCGACCAGTTCCCGATATCGGCGTCGTCGCCTTCGCCGCCCTCCACGCCGTCCTTGCCGAAGCTGTAGAGGTCGTAGCTGTCCTTGTTGAAGTCGCCCGGGCACTTGTACTGATACTCATTGCCCCAGGGATCCTTGAGCGAACCGGGCTCGATGAGCGGGGTGCTGCCGTACTTGGCCCGCTCGGCCTCGTCGTCGGGCACCTTGGTCAGGTCGGCCAGCGTCTCCGGGTACTTGCCCATGTTCGTCCGGTAGAGCTTGATGGCGTTGCCCAGGGCTCCGCCGGCGGCCACCTGCGAGGCGGCCATCTTCCGCTTGGCCAGGTCCTCCGTACCGATGAAGTTCGGCACCACCGCTGCCGCCAGGATCCCCAGGATCACCACCACCAGCAGCACTTCCAGCAGCGTAAAGCCGCCCCGACGAACCTTCTTCTTCATTCCACGCATGTGCATGACTCCTTCAAACGGCCGGCCTGATCCGCCGGAACAACCTTGAATATCTCGAAACCATCCTATCCTGTGGCACCCAGCCATGATAGGCGCCGGCTTTCAACCGGTGTTCCGTATTCAGAATGCATCCCCAAACCGCCTGGGACCGGCTTCCAGCCGGTCGGTTCTCAGAGCTTGAGGACGCCCTCTCAGTGTCCGGCCCCCGAGGTGCTCATGCGGATGATCGGCACCAGCAGGGCCACCGCGATGATGCCCACGATGGCCGCCATGAACATCAGCATCAGCGGCTCGAGCAGCCGAACGCCCAGGTCGATCTTCCGCCCCGTCCGCACCTCGTTGGAATCCGCGATCTGCACCAGCACCGTCTCCAGGCTGTTGCTCTCTTCCGCGACCGCGATCATGTCCACGATGTCCATCGGGAACATGCCGCTGGAGGCCAGGGGGCCGGCCAGCGAATGACCCTTCTGCACGTTCTCGGCGGCCTTCTCGATCTCGGCGGCCAGGACCACGTTGCCGGCCGAATCCTTCGAGACCTTCAGGGCCTGCAGGATGGGCACCCCGTTGTGCAGCATGGTGCCCAGGATGCGGCAGAACCGGCAGATCGACACCATCAGCAGCACGTTGCCCAGAAACGGCAGTTTCAGCTTGAACCGGTCCCACTGCTGGCGGCCCTGCTCGCTCTTGAGATACGGCACCACGATCGCCACCGCGATGGCCAGCGCCGCCAGGACGTACAACCCGCGGGCCCCGAGGAAATCCGACACCCAGAAGACCACGTCCGTGACCCAGGGCTTCTCGACTTTCTCGAGGAACCCGCGAATCTTGGGCACCACGCTGACCATCAGGAACGTCACCACGCTGGTGCCCACCAGGAAGAGCACCGCCGGGTAGACCAGCGACCCGATCAGCTTGTTGCGCAGCTCGTCCTGGCGCTCGGTGAACGAGGCGATGCGCACCAGCACGTCCTCGATGAACCCGCCCTGCTCGCCGGCCCGGATCATGGCGATGCTCAGCTCGTTGAAGGCGTTGGGGTGCTTGGCCATCGCGTCGGCCAGCGTCTCGCCGCCGGACACGTCGCTGTGAATGTCGCGCAGGATTTCGGCCAGCAGCGGGTCGGAACTCTGCCGGGCCAGCACGTCCAGGGCCCGCAGCATGGGCACGCCCGCCCGCAGCAGGTCGGCCAACTGCCCGTAACAGACCGCCAGCACCTTCAGGCGCAGCTTCCGCTTCCGCCCGGTGATGGCCTGCTTGGCAGCCTGGCTGCCTTCCGTCACCACCAGCGGGAACAGCGACCGGTCGTCCAGCGTACGAAGGGCCGCCTGGTGGCTCTCCGCCGTCAGCACCCCGGTGACGGTCTGACCGGCTCGGGTCTTGGCTTTGTACGTAAACGTCGCCATTGCTTGCCGTTATTATCGGGCTTCACTGAGTTTACAATACACTTCGCCCTGCCGGAATCCCTCGCCGGAAACCCGTGCCGGATCTGCCCTCAGGCGGCTCGAAGCCTTCCCGCTTCCTTCTACCCCCATGAAGGCCCCGCGCCGCAAAAGCCTTCAAGCCCGGTTCGGGGCCGCAAAGCTCGTTGCCTTATCTTAACCAATTAATATACAATCGCTTAGGATGGAAGCGGCCCGGGCTTCCAGTTTGACGGTCGCCTGCGGGGGGGGGTTCCCACCCGACAGCCGGCGCGTCGCGTTTGTGAGCTATCAACTGGAGCCGTAGACGCGGCAACCCACAATGCCCGTGCGGCCCGCCCCCCTCGGCGGCGCCGTCAGGGCTTGCGCGAAGCCTGCTCGGGGCGCGGGAAGTCCGCGATGAACACGCGATGGATGGTGCCGGGGTCGTAGTAGTGCCGGACGATGGCGGTGTAATAGAGCGGCTTCTTCTTCGGGTCGGCCACTTTCTCCAGGGCGGTGATCTCGCCAATGACCAGCGAGACCGGCAGGCGCGGCTCCTGGGGGCTGGACATGACTAGGTCGCCGACCCGCACGAAACCCTGCTCGACGTAACGTGCGTTGACGTCCTGGATCTTCATCAGGCCGCCGCCGGCCCCTTCGAGCGAGAAGTTGAGCGGCTGTCCGCCCTGGCTGACCACCCGCCGGGGCTGGCCCTGCTCGTCGCGGACGATGTGCACGCGCACCGGCCGGCGGGCCAGATGGTCGCTGAGCAGGACGACCCGCGAGGTGTACGCCTCGGTGGCCTCGACCCAGCCGATGAGCGTCTCATGGCCGATCACGCCGGCGTCCGTCCTGACCCCCGCCTTGCTGCCGGCGTCGAGGAATTTCCGCGAGGTGACCCAGTCGCCGGGCTTGGCTCGGGCCGACCTCCCGGCCGACAGCAGCAGCGACCCGCGCGCGGCCAGCGCGTCCTTGCCGATCACGTCCGCCGGTATCAGCCGGGCCTCGGCGGGAAAGTCCACCTCCGACCGCAGCCGGGTGAGTTCCCGAACCTGCTCTTCCAGATCGGCGACCCGCACGGTGAGCGAACGGCTCAGGTTCCGCCGGGCCTGCAACTCGGCCAGCAGGGCGGCGTGCTCCTCGGCGGTGATCGCCGACCGGCCGATCTCCAGGTCGCTCACCCGATGCGTGGCCTCGGAAACCGGTCCCTGGAGCAGCGCGAACAGCCCCGTCACCCCGCGGGCCGGTCCGAGAAACTCGCGCGGCAGCAGAAGCAGGCCCCCGGCCGAGATCATCAGGATCACGAACAGGGCTTCCTTCGAGGGACGCCGGAATGGCAGCCGGCTAAACGTCATCCTCGTCCGACTCCATGGTTTCTTTCCATTCGTTCAGGTGCTCGAGATAGATGCTCGTGCCCCTGGCCACGCAGGTCAGCGGGTCGTCGGCGACGCGGACCTTCAGCCCGGTGGTCTGGCTGATGACCTGGGCCAGCCCGCGGAGCAGGGCCCCGCCGCCGGCGATGCAGATGCCTTCCTCGACCAGGTCGGCGGCCAGTTCCGGCTCGGCCTTCTCCAGCGTGCGGACCACCGCCTCGACGATCAATCCGATGGGCTCCTTGACGGCCTCGCGGATTTCCTCACTGGTAATCATCGTCTTTCGCGGCAGGCCGCTAATCATATCCCGCCCGCGGACCTCGAGGGTCATCTCCTTTTCCAGCTCGGCGGCCGAGCCGATCTCGATCTTGATCTGCTCGGCGGTCTGGGGGCCGATCATGAGGTTATAGGTCCGCTTCATGTAGTTGATGATGGCCTCGTCGAGGTCGTCGCCGGCCACGCGGAGCGATTCGCAGACGCTGATGTCGGCCAGGGAGATGATGGCCACCTCGGTGGTTCCCCCCCCGATGTCGATCACCATCGAGGCCCGCGGTTCGGCGACCGGCAGGCCGGCCCCGATGGCCGCCGCCATCGGCTCGGGCACCAGGTAGACCCGGCTGGCCCCGGCCCGCTCGGCCGAGTTGTACACCGCCCGCTTCTCCACCGCCGTGATGCCCGACGGCACGGCGATGACCACCCGGGGCTTGACCAGCGACCGCCCGCCGTGCACCTTGTTGATGAAATACTTCAGCATCGCCTCGGTGATGTCGAAGTCGGCGATGACTCCGTCCATCAGCGGGCGGATGGCCGTGATCGTCCCCGGCGTCTTGCCGATCATCTCCTTGGCCACCAGTCCGACCGCGTTGCCGTTCTTGAGCACCCGGTTGGTGCCCTTCTTCACCGCCACCACCGAGGGCTCGTTGAGCACGATTCCCTTCCCCCGCACGCAGACCAGCGTGTTGCAGGTGCCCAGGTCGATACCCATGTCCAGACTGAACCAGCGAAGAAATGGAATCAGGTTCACGGAGGTCGTCCTAATGTTCTTGTGACGCGTTCATCGCGCCGGTCCGGAACCGACCGCACCGAACAGGACCGTCCGCCGCGGGCTCACGGTCGTGGCCCCCGCTGAGCACGCCGCGCGGTGAAAGCGGACCGTCGACCACCTATCCCGAGCCGCCGCCCGTCGGGAAGCGGACAGGGGCCCGAACCGCCCCCTCATGGCTGCGACGCTGACCGCGTTCGCGCCACTGAAGGGAGTCGGAATCCGGCCCCCGTGGACGGGTCAGTGTATGGAAGCGGTCGGACGCCGGTCGTCCGGCCGGGCATTGTATCCGCGTCGAATCCGTGATAACAGACCCGCCGTCGCCCGTCGCCGGTCTTTTTTGCGCTTTCGCGGTCCGCAAGAAAGCAAAACGGCCGATCCCTGGGGTCGGCCGCTCATGTTTCGCCATGCCATGACCGCGCTCGGCGGCTTCACGACCCGCTCGGAGGCCACAACGAGCCGAAAAGCTGATACGATCGGACCGCCACGAAGACCAGCCCGACCAGCAGCACCACCGCCGACGTAATCAGCAGCGTCAGGTAGATGTCATCCTGGGGATTGACGACCGGCGGGCGTCCCGGCGGCATCGTGCTCATTCACGGCTCTCCGTCTACACGGTACTGATGATTGAACCGGCGCGGGCGGTTTCGTCGGAACGATCGCCGGCGCCTTCACCGGCCTGGGGCCCGGTCGGATCACCCGCGGCTGTTGAACGTCACCTCGTCCATGATCTCGTCGCCGGGGCGGATCTGCCGGCTCTGAGCCGTGCCCACGACCACCTCGCCGACCGCTTCGTTCGGGCTTATTTCGGAGGTGATGACCAGGTCGCAGACGTAGCTGTCCCCGCGGAGGACGACGATCTTGACCCCTTCGCGCAGACCGGAACTGCTGCCCACGTCAATGGTGGCGAGGTTGCCCTGGACGGTCTTGACCCGGCCGGTGACCCGGCCGGTGAGCGGTGGACTTTCGGCCCGGGCCGGAGGCGGCGGGCCGACCACGTCGCGGTCTCCGGCCCGGCCGATGCCCTGGCTTCGGCGGAAGTTCTCGTTCTCATCCCGACACTGGGCCAGTTGCTGCTGCTGCTTGGCCAGCTCCTGCCGCAGGACCACCAGTTGGGCGTTGAGATCCTTGAGCTGGGTCAGAAGCTCGGCATTGCGGGTCTGAAGTTCCAGCTCGCTCTTGGCGAGGTCCTTGTTGGTCTTGACCAGTTCTTCATTGTGCTTGGTGATGACCGCGACGCCGCCGGCCTGAAGCTCGTTGGCCGTCTGCATCCCCTTGGCTTCCAGGGCCAACTGGTCGCGCTGCGAGGTCAGGGCCGCGATCTGCTGCATGAGATCGTTGCGGAGCCGGATGGCGTCGGCCAGGGCGGCCTGGAACTGGCGGTACTCCAGGGCCATGGCCGCCTGTTCACCGGCCAACTGGGCCCTCATGCTCTGGGCCGCCGCCGCGTCCGTCTCCGCCTGATCCTGGTAGTCCGTGGCCAGCCGGCGCCAGTCGTTGGTCCGGGCGGCGAACTGGATGGCCATGGGCGTAAAGAGGAAGGCGAACAGGCAGACCAGGATGATGAAAATCTTCGTTGTGGTGGTCAACTGCAAACTCCTGATTCCATGCCGATGGTTCCACCAAGCCTACAAACCCTTGGAGGCATAGGTAGGAGGGGGGGATCGAACTCGTCCTTGAAGGTCTCTCGGTTCATCCGGGAGCACACTCGATCCCAAGCAGGTCCGGCCGCGTTGCCGCCAACCGGTGGCGATGCGTACTATACAGGCCGTCTCCCGGTTTGCAAGAGGCTTTTTCAGGACGCCGAGTTACGGCTTTTTTGGCAACACGGACAACCCCCGCCTCACGCGGAGGGCGGCGACTCATCCGTCCATCCATTGTAAGGCGGATACTCTAACCGCCTCAACCCGAAAACGCCACACCCGCTCCGGCGCGAACTCCGCCCGTTTACAGCCGGTGGTGATCGGGTACAATGGTCACAAAACGAGGTGCCCTATGCGGAATCTTGCAGGCCGGAGGGCCCGATTCGTGGCGGCCCTGGTGTTCAGTTCGCCGATCGTCGGCTCGGCGGTCACGATTCCGGAGCAGCGTCCGCCCCGGGCTGCTCCCCCGGCTCCGGTCGAAATCCGTCAAGCCTGGCGCGTCACCCTGCCCCTGCGGACCATCGATCGGGTGACGGCCTATCACCTGCTCGACGGCATCATCTACGCGGTGGTCTCGAATGGTTCGGTCCATGCGGTCCAGGCCGACACCGGACGCATTCTCTGGAGCCGGGCGCTGGTCAAGCCGCCCGGCGTCGTCTACCCGCCCTTCATCCACTATTCGCCGGAGTTTTACGGCGTGGGCTTCACGCTCGCCCACGAGGTGGTGCTGCTGGACCCCCAGACCGGCTCGGAATACAAACGGATGCTGCTGGAGAAGCCGGCCGTCGCCTCGGCCGCCAGCATGGCCGACACGATCTTCTCCGCCGAGGCCGACCGGCACTGCGCCGCCTATCAACTCAAGGACCTGTACCAGCGCTGGCATATCGTCACCACCGGGCCGATCACCGTTCCGCCGATCTTCCTGAACGATCTTCAAACGGTCTTCCTGACCGACGCCAGCGGCGACTATGCCATGCTCTGGGCTTCTGATCGTGAGGTGGTTTATCACCACCGGCTGGGCGGGGCGGCCACCGGGCCGGTGGCGTTGGACAACCAGTACTTCTACATCGCCACGTCTGATAACCTCCTGAACTGCATCGACAAACTGACGGGCGCCGTCCGCTGGCAATTCCGCCTTCCCACCAGGCCCCAGGGTGGGCCGATTCTGGTCAACGGGAACATCTACCAGGCCCTGTCGGGCGGGGGGATACAGCGGATCGGGAAAGAGCCCGGCCGGCCGAACTGGCTGCACGCGGACGGAACCAGGTTTTTAAGCGAGTGGAATGGGCGGGTCGCTCTGCTGGACAAGGTCGGTCGGATTTCCGTCGTTGACTCCGTGACCGGAGAGTTCGTCGGTTCGGTTCCGACGGACGGGCTGACCGACGGGATTCCCAATCCGGTCAACAGCGCGTTGCTGCTCACGTCGGCCGCGGGTGAGATGCGCTGCCTCCAGCCGCCGGGAAGCGATGCGGCTTCCCTGGCCCGCTTCAGACCTCCGACCACTCAGCCCACCACGCGGCCGTCCGATCCGCCGGCGCTGGTCAGGCCGGTCAAGGAG
>JABRVU010000359.1:0-9682 GCA_039961895.1 Phycisphaerae bacterium | reverse complement strand
GCACCCAGAACCCCTACCCCTCGAACTCCGCGAGCATTTGCCTGACCAGTTCGACCGGCAGCCCCACCACGTTGCTGCGGCTGCCCTCCAGACGGGTGACGAACCGGTCGGCCTCGCCCTGGAGGCCGTAAGCCCCGGCCTTGCCCGCCCAGTCGCCGCAGGCAATGTAGGCATCGAGTTCGTCAGGGATCATCGCCCGCATGGTCACGCGGGTGACGGCGTGGCGGATCAGACGCCGTTCGTCGGCCGCGCGGTACAGCGTCACCCCGGTGATGACCTCCTGGGTGGTGCCCAGCAAGGCCGCCAGGATGCGCCGCGCGTCGTCCGCGTCAACCGGCTTGCCGAAAACCCGCTGCCCGACCGCGACGACGGTATCGGCCCCCAGCACGATCCGGTCGGGATAGGCGTCGGCCACCGACCGGGCCTTGAAGTAGCTCAACGACTCGGCCAGCTTCCACGGAGAGACGTGCGTCGCCTCGATATCCGGCTCCTCGAATCGGGGGGCCGCCACCTCGAACGCGATCCCCGCCGCGCGCAGCAGCTCCGCCCGCTGCGGGCTCTGAGAAGCTAGGACGATCGCCTTCCGGCCGTGAAGCTCAGGCATGGCCCGGATTGTAACCGCCTCAAGCCGACCACGGAATGGCCCCGAAGCCCGCTGGTGCGGAACTTCAGGGCTTCGGGCAGATGGCCGGCGCACCAGGATGGTTGCGTGCGGCCAACGAGCCGCAGGCGGCCTTGAAAGGGGCCCTGCGCCAGGCTGTTCTGCTCGTCGCTCATGGGCCGCTCCTTCATGGTCGGACGCAATCATGCCGAACCGGGCCGCGCCTCCGATTCCGACCGAATCATGAGGCCCACGGACGAAAGTAAAAAAGCGAAAGAGCGGCCCGTTACGGCCGCCCTTGTCACCCGTGGGCGGCTTGGGCCGCCCACTACCCCCAAGGGGATTTGAACCCCTGTCTCCAGGATGAGAACCTGATATCCTAGGCCACTAGACGATGGGGGCTTGGTTTGTCACTGCGTGGTAGGATAGTCGAGGCGGCCGTGATCGTCAATTCCGAAACCACGCGCCCGGGCCGAGCGGGTTCCTGACTCCTGATCCGGCCTGGCCGCTGATAGGCCCGGAAATCTCCGTGCTCTCCGCGACTCCGCGGTGAAAACTGGAACGCGGGGGGTTCACTCCCGGGCGAACTGGGCATCGAAGACGATCGCCGACGGCGGGAAGTCCACGCGACGGACGAAACCACAGGCCTCGGCGGCGCCGTGCTCGCGGTCCATCCCCCCGTCCTCCCACTCCACCGACAGCGGCCCGTCGTAACCCACCTGGTTAAGGGCCCGGATGATAGCCTCGAAGTCGATCCGCCCGCGGCCCAGCGAGCGGAAGTCCCAGTAGCGGTCCGGGTGGCCGAAGTCCAGGTGCCCGCCGAACACGCCGGCCCGGGTGGGCGTGGCCGACCAGTACACGTCCTTCATGTGCACGTGGAAGATGCGATCGCCGAACTGGCGGATGAACTGCACGTAATCCACGCCCTGGTAGCCCAGATGGCTGGGGTCGTAATTGAAGCCGAAGCGCTTATGCCCGCCGACGGCCTCGATGGCCCGAGCCGTGCTCGAGATGTCGAAGGCGATCTCGGTGGGGTGCACCTCCAGCCCGAAGTAGACGTTCTGCTGCTCGAACACGTCGAGGATCGGCTTCCAGCGCTTGGCGAAGTCCTTGTAGCCGTTGGCGATCTGGTGGGGCAGCATGGGCGGGAAGGAGTAGAGCAGCGGCCAGATGCTGCTGCCGGTGAAGCCGTTGACCACCACGCGCTTGATCTGCTTCTTCATGGCCGCCGGGGCCGCGTCGAAGAACTTGCGGGCCGCGCGGGCGGTGTCCATCATCTCGGCCGCCGCCCGCGTGCGCACGCCCTCGGGCTTGCCGTCGCCCCAGACCCGCGCCGGCAGGATGGCCTTGTGCCGCTCGTCGATGTTGTCGCACACCGCCTGCCCGACCAGGTGCGTGCTGATCGCGTAGCAGGCCAGTCCGTGTTTCTCGAGCAGCTCCCAGCGGCGCTTGCAGTAGCTGCGGTCCTCCAGGGCTTTCTCGACCTCGAAGTGATCGCCCCAGCAGGCCAGCTCGATGCCGTCGTAGCCGAACTTCTTGGCCTTCTTGGCCATCTGCTCCAGCGGAAGGTCCGCCCACTGACCGGTGAACAACGTGACGGGTCGAGCCATTGCGTGTCTTCCTTTCGAGTAGTTGCGTCAAGAGAACGGTTCGGCCGCGCCTCCACGCCGGCGGCGCCAACTGCGGGCGAATGATAAACCATCGCCCGCAACGGAGCAATCTTCGATGTAACTCTTTTCAAGAAAACGAATTAAGATCGAGCAGGCCGAGGCCGTTGAGGACCCCGCCCACGGTCGACACAAGGGCTGACCGCAAGCCATTTTCTTCCCGCGCACGCTCTCAGGCGGGTCTTGCATCTCAGCGAGCCCGCAGTGCCGCCTCAGGCGTCGGACCAGATCGAATCGACGGTCGCGAGCATGACGACGTCCCGCGGCGGGCCGTGCGAGTCCTTGCCGTTGTGGGCGCTGTTCACGCCGGTGTAGAACAGGTGATACCGCCCGTCGCGACGCACCAGGTGATTCGAGGCGTAAACACCGTAGGAATCGGGCTGGGTCTTGTCCCCGCGGGGCAGCCAGGCGCCGCGGTACGGCCGCTCCCAGACCAGGCCGTCGCGCGAGAAGCACCACTCCAGGTCCATGGTCTGGGCCGCGCAGCGGTAGTGGCCGAGCATTCCCACGCGGCCGCGATCCGTATACGTGACCGCCAGGTAGTAGAACTGCTGGTCGACCGGGTCGCGGGCGTCGCGTTGGATGACACGTTTGCGATTCTCGAAGATCAGGCCGTCTTCCGAGGTGTATCGGTCTACGACGCGCAGCAGACCGGGAGCGTTGTCGTGGGCGACGTAGGCGGGGTCGGTCCTGGGCACCGGAACCAGTGCCACCGAGTACATCTCGAAACTCCCGTCGGCCAGTTGGTAGACATTGGTGGCGTCGTTCGAGATCAGGGCCGGCGGAGCGGGCGGTTCGTCGGCCGGCCGGCTGGCCGGCCGTCGCGACAGCAGCACGCCGTCGAGCGAGGGCACGCCGCTCGCGGCCCGGTCGCCGTAGTGATAGAGCACGGGACGCAGGGGATCAATCACCTGGTAACGCCGCCCGTCGTCGCTGTCGGCGGCCAGATAGCGCAGAATTTCCGGCCCGTGGGCCCAGAAATAGAGACGGTGTCTGCCGTTTCGCAGGCGGATGTGAATCACCTGGGTGGGGTTCCAGCCGGCCGGCAGGTTGCCCAAGGCCAACGGCGCGTCGGGCGGCCGACCGGTGCTTCGTTCCAACGGTACCTTCTTGATCGGTCCGCCCGGCTCGAACTCGGCATAGGCGATGGTGAAGGTCCGGCGGGATTCTCCAGCCGAATACCACATCCTCCACCGGCCGCCGTCCAACGGCTCGACGGGAGAGGTGAAGTTCTGGATAGGTCCTTTCTCCCAGGGTTCCGAGCGCTCCATGAGGACGCCGCGTTTCTTCCAGGCGCCCGGGGGGCACGGCCGGGGGATGCCCGCCGGCCTCGTACCGCCCGGTTGGCCGAGTGCCCCGCTTCCGCCGGCCAGCCCCGCCAGGGCGGCGACACCCTTCAATAAGGACCGGCGACCAAACGGCGCGCCGCCGGCGGTTATCAACGGTTGGTGACTCTGATCGGGTGCGATCATGATCTCACTCTGATTGGCTCGGGAATCGTACGAACGCTGGCCGGATGCCCCCATTGGTTGCATCCAGAACCTCGAATACCGACCGCCTGGCAGCCGGTCCCATACGGAGATCAGGGTCTCCTCGCGGGCCGTGTCCGCGGGCCGGCCTCGAGGTACCCCAGGTCCCGCAGGAATCGCTCCGTTTGCTGGAGGGTCGCCTTGAAACTCTCGCCCCGATTGAAGAAACCGTGACCCTGCCCCTCGAAGCCGACCAGTTCGCAACGGTTGCCGGCCTTGCGCATCGCTTCGGCGAACGCCTCCATCTGGGCATAGGGAATGAGGCGGTCGTTGCGGCCGTGAAAGATGATGACGGGTGGCAGCCCGGGCCGGACGTGATCCGCCGGCGAGAGAGTCTTGGGTTCTGCCCCCAGACGGCTCGAAACGCCCTCGATCCCCCCGCGGCGGTTTCTCGCCGCCGGCCGGTCCAGCGTCAGGTCCAGGGCGGGATTGAACAGCACCAGCGCATTGGGGCGAAAGCTGACCGCGCGAGGTTCCTGCTCGCCCGTGAAATCGTCCAGCATCGCCGCGGCCGCGGCCAGGTGTCCGCCCGCCGAGCCGCCGCCGGCCGCGATGCGATCGGGGTCGATTCCCAACCGTCGGGCGTGGGCCCGCACCCACCGGACGGCGGCCTGGGCATCGGACACGCAATCAGCCACCTTGGCCTGGTGTCGATCATAGACCCGGTAATCGGCCGTGATCGCCACCATGCCGCGCTCGGCCAGGTATCGGGACTGAGGCTCGAACTGTCGAACCGACCCGCTCCGCCACCCGCCACCGAAGAAAAACACCACCGCGGCCCGCCGGTCGGTCGGCTGATGGCCGGGCGGCGAAAAGATGTGCAGCTTCAGATCGAGGCCATTGATGCGGCGATAGACCTCGCTCTTCGGTTCGGAGTCACCGGCTGGTTCGGCGGTTCGTGACGACGGTGCTGCCGGGAGGCTCTGCGCCGCGCCCGCGGCGAAAAGCGGCGGGAGCGCGGGGAGGGCCCTTGCCGACCCGGCCCCCGTCAGCGCCGCTCCCATCAAGACGATCAAGACACTACCCGCCATACCTGATTCTCCTGTCGGTCCCTGGCGCGACGACTCCGGCATCCGCGCCGCGAACGCGAGCATCCGAGCCGCGGCCGGCGGGGAGCGGAGGAAGTCTCTGACTGCTTCCTGACCGGCCCGGCCTGGAGGTGACCCTCGCCCGCCGCTCCGCGCGAACGGAGGCGCGCCCCAACAACGGTATCCCCCCGCGTTGCCGGATGCAACGTCGGGATATAATGGCCGGCACCAAACTGGATTCGCCGCATGAGCCGCGTCTTCTCGCTCAACTGCCGTCGCATCGCTGCCGTGCTGATGGTTCCCGCAGTCGCCGGTTGCGGAGGCGTCCGCGTCAGCGTCGATGCCCGCCTGGTGGAGGATTCGACGCTCTGGCACTACCTGGACGGACCGTCCTATCGCATCGTCGGCCAAACGCCGGAGTCGGAATCCTCGCTGGAGTTCCAGGAATATGCGGCGCTGCTGGCAGCGGCGCTGCGCGAGCCGCGGCCCAATCTTCGGCGTCTGCGCGACGGGCCGGCGCCGCCGACCGAAACCCGTCCTGCCGCGGGGCCCCGACCGCGGCCCGGCGCTTCCACCCGCGCGGCTCCCGAGGGCGGCGCCGCCCGGCCCCCGCAGCGCCCGGACATCGTCTTCACCTTCAGCTTCCACGCCATCGACCGGGGCACGGCGGTTGAAAGCTATCCCGTCTATGCGAATCGCCGGGCCTGGGTGTACGGTCCGTATGGCGCACGGACCAGCTATTATTCCTCGAGCTACGCCGGGCAGGCCGTCCAGACCGTTTCACTGGGTTTCGCGCACGGGGCCTCGTTGTCCGCCTGGGTCTGGGATGCAGGCCAGCCTACCGGGCGGCGGGTCCTCTGGGAGGGCCGGGCCGGCCTGGTCAGTTCCACGCCCGACCTCCGCGCCACGATGCCCTACCTGGTCGTGGCCCTGGCCACGTGGTACGGCCAGCCCACGCCGGACGGGCCGGCCGTCATGAAGTTCAAAACCGACGACGAACGGATACAATCTCTCCGTGTGCCTCCTGACTCCCGTGTGGAACCGGCTTCCGGCGGCTGATGCGGGAGCGGACTCCTGTGGGGTTGGCCCTGCGCGGGATCGGCCTTATCCAGGACCGGCATCTTGCCGGTCGAATCGTGTGGGACAGGACTTCGATCCGGTCGGTTTGGAGTCCATGCGATGCTCTCCCAGGTGGTGCGGCGGCCCGTCAACCGGCAGCGCATCCCGCGTGCCGTGAACGGTTCAGGGGTGGGGCGCGTGGCGGAATGGCAGACGCTGGGGACTTAAAATCCCCTGACCGAAAGGTCGTGCGGGTTCGATTCCCGCCGTGCCCAGTCCTCTCGATACTTCTCCAGCATTGATCTGGCCCCGGATCCAACAACGAGCCGCGGGCTCAAACCCGCGGCACTTTGTGGCGATGCGTGGTTCTGCGCGACAGCGGAGAAACGTTCAGTTTGAGCAACGAACGACGTTTACCTCGAGGCTGCGCGGGGCGAAGCGGTCAGAGCGGCCACATGAGGGGCACGAGGATGGTGGCCGTGATCCACAGCAGCAGGTCCAGCGGCAGGCCGATGCGCAGGAAGTCCGCGAACGAATAACCGCCCGGTCCCCAGACCATCATGTGGGTCTGATAGCCCATCGGCGTGGCGAAGGCGGCCGAGGCCCCGAAGGCGACGGCCATGGCGAACGGACGCGGATCCGCGCCGCAGGCCGTCGCGGTGGCGATGGCGAACGGAAAGACCAGCGCCGCCGCCGCATTGTTGGTGAGCAGCTCGCTGGCGAATACCGTGACCAGGTAGACCGCGGACAATGCCATCCACGGTCCGGCCGCCGGGCCCCAGTGGGTCGTGGCCCAGTCGGTCAGGATCTTCAGGATTCCCGCGATCTGATCGGCGGCGCCGGACTGTTCGACGGCCCGCCCCAGTCCGAACGAGGCCGCGATGGCGATCAGCGTCTGAAAGTCGATGCTCTGCCTGGCGTCAGACGCCGAGATGCAGCGCGTGGCCACCATGAGCCCGGCGACGAGGAAGGCGGCCACGGCCTCGGGTACCCGCCCGATCCACGGCAAACGCCCGACCGCCAGCAGGGCGATCAGGCCCAGGAGCAGAACGAACGACACCGTGGCCCGCTCGTGCCGGACCGGCACGGCCTCGTCCACCCCGCTGACCAGGAAGAAATCGGGGTCGTTGCGATGGGCGCGGACGAAGTGCGGGCCGGTCTGCATCAGCAGCGTGTCGCCGGCCCGGATGACGATATCGCCGATGCGGCCCTTGAGCCGCGCGCCTCCGCGATGGACGGCCACCACGGCGGCGTTGTACAGGGCCCGGAATTCGGCGTCGCGGATGCTCTTGCCGATCAGCGGGGAAGTGTTCGAGACCACCGCCTCGCACAGTCGGCGGTTGCGACGGGCGGGGCCGGCGCTCTCATAGCCGGCGTCGGCGACCGGCACCAACCCCGGAATGCGTTCCAGGTCCACGATGGTGCTGACCACGCCCGTGAAGGTCAGGCGGTCTCCGGCCCGGATGACGTCGTCCGGCTCGACCGGCGAGATGGTGCGGTCCGGGCGGGCGATCTCGATCAGGAACAGGCCCGGCAGGTGCCGCAGGCCGGCGGCGGCCACCGTCTGCCCCACCAGCCGGCAGGTCGGCTGAACCTGCATGTCCACCAGGTACTCGCGCGAGGATTCGCCGAGCGGTTCGAGCCCGTCGCGATGGTCCGGCAGCAGGCGCCGTCCGACCGTTAACATGAATACGCCGCCGACGACGGCCATCGGCAACCCCGCCTTGCCCAGCTCGAACAACCCCATCGGACGAAGCGAATCGGGATCGGTGACGTGGCCCTTCTTGACCCATTCGGCCATCAGTCCGTTCACCACCAGGTTGGTGCTCGTGCCGATCAGCGTGCACATCCCGCCCAGGATGGCCATGAACGACAGGGGGATCAGCAGGCGGGAGGGGGCGATGCGGTTCTTGCGGCACCAGTCCATGATGATCGGCAGGAACATGGCCACGATGGGCGTGTTGTTCAGGAAGGCCGACGAGGCGGTCAGGACGACGAGCATGCGCAGCAGCGCGCCGCGTTCCGTCCGCGCCTTTCCCAGCATGCGCAGGCCGATCAGGTCCAGGGCCCCGGTGTGACGGAGTCCCGCGGCGACCACGAACAGCGCGCCCACCATCAACATGCTGGGGTTGGCGAAGCCGCCGAAGACCTCGTCGGGTTTGATAATTCCCAACAGACCGGCCAGAATGGCCCCGCCCAGGAGGAGGACGTCGGGCGGGGCGAGTTCCCGGGCCAGGCCGATGAAAATCAGCACCACGATGACGTGCATGATCCAGGGTTGCCAGGCTTCCGGCATGGCCGTCGTCTCTCCGGGTGATTCACGGCGCCGGCGCCCCGTCCCCGCGGCTTGGGGGGCTGCGGGTTGAAGGGCCGCGCCGTGGTCGGGACGCATGATACCGAATAGTTATCGGCTGCTGAATAGAGGCGCATGACCAAGGGCATCAACGGATGGACGTTTCCGGCGGGCACAAGCTGGGCGGAGGCGGCCCGGCAGGCCAGGTCCGCGGGTTTTGAGGTCCTCGAGCCGATCCTGGCCGCCGACGGCGAACTGTCACCGGGCACCGACGAAGCCGCCTGCCGGGCGGTCGGCGACCAGATCCGCCGCGCCGGCGTCGCGGTGGGCGCGCTGGTGCCGGCGTTCTACTGGCAGGTGCCGCTCACCTCGCCCGACCCCCAGATCCGCGGGCAATCTTTCGAGCTGACTCTCGCCGCCCTGGACCGGGCCAACTGGCTGGGCGCCCCCGTGCTGCTGATCGTGCCCGGCGTGGTGGGGCGCTGGAACGCGAAAACGCCGGCGGCCCGTTATGAAGAGGCCCTCTTCCACGCCTACGAGGCCCTGCGGCGGCTGGCCTTCGAGGGCGAGCGCCGCAACGTCACCCTGGCCGTCGAAAACGTCTGGAACCGTTTCCTGCTTTCGCCGGTCGAGATGCGCGACTTCATCGACCGCGTCGGCTCGCCGTGGGTCCGTGTGTACTTCGACGTGGGCAACGTGCTCGCGTTCGGCTATCCGCAGGACTGGATCGACGCCCTGGGTCCGCGGATCGTCCGCGTGCACGCCCGCGATTACCGGCTGGAGGGGGGGACGCCCCAGGGGTTCTGTCTGCCCGGCGACGGCGACGTGGACTGGCCGGAGGTCTTCGCGGCCTTGGCGCGAAGCGGCTATGACGGGCCGATCACCTTCGAGGGACGCGGCGACCTCGCGGAGATATCCAGCCGGCTGGACCGGCTTCTGGGGCGAGCATGAGAATCCTGCTGGCCACCATGCAGTACGGGGAGGGGTACACGCAGGGGACGGAGCGTTACGTGGCCACCCTGGCCGACGCGATGCGCCGGCGGGGCCACCAGGTCGCCGTTCTGGCCGGCGATCCGATGAACCGCTGCGGTTCGCGCCGGTTGGGCGAATGCGTCGATGAGGAGCGGGGGATTTACGCCTATCCGACCCGCGGTTGGATGACGGTGATGGGCGCGCCGCCGCGGAAGCTGTTCGGGTTTCTGCGGCGGTGGCGGCCGGACGTCGTGCACCTCAACACGCCGGCCCACGTCGGGGTGGGGCTGGCGATTGCCGCCAGGGCGTTGCGCATCCCCCTGGTGGTGACCCTGCATGACTTCTGGTGGACGTGCCCCAAGGGCACGCTGTTGCGCGGCGACGGCGCCGTCTGCGACGGCACGCCCGGCTGGCCGGGCTGCGCCCGCTGCATCGCCGCCGATCATCCGCGGGCGTGGCTGCGCCGATTCGGCCGTCTGCCGGCGGTCTTGTCGCCCCTGCCGCTGCTGATGTTTTTTGCCAGGGCGGCGGGG
>JABRVU010000358.1:0-9363 GCA_039961895.1 Phycisphaerae bacterium | reverse complement strand
GCCGTGAACCGAAAGCCCCTGTTCGCTTTCCAGCGCAGGGCGGCGCCGCCGGCCGTCCAGGTGAACTCCCAGGTCTCGGTGGCGCGCTTGAGCCGCAGCCTGCCGCGCAGCGGGCCGCTCTCGACCAGATCGAGCCGCGTCATCGGGCCGGAGCCGCCCAGGCTGGTCCAGCCGATGTTCTCGCCCTCCACGCCCGGCACCGGCGGCGGCGGCACGAACTGATGTTCGTACATGTCGCCCTTGATGGCCTCGGCGCTCTCGGGCGTGGTCTCGACGCAGTTGAGCACGCGCTGCGGACCGGCGGTGAGGGCATAGGCCTCGATGATCGCCGGCACGCTGGTGTCGAGGGTGACGCGGAAGCGGACGTTGCCCAGCTCGACGCGGCTGAGCCCCACCTTTCGCAGGAGAATGTCGCTCTTGAACCGTCGCGGCGAAGCGTCGTCGGCCGCGCGCACGTGATACTCGGGCAGCTCGCCGGGTATGAGCGTGGCCGGGAAGAGAAGCTCGCGTTCGCCGATCTGCCAGGGCAGTTCGTTGCCGGCCGGGTCGAGGACCACGAACGGCCCTTTGTGTCCGCCGAGCTGGTCGAGCGGCACGCTGATCACTTCGTTCGTCCGCGGGTAGAGCCCGGTGGGCTCCTCGACGCGAACCTTCCACGCGGCGGCCGTGGCCGGGACGGCGACCGCGGCCACCACGCCCGCCGCCAGGGCGGACAACTGGGTTTTGTTCATCTGGGCCTCCGGACGTGTCGGCTGCGATCGTCAACGCCGAACGGGATTATACCCCGAGGCTCCCGGCCGCAACGCCCGGGTGCAAGGATGAGAAAGGGCGCGGCTCGGTTCGGTCATGGCGTCTTGACGGGGGTGGCGTCCAATGAGTACGTCCTGAAACCCTGAAAAACCGACCGGCTGGAAGCGGGCTCCCGCCGGTTCGAGGACCGCACGCTGAGTGCTTTATCGGCGGTTTCGTCCGATGCGGCTCGTGTCGATGGGCTTGAAACCCAGTTTCAGGGCCGGCGAGTCGGGCTTAAGGGCGAAGTCGCCCCTGGCCGGATCGACGAACAGCGGGTCGGCGATGATCGAGTTGCGATCGTGGCCGCGTTGACGCCACTCCTCCAGCGTCTGGCCGGCGAAATCGACCTTCCCGCCGCCGGCGTGCCAGTAGACGTTGTGGTCGAGCTTGAAGCGATCGTTCTTCCAGGTGCTGCCCAGCAGCGACCCCTCGTTGAAGTAGACGATGTTGTGGTCGAAGGTGAACGAGACGTGCTCTTCCTCGCGCGAGCGGATGATTTGGCCCGCTTTGGCGAAGGCGAACACGTTGTTGGTGACGTGATTCTCCTTGCCGTAGTGCTGGTGATAACCGCCGTGCCTGGTGCGGTAGACCACGTTGTTCTCGAGCAGGATGCCGGTGGAGCCTTCGTCGTTGTAGAGTCCCCAGCCGCCGTACTGAAAGGCGTTCACGTCGTGGATGCGGTTATAGCGCAGCACGGTGCCCGGCGAGACGCCCAGCGTGTAGATGCCGCCCATGTCGGAAAGCATTCCCTGCCCGATGTTGTAGATGTGATTGTATTCGACGCGGTTGTTGACGGCCTTGCTGGCCCCGTAGCCCCAGGTCCAGCCGACGGAGACGCCGGTGTAATAGAGGTCGTGGACGTCGTTGTGGGCGACGGTGTTGTCGCCGCTGTTGCCGATCCAGACGCCGACGGCGGAATGGAAGATCTTTCCTCCGGGGCCGATGTCGCATTGGGTGACGGCGGTGCGGGCCGAATCGTGGCCGATCTTGACACCGCCGGCGCCCAGGTCGGTCAGCTCGCAGTCGGTGACGTTGCAGGCGTCGCAGCCGGCCGCGAACTCGACCGCGTAGGTGGAGACCTGGTTCACGCGGCAGGCGGTCAGTCCGCAGCGGCTGGCCCGCGCGAAATAGACCGCCCCGGGCACGTTGACGGCGGCCTGCGACGCCCCGGCCTGGTCGCGGGGCAGCGACCAGTCGGCGTGGCTGAAGGTCAGGCCCTTGAAGTGCAGGTCGGAGACGGCCGCCCCGCCGTCGGTCTGGCCGGTCACGCGCACGAGCTGGTCCAGCCGGGGAGCGATGACGGTGACGTTCTCGGGCGTCTCGCCGGGCAGGGGCAGGTAATAGAGCGTCCCCGTCGGGCGGTCGAGATACCACTGCCCCGGCGATTCCAGGGCCTCGAACACGTTCTCGACATAGTAGCGGGCGAGCTGCTTGAGGTCATGGGCTTCGGTGAGTCGAAACACGCTCCTGGCGTTGAACCGCGCGCGGGACTCGGTCTCGTTGACCTCGGCCAGGGGCAGGTGCGATTCGACCCAGAAGTGCAGGGCGACCACGTCCACGTCGGGCAGGTT
Organism: Phycisphaerae bacterium; assembly: GCA_039961895.1. Lineage (GTDB taxonomy): Bacteria > Planctomycetota > Phycisphaerae > UBA1845 > PWPN01 > JAAXZI01. The sequence goes on along the minus strand of JABRVU010000358.1, from coordinate 7,000 downwards.
TTTCCAGTTCCTGATGTCCCCGGGTTTGAAGGCGGCCTCGGTCTGGCCTTCGTTCCAGGGCGTCTGGGCTTTGACCGTGGGCAGGCCGGCGAAGGTGTAGAAGCCTTCCTTGGGCAGTCGGGTGCGCGGGCGGCGCCGGCCGTTCACGAAAAGCTGGCGGAAGTACCACTGGCCGGCACGGACTTCCGGGATCTCGGCGGCCCAGAGCGGCTTGCCCTTGATCTGGACCGGTTTGAAGCCGGTGATCCGCCGCCCGCCGCTGAGGACCGGGTGTGTGCCGGGCGCCGCCTGGTAGGTGACCGGGGCGTTGGGCGTGCCCCCGTCCTGCGGGCCGAAGGTCAGCGGCTCGGCGAGGAAATGCATGCCTTCGCCGATGACGACCTGGATGGCCGGGTCTTTCCACTCCCCGCGGGCCCGGCGCGCGCGAATCTCGTCGCGGGCGGCGGCGATGGAAGTGAAGCCGCCCTGCTCCCGGCCGCCGACCACGATGGTCACGTCGGCGGCCAGCGCGGACCGCGGCCCGCAAACCCATGTGCCAAGCAGAACGATCGAAGTACCGGTTGCCAGGAAGACGCGGCGGAGTCGAAAGGTCATGGGTGGATTCCTCCTGTTGGGTATTATCTATACCCCTTGGGTTGGGGAATGCAACGCCGGGAACCGGAGAACTCAAAACGGAGAACCGGCACCTCTCTCATTGCTCCCTGCCCGCGTTGCCATCGGCGGGAATCGCGGGACAGGCGTGCTTTCCCTCGAGAATCTCGGCCTCATCGACGGTTCTGGGTACGAAATAGCGCCAGACGTAATACGCGGGCACGCCGGCGAGCAGAATGACCAGCCAGGTGAGGGTATCCCTGGGATTGGCCCGGATGGATAGGACGGTCATGAACAACGTGGCCAGGATGAACGCCGCGGGAACAAGCGGGAAACCCCAGCAACGGTAGGGTCTGGGCAGGTCCGGCCGCCGCAGCCGCAGGACGATCACCGACACCGCCGCCAGGGCGTAGAAAATCCACATGGTAAACACGAAACCCCCGAACATGCGCTGGAAACGTTGCAGGCTCAGCACGCCGATGCAGGACATGAGGGCTTGCAGCCACAAGGCCACGTCGGGGGTATGGAAGCGGGGGTGAACGCGGGCCAGGGACTTGAAGAAGAGTCCGTCGCGCGACTGGGCGAAGGTCACGCGGGCGCCGGTGATGATGGAGCCGTGGGTGGCGCCCAGGGTGGAGATCAGCACGATGACGGTGACCAGCGTGTCGCCGGCCGGTCCGATCAGCCGGTGCATGACCGCCGGGGCCACCGTGTCCATTCCGCGCATCTGCGGCAGCGGCACGATGGCCATGTACACGGCGTTCACCGCGGTGTAGAGCAGGATGGTGGTGCCGGTCCCGATGAGCAGGACGCGCGGCAGGTTGCGTTGCGGCTCGCGGACCTCGCCGGCGCAAGAGGCGATGTCGCTCCAGCCGTCGTAGGTCCACAGGACGGCGGCCAGTACGGGCGCGAGGGCCTCGAGGAAGCCGCGCGGGTCGGGCGCGCCGGCCAGGCCGCCGGACGGGTCCGTCAGCCGGGGAATGCCCAACACGATGATCGCCACCAGGGCCAGGACCTTCAGACTGGTGAACACCACGGCCAGGCCCGCCCCCAGCTTCACCCGGACGGTGTTGATCGCGGTGAACAGGATGAGCACGACGCAGGTGATGAGGGGCTCGTTCCAGGAAACTCCCAGCAGCTTGTTGAGATGCTGGGCGAAGACGAGGGTGATGCCGGCCGCCGCCAGCGGCTTGCCCAGGAACATGTAGGTCCAGCCGAAGATGAACGCCACCACCTCCCCCAGCCCCTCGTACATGAAGACGTAGATGCCGCCGGAGCGGGGGAACATGGTGCCCAGCTCGGCGTAGGTCAGGGCCCCGAACAGCGACAGCACGCCGCCGAGGACCCACATGGTGAGGATGACGGCCGGGCTGCCCATGTACTCGGCGATGACCGGCGGCGTGGCGAAGATGCCGCTGCCGATGATGATGCCGACCATGATGCCCGAGCCGCCCCAGAAGCCGATACCTCGCGGCAAATCCCGCCGCATAGACGCATCTCCGATCCTCAGGTTCGCCACACAGACACGCGGACACGGAAAAGGGATGGAGCATATGAGGGTCTGAGAGATGGAGAGAGCGTCCCGCTCTCAGACTCTTCGTCTCTCGCGCTCTCCCGCTTTTGGGTCTCCTAACCTGCGCGGCGATGGCCTGCGTTACAGGATTGCCAGCAGGTCTTCCGGCCGGTCGAGCAGGTGCCTGGCGCCCGCCGCGAGCAGTTCGGCGCGCGGGCGATAGCCCCAGGCGACGCCCACGGGAACCAGCCCGGCGTTGAGGGCGGTCAGCATATCCGTTTTCGAGTCGCCGACCATCAGGACGTCGGCCGGGCGGGCGTGCATCGCCTCCACGATCTCGAGAGCGGTGCGCGGATCGGGCTTTCGTCGGTCTTCCCGGCGATAGCCCTCGACGGCCGCGAAACGCCACCGCCCGAACAGGGCCTCGACCATCGGCACGGTGTGTTCGTGCGGCTTGTTGGTCAGGATGGCGATGGGAATCCCGCGGGCGGCCAGACCATCGAGCAACTCGGGAACGCCCGCGAACGGAACGGTCTGGTCCAGCCGGTGCCCGGCGTAATGCGTGGTGACCCGGCGAACCAGTTCCTCCAGGGGAACGTGGGGATGGCCCTCGATGGCCCGCCGGCACAGCGTGGGCAGCCCCTCGCCGACCATCAGGCGGACCTCGTCCGTCGGCCGGGGCGGCAGCCCGAAGCTTTCCAGGCCGACGTTCACCGCCGCCGCGATGTCCGGCAGGGTGTCGGCGACCGTGCCGTCCAGATCGAAGATCACGCCGTGGATGGTCAACGTTTCCGGCTCGCCAGGCGCGTGTTGGTGACCAGGCGAAGCTGGGCGTCGGGGTGGTCGGCGAACTTCACCGGCGTACCCACCTCCACCATTCTGCTCAGCCGGAGGGCATCCCAGTTGGTGAGGCGAAAGCAGCCGTGCGAACCGGTCTTGCCGATCAGCTCCGGGTTGGGGGTCCCGTGCATTCCGTAGCCGGGAAGCCCCAGCGAGATCCAACAGCGCCCGACCGGGTTGCGCGGCCCGGGGGGTATCTCCAGCTCCCGGCCGACGCGCTCCTTGACCTCCGGCCACTTGGCCGGGTCGAAGTGGTACCAGGGATCGATGGTCTTGGCGACCACTTCGGTGTTGCGGCTGGGGAGTTTCTGCTTGTTGGCGGCCACCGAGCAGTGGAACATCGCCGCCACGCGCTGGTCCTTGTCGATGACCCGGATGACTTTCTCGGTCAGGTTGACCTCCAGGTGGGCGACCTTCGGCGGCGGGGGGCCCCGCGCAAATCCAGCCCCACGACCTGGTCGCCGGGCTTGAGGGTGTTGATCGACTTGCGGGGGTTGAGCGTCGCCAGCAGAGCCAGCGAGCAATGGAACTTCTCGGCCAGGACGTTTTCAAGGGCTTCGTGCCCGAGCCGTTTGAGCTTGCTTTTGGCCACCCAACTGGTGGGGCAGGGGCCGATTTCCTCGAAGTCCTGGGGTTCGATGGTATAGCGGATGAAAATCTCGTCGGGGCGGACCTTGAGGGCCTTGGCGGTGGCCTCATCGAGTTCGCCGGTGGGGGTCAGGTTGTGGGCCTTTTGAAACTCGCGGGTGGCCAGCCGCGTTCGCGGGCCGGGCTGGCCGTCGATGAGACCGGGCGAATAGCCGGCCACGTCAAGGGCCGCCTGCCAGGCCACCGCCCGGCGCAGGGCCGTCTCCTTCTCGCCGGCCGGCGCGGCGACCGGCCAAGCCGCCATCACCGCCAGAACCAGGGCCGACGCGAACCTCCCGTTCACGGGATAGACCTGGAACCACACCCGGGACATGACGCCTCCTCCTGCGAGGGCGTTGAAGAACGAAAAGGACACCTGCCAATCATATCGACCGTCGGCCGGCGGCGCAATGAGGCGCCGCGTCAGGAATGACGGCGGGAAGGCCCGCGGCGTCAGGGCACACCCACGGTGAACCAGAAGAACCCCCCAAGGCCCTGAAATCACGCCGTCCCCCGGCCGCGCGGGTTGCGGGGGGCCCTCTGAATCGGCTTCATTCACGGGCATTGTAGAACACCAGGTTGTCCACCGTCCGGGCGTCGTCGCGCTTCTGCTGGGCTTCGTTCAACTCGCCGTCGTAAACGCAATGGAAGAAGGCATGGTCGAGCCGCGGTGCCGGCAGCGTGTCGGTCTTCCCCGCGACGGCCCCGGCCAAATGCAACAGCACCAGCGGGATTTCATCGCCCGTGCGGGCATAGACGCTGCCCTTGCGGGGGAAGAGTCCCGACGGAGCCTGCGTGGCCAGGAGGTTATCACCTACCCGGCAGGCCAGCTTGAGCAGGGCCTCGTCCCGCGTGGCCCGATGCAGTTCGAGCAGGCCGTAGAGGGCGTGGACGTCGGCCAGGTGGGTGTCCAGCGCCGATTGGCGGGGCCCCCGGGGCGGGCCGATATCGCCCAGGCCGAGCTTGCGGCCCATCTCGCGGGCCATCCGCCAATGGGCCCGGTCGTTGCCGAGGCGATAAGCCGTCGCAAACGACCACAACAACATGCCGCTGGGCTGTTGGGGGGCGAAACTCTCCGGCACGTAATAGCCCTTGCGCGATTCCTGCCAGCGGATGGCCGTCCCGTCGGTCATGCGGGCGATGAAGACGCCCTTCTCGGCGTCGTAGCAGCGTTGGGCATAGACTTTCAGGTCATCGCAGGCCCACTGGATGAACTCGTGGCCGAGTGTCGCGTGGGCCCCGCCGGCGGCGAGCAGGTCCTGCCCGCTCTGCATCTGGGCCAGCGGCAGTTGGTGGTATCGACAGGTCTGGTGATACGACGCGACGATCTTGGCCTCGTTGATCTCCGGATGCACGTGGCCGAGGGCCTCGTGCGCCCGGTCGTCCTTGCGGTAGCTGAGTTGTCCACCGCAGAGGCCGGTCTTGGGGTCGCGGCCCTGCTGCCAGCGTCGGACCAGCCGGCGGGTCCACTTCAGGGCCGGCTCGCTCTGGCCCAGGATGCCCAGCATGACTCCCGTGTGCATCAGCGGGGGGGTGACGTTGACGAAGGAGAGGTTGTTGGCCACCGAGGGGAAGGGCACGTCGACGGATTCGTTGAAGTCGGCGTCCCAGCGCGGGACGGCGGGTTTGCGCACGTCGGCGTGACGGTTGAAATCGAGGAGGGCCCAGTCCAGGACGTGTCCGCCCCAGACGGCTTCGAGCACCCGGCGCGTCGCCGCGGGGTCCACCCGCCACATCAGCTCGTAATAGGGCTGGCTGGTCTTGAGTTCGTGCGTGTAGGGGCCGCCTTCGCCGACTGCCCGCTCGCCGTCCAGGTCCCAGGCCAGATGCCCGCCCCAGGCCAGCAGGCCGTTGGGCGTGACCAGGCGTTGGAGGGCGTGGCGGGCGGCGTTCTCGGCGGCCTGCCGATAGCCCGATTCGCCGGTCAGGGCGGTCAGCCCGTCCAGGGTGCGCATCAGGGCCTGCTGGTTGGCGAAGTTGCACAGCACCCAGGTCTGGCCCTTGTTGTTCCAGCGGACGGGGGCGAAGGACTCGACGTGCAGGCCGTCCACGAAGAGCGGGGTCTTTTCGGGCCCATAGGTGTCCCGCCCTTTTTCGATGACGACGTCGGCGAACCGGCGAACGGCCGCCAGATAGCGTTGTCCGTCGGCGGGGTCGGCGGCTGACAGGAGCGACGCCGGCCCCAGAACCACCAGGCCCGCAATCGCCGTCTTGGCTTGTCGCAACGTGAGCTCACGCATGGGTAGGGTCCTCCCTGTTCCTGGACGCCGGCCCGGTTCCGACACGGGTGACGTGGTTCGGATTCTACCCCGGGGGGCGCGATGATGCGACCATCGAGAACCGCGGGTCTCTCAGTCGGGTGTGTGACGGAATAGGGGGGCAAGAAATGCAGCGGCCTGCTCCCGTGCAGGCCGTGGAAGGCTTCGGATTTCTTCGCCACCGGCACGGGGTCGGTCGCTCCAGACGCCACGGCCGGCGGATCCTGTCACGCCTCCCCATCTTTCAGCCCTCGGCTTTTCCCCCCTGTCCGAGTCGGGCCTCTTTTGTGAATTGGCGGTTGGGGGGCTACCATGTTTCGTGAGGTTGGCGGGAATACACGAGGAGGCCCGATCGTATGGACGAATCCAGGATCGAACAGTTCCGGAAGATGGCGGAGGCCGATCCGGAGAATGAGCTGGGGCATTTGAGTCTGGGGCGTGCGCTGGTGGAAGCGAAGCGCTGCGCGGAGGCGGTTCCGCCGCTGCGGAAGGCGCTCGCCTTGAATCCGAACAACTCGCGGGGTTATCAGCTCCTGGCGGCGGCGCTGAAGGAGACGGGCGAGAAGTCGGAAGCGCTGGCGGTGCTGCGCAAGGGCTTCGAGGTGGCCCACGCGCGGGGGGACCTCATGCCGCGCAACGAGATAGCGGCGATGCTGCGCGAGCTGGGCGAGGAACCGCCGGCAGTGACGGCGGGCGGCGCGCCGCCCGCTCCGGCCGCCGCCGCGGGCTCGGGCCAGATCGTCTGCAAGCGTTGCGGGCGGACGCAGCCCAGGATGGCCGCCAGGCCCTTCAAGGGCCCGCTGGGCGAGCAGGTCTGGGCCGGAATCTGCCAGCCGTGCTGGACCGAGTGGATCCACATGGGCACCAAGGTCATCAACGAGCTGCGGCTCAACTTCGCCATCCCCAAGCACGCCGAAATCTACGATCAGCACCTGCGCGAGTTCCTGAACCTGGAGCAGCCGGCGGGGTGAAGGACTTCGCCACCGAGGCCGCGGACCCGGCGGCGCTGGAACCGGGCCTCGAGGACCGGGACGCGCAGCCTCGGCGAGGACGGGGTGGGATTGAGCGGAAGGGAATCGTCATGTCGGACGAGAAACTGGGTGCGCCGGCGCCGATGGTCCTGGCGATGGTGTTGTGCGACGCGATCTACCAGGACCCGGCGACGAAGAAA
>JABRVU010000357.1:0-27606 GCA_039961895.1 Phycisphaerae bacterium | reverse complement strand
GGAGAACGCCGCCGATTCGCGGAACTGGGCGAGATGATCCGCGAACGTGGCGGCGTTCTCCATGATCCTGCGCTGGGCCCGCAGCCCCGCCCGCCGGGCCTCGCGCCCGACGGCGGGCTCTTTCGGCGGATCGAGCATCAGCAGACGGGTCAGGGCCGCCTGCCGCTCCTGCTCGAGGATCAGCGCCTCCAGATAGGCCCGCGGATCCTTGAGCATGTCCTCCTTCTGCCGGGCGTCGGCGGCCTTCTTGAGCAGCCCCAGCACGTCCCGGCGCAGGATGCGGGCCGCGCGGATGTTGTGCTCGGCGTCCGCGCCCGGCTCGATCCGCGCCGACTCGCGGAAACCGGCGATGGCCCTGAGCAACTCGTCGGCGATGGCGCTGAGCTTGTCGACGTTGGCGGGGTCGTCCGGCGGCTTGCGATCGGTCGGCTGGGTGGCCGGCGCGAGCAGGTCCCTGAGCTTCTGCCGCGCCGATTCGGCCCGGATCAGGCCGAGGTTGAAGAAGGCGTCGCGGCGGAGGGACCGGCTCACGTCGCCGCGGGTGGCCACGCTCTCGAACCGGCGGACGGCCTTCTCGCCGTCGCCCAGCCCCAGGTGGCAAAGCCCCAGGTTGTATTCGATGGCCGCGTGGCCCGGCTCGGCCTCGTCGGCCTGGGTGTAGAGCTTGAGGGCCTGATCGAAGCGGCCCTGTTCATAGTGCTTCTGGGCTTCGGTCAGCGTGGGGTGAATGTCGGCCGCCGACGCGCGACCCAGCGCGGCCGCCGCTATCGCCAGGTACGAGGCGATCGGGCGAATCCATCCGCTCATGCCGCCGCCTCCCGCCGGGGCGCCGGCCGCTGATCGCTGATCAGGCTCGCGGCCACGATCAGCACCAGCCCCGCGCCGACGAACAACTGGAACTTCTCGTCCCATACCGTGAACGACAGTTTCTTCTTCGAGCCCGATTGCCGGGCGATCACCTGGCGATAGACGTCGGTCAGATCGACGTTGGCGCCGCCGGCGGCCAGAAACCCCTTGCGGTCGGGCAGAGCTTCGACCACCGCGTGCAACGATTTCTCGTCGAAGCGGGTGATGACCTCCTCGCCTTTGTACTTGAGGGTGGTCATCTGGCCGTCCACTTCGATGGGGATGGGGGCACCGGCCGCGGTGCCCAGTCCGATGATGTAGATCCCCACGCCCCGGGCGTGAGCCTCGCGGGCCATCTCGGCGGCGTGGCCTTCGTGGCTCTCGCCGTCGGTCAGGATCACCAGCACGTTGCTGGCGCCGTCGTCCTCGGGCTGTTCGGCGCGGATGACGGTCTGATCGGCCGGACGGGAGGTGGACGAGTCTTCCTTCCGGCCGCGCGCCGTCCGCGCGCTCAATCCGAACACTTCATGCACCGCCTTGTAGATCGCGTCGCCCAGGTTCGTGCCGCCCACGTCCACGCTGCCATAGGTCACGCGCTCGAGCACCGAGAGGGCGTGCCGATAGTTGGGCGTGAGCGGGCATTTGAGTTCGGCCGCTCCGGCGTAGGCCAGAATGCCGACCTGGTGTCCGGCCGGCAGGTTCTCCAGCAGCGAGCGCACCGCGGACTTGGCCGCCTCCAGCCGCGAGGGGTCCACGTCGCGGGCCCTCATGCTGTTGGATACGTCGATGCAGAAGAGGATGTTCTGCCCCTGCTGTTCGAGTTCGATCTGACGGGGGTCCCAGCGCGGCCGGGCCAGGGCTACGATCAGCGCCGCCGCCCCCGCCGACCACAGCGCGAACTTCACGATCGGCCGGGCCACCGACCGCCGCGGGGCCACGTCGTCCAGCAGGCTCCGCTCAACGAACAGTTGCAGCACCCGCCCGCGCCGACGCAGGTCCAGCGCGAACAGCACCGCCAGCGGCACCAGCAGCCACAGCCAGCGCAGCATTTCCGGCCGGCCCAGGTTGAAGAAACTCGAGGGCACGGCTACGGCGACCTCCGAAAGACCGTCAGCCCCAGCGCCGCCTCGGCGGCCAGCAGACCCAGCGCCGCCGCCAGGAACCGCCCATAGGCTTCCTCGCGCGAGAAGACCGTCCGCCCGCCGACGTCGGAGCGTTCCAGCCGGTTGATCTCCTCGTAGACCTCTCTGAGCTGGTCGCCGCTGGTGGCCAGAAAATGTCGCCCGCCGGTGCGCCGGGCCAGTTTGCGGGCCTCGTCGATGGCCCGGTTGACCGCGGCGGCCGCCTGGTCGGCCTGCATCTGCCCCAGCAGCCCGCTCTGCCGCGGAACGATCACTTCCACCGTGCCGTCCGGGCGCTCGCGGTAAAGCTGCTGGGCCAGGATCTGGATGAAATAGATCCTGATCCCCTCGTCGACCAGCTTCCTGATCGTGTCCTCGTCGGGATAATCCGCACCGCGCTGCCCGGCGGAGACCGTCGGCTCGCCGTCGGTCAGCAGCACCAGCACCTTGCTCTTCAGATCATAGCGGCGCAGCCCTTCGGTCGAGCGGTTCAAGTCTTCCGCCAGCAGGGCCAGCTTCCCGGCCGCGTATTCGACCCCCTTCTTGATGTCGGTCATCTGGAGCGGATTGGTCCGCGGATAGGTCCGCCCGAACACGTCGCGCAGCACCCGCCCGTGTTCATCGGCCTGCTGGCCGGCCTCGCGCGGATCGTCGGTCGGGCGACCGAGCTTGTCCAGGAAGGGCTTCTCCGCCGACAGGCTCCGGACCACGTTGAGCACCGACTGGTGATCCAGGCTGAAGGGGTGGTCCGTGCGCGGATAGGTGGCGAAGGTGAACAGCCCGACCAGGTCGTTGGGCCGGCCGGACAGGTCCTTCCCGTCGCCGATGACGAAGCGCTGGAAAAGGTCCTTGGCGATGTCGAAGCGATACTCGAGCCTGCCGTTGTACATCAGCTTGCCGTCCGGGTCGGCCATGCTCGCCGAGCGGTCCAGCAGCATGGCGATGGCGATGCCCCGGCTGGGCAGCTCCTGGGTTTCGAGCCGCCGCGTCGGGCGGGCCAGCACCACGATCAGCAGCAGCAGGGCCGCCGCCCGCATCGCCGGCAGCACGGGCCGCAGCCGCTGGCGGAGGCTCCTGGGGAGGCGCTTGAGGTGCCGCACGCTCGGATAGCGCACCGCCGCCGTCGTGATCCGCCGCCGCGTCACCCACAGATACACCGGCACCAGCAGGGCCAGCCATAACACCTGCGGATGGGTGAACCGGAAGTCAACCATCAGGGCTTCACTCCCGCACCTTGCGAGGTCTGGCGCACGAAGTTCTCGGCGGTGTCGAAGGCCCGCTGCATGGCGCCGGCGTCCGGGCGCATCCGCGCGAATTTGACCTCGTCGGCCGCCGTCAGGAACGGCTCGAGCACGTGCCGATGCCGGAGGATGGCCGGGGCGCTGACGAGGCCGGCCAGGAACTCCTCGGTGGTCTGTTCAGGGGCCCGCACGCCGAAGGCCTGCTCGACGTAGTCGCGGACGATGCCGGTCACTTCGACGAAGAAGGCCTCGGCCTCACCGGCCGCGATCAGCCCGCGACCGGCCAGTTGCCGCAGCCGGGCCAGGGCCGTCTCATGGGCCGGCGGTGGCGGCGGCAGGCGCCGCGGCCGGCGGGCCAGCCAGACGGTCAGCACGGCCAGGGCCAACACCGTGCCCGCGGCCCCGGCCAACCAGGGCCAGACCCGCCGCCTTTCGGCCACGATCGCGTCCACCGTCACCAGCCCGCGCATCGGCCTGAACGCCAGATCGCCGGCCGTCTCGTGGTGCGACTTCACCGTCACCTCGACCGGCTCAGACGCCACCACCTCCTCTTTGACCTCGCCGGTCCTGTGGCTGTAGACCTCCATCCTGGGCAGCGTGAGCGCGCCCTCGTACTCGGGCTCCAGTTCATACTCGCGGACGAGCACCCGCCGGTCGCCGGCCTTCGATTCGCGCTCCTCGTAGCCGGTCAGGATGGCCCCCGGCAGGTCGTCCGGGAACGCGAGGTCCGGGAACTCGGCCTCGTAGCCCGGGTTGATCTCCAGCGTCAGCCGCAGCTTGAGAGAATCGGCCGTGGTGATCGCCGGTTTCGACAGTTCGACGGTGAACGTCACCGGCCCGCCGTAGCTGCGCCGGACCGCGAAGGCCTCGCCGGCCTCGGTCGCCGGGGCGCGCGGCCCATCCGCCCGCCGGCACGCAATCGCCGCGGCCAGGATCAAACCCGTCCCCGCGAGTATCTGCTGAGACCGGAACATCGCTCGTTTGCGGACGCGGCCCGTGAGCCCGCTGCACCCGTGAACCATCTCACGCAAACCGCAGGAAATCGGCTGGGGCGAACAGGTTTCGCCGGCGCAGAGGCCAAGGCGACTCCCGTTCACACAATCGGCGCAGGTTCTTCATGGTCGCCGCCGAACGCACAAGGAAGCAGGGCTCAGGCACGGGGCCGATGTTCTGCGCCCACGCCGGCCCGGCCTGTCCCGTGCGTTCCGCGAACAATTCCACCAGCGCCGCGGAGACGGCCAGGATGTGCGGATCGTCGCTCGCCGGGCACTGGCAGTCCACAAGTCGCGGATGGCCGCGTAGAAAGTCCTGGGCCAGGCTTCGCAGCGCCAAGGCCTCGCCGGAAAGCGCCGCCGCCGCCATTTGCTCAAGGCTGGCCATGCAGGTTCTCCCACAAATCGTCAAAAGCATACTTTGCTTTGAGCTCTCGTCCCGGCTGCAAAAAAGGTTCAATGCGCCGCCAGGTTTCATTATAATCCGTGTCCAGCTCTTGCAGCAGCCGCTTCGCGTCGGCGACATCCACGTCATCGCGCCAGGCACACAGCTTCATCGCAGCCAGTTGCTCGATCGCCGGCCGACGGACCACGATACCGGGCGCTGAAAAAATGACCGGACCGCTGCTGAGACCGACCACAAAACCTTTCGCCGCATCGTTGAGCCAGTCCTCTTCCCAGCCGCGTTCCTCAGCGACCACGGCCGCAAGGGCCCGCACCCGCCCGGGATCCGAGGGCGGGAGCACCACCACGTCCAGGTCACGAGTCGCCGGCCGGGTACCGAAAACCGAAACCATCACCCCGCCCCCCACAAGCAGGAGTTCAATCCCGCTCCTCTCGGCCGCGGCGAGTTCTCCCAGCGGGTCAGGGCAGCGGTAACCTCGTCCTTGCTGAGGCTTGCCATGCAGGCCAGAGAGTATGTTGTCCTTCCCCCCGCGCCAAGAACAATGCGAACGTGATCCCCATGCGGATTCCTTCGGAATCATCAATGCCGGTTCCTGCGTTCCCGGCGCCGGAAGAAACCGAGCAGATCCTTCATGTACGGCCGGTCGGTCGAGACCTCCAGCGACTCGACTCCCATCGAGCGCAGCAGGCCCGCCAGCGACTCGGCGGCGCTGCGCCCGCCGGCGGCGAAGGCGTCGCGGATGCTCCGCCGCCGGGTGTCCACCAGGACGCGCTCTCCGGTTTCGGCGTCCTCCAGCTCGATGAGCCCCACGTCCGGCAGGCTGCTCTCGCGCGGGTCGGAAATCCGCACCGGGATCAGGTCGTGCCGGCTGCGGGTCAGGGCCAGGTCGCGCTCGAAGGCCGTGTCGATGAAATCCGACACCAGGAACACCACCGCCTTGCGCTTGAGCACCCGGTTCAGGAACTCGAGGGCCCCGGCCAGGTCGGTCCCGCCCGCCGAGGGCTCGAAGCTCAGCAGCTCGCGGATCACCCGCAGCACGTGCTGCTTGCCCTTCTTGGCCGGGATGTACTTCTCCACCCGGTCGGTGAACACCAGCAGCCCGATCTTGTCGTTGTTCTTGATGGCCGAGAAGGCCAGCACCGCGCTGATCTCGGTGGCCAGGTCGATCTTCAGCCGGTGCGTGCTGCCGAACCTCCCCGACAGGCTCATGTCCACCAGCAGGACCGCGGTCATCTCGCGCTCTTCGGCGTAGCGTTTCACGTGGGCCCAGCCGGTGCGGGCGGTCACGTTCCAGTCGATGGTGCGGATGTCGTCGCCGGGCTGGTATTCGCGGACCTCGTCGAACTCCATGCCCCGGCCCTTGAACACCGACCGGTACTCGCCGACCACCACGTCGTTGACCAGCCGGTCGGCGCGAACCTGGATCCGCCGCACTTTCTTGAGCAGTTCGCGGGTTTTCTCGGCGGTGTCCTCTCTGGATTTCATAGGTTTTTCGCCGCGAAGAGACGTCGGCCCGCGGATGTATTCCGCGTCGTTGTCCGCATGCCAAAGCGTCCGCGCGGTAAGTCCTGTTTCACGGTACCCGTATCGAATCGAACACCTGTTGCAGCACGTCCTCGGGGCCTTTCTCCTCGGCCTCGGCCTCGTAGGTCAGGATCACCCGGTGCCGCAGCACGTCCATGCCGACGCTCTTGACGTCCTGGGGCGTGACGTAACCGCGGCCGTGCAGGAACGCGTGGGCCTTGGCCGCCAGGGTCAGCGCGATCGAGGCCCGCGGCGAGGCCCCGTACGCGATCAGGTTGGCCAGATCCTTGAGCCCGTGACTGGCCGGCTCGCGCGTGGCGAAGACGATCTCGATGATGTAATCGCGGATCTTCTCATCGACGTAGATCTCATCCACCGTCTGCCGCACGTTCACGATGTCCCGCGGCGAGATCACCGGCGAGACCTGTCCGTCCACGTGCGTGACCGACATGCGGTCCACGATCTTCTTTTCCTCCTCCTTGCTGGGGTAGTCGATCTTGAGCTTGAGCAGAAAACGGTCCACCTGGGCCTCGGGCAGCGGATAGGTGCCCTCCTGTTCGAGGGGGTTCTGCGTGGCCAGGACCAGGAAGGGCTCCTCGAGCTTGAAGGTCTCCTCGCCGATGGAGACCTGGCGCTCCTGCATGGCCTCCAGCAGGGCCGACTGCACCTTGGCCGGGGCCCGGTTGACTTCGTCGGCCAGGATGATGTTGGCGAAGATCGGCCCCTTGCGGACGGTGAACTCGCCGGTGCGCTGATTGTAGATCTGCGTGCCGATCAGGTCGGCCGGCAGCAGGTCGGGCGTGAACTGGATCCGCCGGGCCTTGGCCTGGACGGCCCGAGCCAGCGTGGTCACGGTCAGGCTCTTGGCCAGCCCGGGCACGCCCTCCAGCAGCACGTGCCCGTTGGCCAGCAGCCCGATCACCAGCCGCTCGACCATGTACTTCTGCCCGATGATGACCTTCCCCACCTCGTCGATCAGGGCCCGGATCGGGGCGCTCTGGGCCGCAACCTGCTCCCCGATCCGTTTGACGTCCGTCGCCATGCTTCAACCTCTTGTGTGCAATGACGTTACATCGCTCCGTGCCGGGTCCGCGCCTTCGCCGGCTCTCGGACGGGCCGTTAATGTATCCGGCCGCTCAGGGTGCTTTCAACCTGTGTACGCAACGCCCCCCGGGCCGGTTCGGCCGGCCGCCATCCCTGCCGCCGACTGGTTTTGACGGGTGCGTGACACAGTCGGCGGGGGCGATGAATGGAGCGGCCGGGCCGATGGACCGGTCGAGGCAGTGGCCGTGGGCGATGAACCAGCCGTGGACGGCGGCCGCACGCCGAAGGAACATGCATCGAGATGAGTCCAACGATTGCCCGTCTATCGGCGATTGATCAGAAGGCCGACGAGTGCCGCGCCGTTACCGCGAAGACCTAGAGCCAGGTCGTGCCTGCCTTGCCCGGCTTCCTCCAAAGTCACCGACCAACGAAGAACTCTTCAGGGTGACCCCTGACGTAGTTGGCGATCTGTCCGTAGAACCCGGCCCCATCACCATACAATTCGTAGAACTTGCTATTCAGTTCGTCCAGCGTGTTCAGCAGCGCACGCTGCTGCTCCGGCTCCTCCTCATAAGGATCTTCCGGCAGGCAGCGCATGCGATTGCCTCGCGTAGGAGGAAGAACACCGCCGGGAAACACCGAGAGGGCCCGTTTTAACAGCCCGGCATAGTCGGTCGATCCCATCGTTTGAAAGCCTTCGAGCGCCTGAAGGGGCAGGTCCGCCGACGTGTTATAGAGGTATTGCCAAAAGCCCCCGTTGATCACTTCGCGTTCGACCCAGGTAACGGCATAGACGCGGAGTTGCCCCGCCGTGACATCGCGCCACGGGGCGGGGAGGCGGGCATCGTGGTCTGAACCGGCGGGCAACATCCAGATCGGCTCGATCACGGCCCAGGCCGACATCGCGTCCTCGAGCTCAAGCCCGCGGGCGTCGATCCGGAAGTCCCGTTTCATGATCGGCCGTCTCCCTCTGAAAAAGCATGCCTACAGCCTTCGGGCGCCGGTGATGACGCGGTCCCAGTCGAAGGCCGGGCCGGGATCGGTCTTGTTGGTCTGGACGTGGTAGTGGCCGATCAGCCCCGACCAGTCGGCCAGCTCCTGGGGCGTCAGCACGTTGGTGCGGACGGTGCCGTCGGGGTTGCGGGGCACGTCGATCTTCATCCTCGGCAGGACGCGGTGCAGGGCGGCGGTGAGCCTGATGAGGGCCTCGTACTGCTGGTGGGTGAAATCGTACTGGTAAAGCGTCCGGCCGTGAATCTGGCCCGTGATGATCTCCTTGCGGGCCGGCCGGCCGATGAAGCCGGGCGTCAGCACGCCGCTTTCCTTGCCGGGCAGGAGGCAGTAAGGCCATCCGGTCTCGTCGAGGGCGTACCACCTGTTCAGGGCTTCCGGGGTGGAATAAGCGCCCATGTGGGCGATCTCGATGCCCACGCTGCGGTCATTGGCGACGGTGGCGTGCCAGGCCCGCTCCTTGAGGTCGAGGGTCTGATAGACGGTGCCGTCCACGTCGAGCATGAAGGGGACGGAGAGGTTGCGCAGGTCTTGCAGCACCTTGAAGCAGAGCCGCGAGGTGCCGGCCACGTCATAGTGGATGACGAACTGATCGACGTGGGCCTGGAGGTTTTCGAGCGTCCAGCCGTGGGTGGCGACGGCGGCCTGAAGCGCGTTCGAGAGGCGGCTGCGCTGATTGTAGCGCTGGCCGACGGGGTCGGGCTGGTCGGCGGAACGGGTCCGCCCGCGGGCCGGGCGCGTGGCCGGGGCCGGCGGCTCGAAGACCGGCTCGGCCCGGTAGGCGTCGTAACCCTTGGGGTCGCAGAAGAGCACCACGCGCGTGCCGGTGTGGAAAAGCTGGCCGGCGGCCATGATCTCGTCGCCGGTGCGCGCCAGCGGCGAACCGGGCCGATGCCCGGGCCAGGAGCAGCCCGCACCGATCGACAGCATCAGCGCGACGGCGACGGCGACGATGGATGGATGCTTTCGCATGGTGTTCCTCCGAGGTCCGCGGACCGGGTTGCAGGTTGACGTCCCCAGGTTAGCCGGAAGGGTGAGTCGAGGGAAGGGGCCGATCCAGCGCGGCTGACCGCAACGCCGGAGAGGCCGGTCCCCGAGCCACAAGTCCGGACCGCGGGCCCCTCAGACCTTCACCAATCCCAGCATCCTGGCAATGACCTTCATGGTATCGCCGAGGGAGCGTTCCGGCGGGTCGGTGGCGGTGTGGAGGAGAAGGATGAGGGTAAGGTCATCGTCGGCCGGCTTGCGGTCCGGGCCTGAGCAGGCGGCTTCGACCAGGCGCTTGCAGAACTCATGGGGCCGCGAGGGGTCGATCCGGCCGGCCAGCTCCAGCAGCCCGTCGGAACCCAGCAGCTCGCCGTCCGTCGAGGCCGATTCGATCAGCGCGTCCGTGTAGATGAGCACCAGGTCGCCGGGCCCGAGCTGGACGGCGAACTGCTCGAACTCGGTCGGCTCGATGATGCCCAACGGGATGTTGCCCAGCCGCCGCAGATGTCCGGGCGCCTGCGGTTCGAGGAAGCCCCACGCACGGACGGCGGCGCGATACCACAGCGGCGGTGGATGACCGGCGTTGAGCACCACGAGTTGATCGGTGGGCGCGAAATAACTGGTGAGCAGGGCGGTGGCGAACTGGCCGCCGCCCAGCGCGGTGAACTCGCGGTTGAGGGCGGCGGCGAAGCCGGCCTGGTTGAGCCGGTTGATGTGCTTGCGCATCAGGGCCCGCAGCTTGGCGGCCAGGTCGCTGGCCGACCCGCCGTGACCGGCCACGTCCATCAACGCGAAGCGAACGATCTTGCCGCCGCCGCACATCGAGACGTAATGCACGTCGCCGCCCGAAGCATGGCCGGCCAGAGGCCGGCTGTAGACCCAGGCGTCGATGCCGGTCATCGAAAGGGCCTGATCGACGGCCTCGTTCCCGCCCCAGATCTCCATGCACTGAACGACGTAGGGCCCGGCTTCCGGGGGCGAGCTGAGCATGAGATATCCCCTGTACCCGAGCCATCCGTCCGGCCCGGGAATATCGCGGCCAGGCGCGCCTCAAGGCCCGCGTGGGAACGGGCACTTGGCGTGCGTCCAGATAAACCTGAAAACCGACCGCCTGGAAGCCGGTCCCACGCGGCTTTCAGGACGCATTCTCAGTCGCCTTTGTCCTTTCCGGCATAAGAGCGGCTGCGCGTGTCCACGCGGATGACGTCGCCGGTCTTGACGAACAGCGGGACGCGGATTTCCAGCCCGTTTTCGAGGGTGGCCTCCTTGGTGATGTTCGAGCCGCCGCCGATGGAATGGCCCGGCGGGGCGGTGAACGTCACCTTGATGGACACGTTGTCGGGCATCTCCAGCGCCGCCGGGCGCCCGTCGATGAAGGCCACGCGATATTCCTGCCCTTCGACCAGGAAATCGGCCCGCCCGCCGAGCTGCCCCGGGCCCAGCTCGATCTCCTCGAAGGTCTCGGCGTCCATGAAGACCCTGGCCGGCCCGCGCGGGTAGAGGTACTGCATCCGCCGATAGGCGTGGGCCACCTCTTGGATGGGCATGAGAGCGTCGAGGTTACGGTCCACCGGCCGGCCGTCGCGCACGTCGCGCAGGGACACGTGCACGGTGGGCTTCTGCTTGCCGGCGTGATGCTCCTGGAAGTCGGTCACTTCGTAGACGTGATCCTGGTGGCGGATCAGCATTCCTCGTCGAAGCGGTATGTTGGCCATGACGGGCCCTCCCGTGAACCGGCGCCGCGATTCGGCGAAACCGGCCGGCCGCCGCCCTCCCGCCAGCAGACCGGCACTGTCGGGACCGAGTGCATCCGCCTGATTGTATCCGCCGGCCGGAACCGGGCGAAAGCCCTTGCCCCGGCTGGCCTCACCGCCCCGGCCGGGTGCCGGCCGGTGGGCGGGCCGCGGCGAGTTCACGCTCCAGTCGCTCGACCTGGTTGGCGAGCACGTCGATTCGCCGCTGGCGATCGGCCAGGGTCCGCTCCCAATCGGTGCGGGCGTCCAGGAACTCGGCCTGGAGCGTCTCCACGCGTTTCTGAAGTTCCTGGATGAAGCGTTGGGCGTCCGATGGCGAGGGCGGGGCGGCCGGCGCGGGTTGCGCGCGCGCCTGGGCCCGCAGGCGGGCGATCTCGGTACGCAATTCCGTGCACTGGACCTCCAGCCGGTCGCGCTGGGCCTTGAGCAGGGCGGCGTTGGGCTGGTCCTTGAGCTGCCGCCGAAGGGCCTCGAGCTCCAGGCGGCATTCGGCCGTCTGGCGCCGGGCCTCCTGAAGCTCCGAGCTTGCCGAACAGCCGGACAGCAGCGCGACGCCGGCCCCGGACCAGCACAACACCGCCAGGGTCCAGGTGATCTGGGAGCAAGCAGCGGCAATGACGCGAAGCCCGTGTCTCCCGGGAGCTCTTGCGGATGGCGCTTGGCGGATGGCGGAGGGTGCATGACGCAACAGGCCGGAGCATTGAATAAAGCGGCCCGCGCCTGGGCAGGCCGCGGCAGGCCCCAAACCATCCCACGACCGGCGCGGGGGCCGGTCGCTACGGAATCCGCGGCCCGCGGATTCCATGACGCACCCGATGGCGGAGCGGAACCCTCGCCGCCGGCGGCATGGTTCATTGATTCCCGCGGCGTCAGGCCGGTTCATGGGCTTTCCTCCGACCGGGCGGCGGGACCGAGCGGGTCGGTCTTGCAGATTTCGCGCAGGACGGTGGTCGCGTAGCAGCCGGATTCGAGCATGAAGGCCACCTCGATGAACGGTCCGGCGTCGTCGCGGCCGGCCTCGACGCGGGCCTCGTGCGGACGGAAGCGCAGCGGGCGGCGCCCGCCGCGGACCTTGTGGGCGGGGCCCTCGAGCCACTGGTCGGGGTCGGTGCCCTCGGCGGCGATCAGCGCCGCTTCCATCTGGCCGGGCAAGCCCTCGGCGCGGGTCATGCGATGGCCGAACAACGGCCCGGTGGGCGAAATCTCGAAGGCCGCGCAGCGCGGCTGTTCGGCCGCCGGGTCCTCGACCCGGAAGACCGCGCCGTTGGCGTGCCGCCAGGCCAGGTCGCCGGCCTGGAGTTCATCCAGCGTCTCCAGCCGGGCGGCCACGATCTGGTTGAAAAGCTGGGACTGATAGGCCGAGATATAGAACCTCCGCATGGTCTTATCCACCGCGCGGAAGACCCGCTCGGCGTTGCCCTTGTACTTGAGGATCATCCGGCAGAGGCGCTTCTCGTGGAAGAAGGGGTAAGGCCAGGCCCGGGCGGCGGCCTGGTAGTCGCCGGCCTCGAACAGCTCGCGGGCCCGGCGGACCTGCCCGTAGTCGTCCGGCCCCGGTCGGCCCAGCATCAGGGCCAGCGCTTCGGCCCAGTCGCGGGCCAGCAGGGCCTTGCCGATCTCCCAGGTGTCTCCGCGGGCGCCGAAACGCTGGGGTCCGAAGTAATTGGGCACGCCCCGCCGGCTGAGCACCTCCAACACCGCCCCGGCCTGCTCGACGGCCCGCGGCTCGACCCCCCGGATGCGGATGCGGAAGCGGTTGCCGGCCAGATGGCCCAGGCGGAGCTTGTTGCCGTGACGGGCCACCTCCAGGACCCGTACGCGCGGGAGGGTCAACGACGCGATGCGCTGCGGGTCCACGTGCTCGATGCTGAGCATCTGAGTGGCGACGGCGTCGGCGTCCTTGAGCCCGGCGTAGCCGACGTCGTGCTGCGGGCGGCCCAGGGCCCGGGCGATCTGCTGGACGGCCTGCAGGGTGGCCAGACCAACCTTTTCGATACGAAAGTAGGTATGGGTGCCCTCGCCACGGGCCGGATACAACGGCACCTCGTCCACCACGAAGTCCTCCGGCCGGGTCTTGATCCGACCGCCGATGCCGGGAATCGAGGCGGTCAGAAAGGGCAGCTCATGAACGCGGATCATGGGGTTCCGACGACGGGTCAACGGTTCTGGGTCTTCCGTTTCCAGGTTTCAGTTCCCCGCGGTTCAACCGGTCGAGGAAGCTCACCAGGCGGTATTGGGTCTCCATCACCGGTACGGGGACGCCCAGGGCGGCGGCCCGGCGGACCGGCTCGCCCAGGATGGCCTCGACCTCCAGCGGCAACCGGTTCTGGTAATCGACCAGCATCGAGGGGCGGTACGCGCCCATCGGGATCGTGTCCGCGATCATCTTGTCCATCACGGCCGGCACGTCGATCTCGCAGCCGGCGGCGTTGCCGGCCGTTCCCGTCTCGACGATCAGGCGGCGGGCCAGCAGCGTGAGGCCCTCGTCGGCCAGGATGTCGCGGGTGGTCACCCCCCCGGCGGTGATGCCCAGCGTGCTGAAGGGGATGTTCCACATCAGTTTTTCCCAGCGGGCCTGTTTGAGCGACGGGCGGACGCCGCTCTCCAGCCCGGCGTCGGCGAAGAGGCCGGCGATCTGACCGGCGCTGTCCGCGTCATCGAGCAGGTGACCGATCATGACCCGCCCGTAGCCCTCATGGACGACCACGCCCGGCTCGCCGCGATGGATACAAACGAAGGCCAGCCCGCCGAGGATGCGCCAGGGCTCGAACCATCGGGCCAGCCGCTCCTCGATGCCCAGCCCGTTGATCAACGCCAGGATGCGCGTGCCCGGCCCCACGCAGGGGCGGATCAGCCCTTCGGCCTGATCCAGGGCCGTGGCCTTGAGCGCGCAGATCACCAGGTCCACCGGCCCGATCTCCTCGGGTCTGGCGAACGCGGCCGCCCGAACGTGAAAATCCCCCTCCGGGCTTCTGACGAACAGCCCGTCGCGGCGGACGGCGTGCAGGTCGCGGCGCATCAGAAAGCGCACGTCGTGTCCGCGCCGCGCCAGCCTCGCGCCGTAATACGAACCCACCGAGCCCGATCCGATGATGGCGATGCGCATGGGGCGGAGTTTGCAGGGGCCAGCCGTCGATCATCGTTCTTCGACGCCGGCCATTATCGGGCCCCAGGCCGCATCCCGCAACGCTTGCGGGCGAGAAGGAGGCGGGATGCGTGACTGAATCCGCGGCGCGCCGACGTTGCGGCGGCCGGGACTGGGTATCCGCCGAACACCTGACGGTCATGAGACCCCGGCCGGCTCACCGTCGGCCGACGGGCGGGGCGATTCGGCCCACCTGGCCCAGGGGATGTCGATCCACACGCGCGGTCGGTCCTTCCCGCCGCCGGAGCGGCGCAGCGCGACTTCCCGATGCATCGGCAGCGGCGCGAGCGGCCAGACGTGCCCGAAGTTGTCCAGCCGGATGACCGGCACCCGCCGTCCGGCCGGCAGGTGATACCTGAGCATCCTGTACGCCGCGTCGCGCAGGTCAACGTCCTTGTCGTGAAAGTCGCCCAGGATGACGCCCGCGACGTGATCGAACAGACCGGCCAGCTTCAAGGCCGCCATCATGCGGTCCAGCGGATCGGGGGCCTCGTTGACGTCCTCGAGGGCCAGCCACTTGCCGCGGGTGTCGATGGCCGGGCGATGGCGCGAGCCGATCAGCGGGACGATCACGCTCAGGTTGCCGCCGGTGATGCTGATGCGGCTGCTGGCCGGGAGTCTGCCGGACAGCAGCCGCCCCTCCGGCACGCGCGACGAGCCCTTCCCGTCGAGAACGTCGGCCACCTCGCGGAAAAACTCGCTGAACCGTCCGGGAAAGCCGGCCAGGGCCCAGCCGATGGCGAAGCCCTCGTGCTGATCCTCGGGCAGTTTGGCGTGGCGGCCCAACGCCGCGGCGTGTCGGCGGGCGTACCACTTCGGCCCGCCGTATAAAAACCCCGGTCCCAGGTCATACAAGGCCACCACCTTCGGGTATCGCCCGGCGATGGCGATCAGCGGCGTCATCTCGCTGAAGCCGAAGAGGTAGAGCAGGGTCTTGCGGCGGGCCAGCACGTCGAAGTCGATCTGATCGAGGATGCGCGCGAACCAGGCCCCGCCGCGGAGGGTGACGACGGCGGCCACGTCGTCGTCGGCCAGCAGCCGCCGCACCTCGCGGGCCCGTTCGGCGTCGTCGGAGCGGCCGCCTTCGGCGTCGACCTCCCTGGCCAGCAGCATGCGCGGGCTGGCCGTCACGCGATAGCGGTCGCCGGCTCCGCGCTGGGCGAGGTCGATCAGCCCCGCGACGCCGCCGGGCGTCAACATGTCGATTTCCGATTTGGCCGGGCTGGCCACGGCGGTGATATGAATCCGACGACGATGATTCACGGGCAAGGACCGTACCTCCTCGTGCGCCACGGCGTTCTCAGGATCGCGCGGCCAGGACCAGGGCGGCGGCCAAAGCCGGATCCACCGGGGCCTCGGTTCGATGGCCCGCCTTCAGGGCCGTTCCGACGATCGCGCCGTCGGCGACGGCGAGCACCTCGCGGACGTTATCGGGCCCGGTACCGCTGCCGACGTAGATCGGCCGGTCGGGTACGGCCGTCCGCACCGCGCGGACGTCCGCCGGGTCAGTCGGCTTGCCGGTGCCCGGGCCGCTGACGATCAGGGCGTCGGCCCGGCCCCGATAGGCCGTCTCCTCGGCCGCGGAGGCGATGTCCGGCGAGGATAACGGCCGGGAGTGCTTCACGTGCACGTCGGCGAAGATCAGCACCTTTGCGCCGAGCAGCCGTCGATACCGCAGCGTCTCGTCCGCCCGGCCTTCGATTAGCCCCTGGTCGGTCGCGTACACGCCGCAATGGACGTTGACCCGAACGAAGGCCGCCCCGACCGTATGGGCGACGGCGACGGCGGCCAGGGGGTCGTTGCGCAGCACGTTCACGCCCAGGGGCAACCGCGGCACGGTCTCGCGCACGGCCCGCGCCGCCAGGGTCATGCAGGCCACGGTGTGCGGGTCCGCCCGGCCGGGACGGAAGGGGGCGTCGCCGTAGTTCTCGATCAGCAGGGCGTCGAAGCCGGCGTCGGCCAGCCGCCGGGCGTCGGCGCAGGCCGCCGCGATCACGTCGGCCATCGGCCGGCCGCCGTCCGGGCTGCCGGGCAGCGCGGGCAGATGCACCATCCCGATCAGGGCTCGCGGCGGCAAGGGATTCGGAATCGGCGAGGCCATGACTACAGCAGACCGCCCCGTGCCCTGATGGTCAAGTCAGGAAGGCCGAGAGGACCCATGCGAAGCCGGCGCGCGACCTCATCCACATGCCCGTTGACGGGCCTGACGCCATTCCACGTCGGCAGGATTGAGAGGACACCTCGACGCCGGTCGCGCGAGCTACTTTTTCGGACCCAGCCGTTCACCGCCGGTGCCGGAACACCGCCACCACGTCTTCGATCGGAGTCACGAACAGATGGTTGCCCGGCTCGAAGTCCACCGGGATCGAGTGCTTCGGATTGAACAGCACGCGGTCATACTGGCGGATGGGGAAGTCATCGTCATTGGCGATCTGGGCGGAGACCGCCACGATGCGGCCGGTGATCGTCGGGATTTCGAGGTTATCCGGCAGAGCGATGCCACCCTTGGTCAGTTTCTTATCTTCATCCTTGCGGATCAGGACGCGCTTTCCAAGCGGTTCGACCGTCTCCAGCCGGTTTCGCCGGGGCTGGGTTTCGCGCTGCATGGTCACTCCCTTCTGTGGTGACTTTCGGCGAGAAGTCCAGGACAGGCGTGATTATAGTAAGAGCGCGCCGCTCGCGCCAACAGCGAAGCGGAGGAAAACGTGACGAAAAGCGGGAATCTTCGGTCATGCGCGCGGCGGACCTGATCGTGCCCGCGCCGGCGGCTCTCACGGTTCGGGCGCGCCCGGCGAACCCAGCACCGCCGTGCTCGCCCGCCAGGAACCCGGGTCCGTCCAGCTCTGCGGGTCCGCGCCGGCGTCGCGGATGCACAGCGAGTAGCCCTGCCCGTCGGTGGAAGGATACCAGGCGTCCGAATAACTGAAGTCGAGGATGACCTGGCCGAGCGCGTCCGACAGCCGGAGGGTGTCGTTGCTGTTCTTGAGGTTGCCGGTGTACTGTCCCGCGACGACGGCGGCCGGACCGTAGCGTTCCGCGAAGGCGGCCGGGTCTTCGACCACCACCACGAACGCGCCCGGGGCCAATTCCATGCTGGGGAACACGAACTGCACCCCGCCGCCCAGGGTGACGCCTTCCATCTGAACCGGCGTCGTGCCCACGTTCTGAACCTCGACGAATTCGTAGTCGTCGTTTCCGAATGAGCCGCCCGGAGGCGGATGGTACATGATCTCGGTGATGCGCAGGGCCGGGGGCGCGGCCGGGGCGAAGAGGGCCTCGTTGAGCGCGCTCCAGGTGCCGCCCGAGAAGGTCCGGGCCTTGACCCGGACGGTGCCGGACAGTGGAACCGGTCCGGCGTAAGAAAGAGCCGTCGG
Organism: Phycisphaerae bacterium; assembly: GCA_039961895.1. GTDB lineage: Bacteria > Planctomycetota > Phycisphaerae > UBA1845 > PWPN01 > JAAXZI01. The sequence goes on along the minus strand of JABRVU010000357.1, from coordinate 10,161 downwards.
CGAGGGGGTTCCGCCCGGCAGACGCGGGTCGCTGCCGTCGAGCGTGTACCGGATGGGCCCCGGCGCCGACATGGTGAGCAGGAAACCGCCCGAATACGCCCCGCCGTGCTGGCTGAACACCGGCGCGGCCAGCGTCGGGTACAGGCCGCGGTTGCGGAACTGCTGCAAGACGATGCCCGAACGCTGCGGGAACCACTGCGTGAGCAGCCGGTTCAACTCGGTCATCCACTCCACGTCGCGCGTGTAGGGCGGGGAGGCGCGGACGGCGTCGCCCCAGCGGGCCGACTCCAGGATGATGGCCGGGTCGATCTCGTCGATTCTCCGCATGTACAGGGCCGCCGGGCGGTTACGATCGGGCCGGGCCGGGTCCCAGCCGGGGTTGGCCGTGTCCACGTACAACTGCCCGCCGTTGAAGAAGTGGCGGTGCACGTGGTCGGCGAAACGCAGCCGATACTCGGCGTTGGCACTCAGTTGCTGGTGGACGCGGGTGGGCCCGCGGGGATCGTTTTTCCCGGTCACGTCGTCGGTGGCGTTCTTGAGCACGTGCTCGGCGTCCCAGGTGAAGTACCGGAAGCGCCCGCCGGGCAGCCGGCTGCGGCCCACGTACCAGTTCTGATGGGCCCAGTCGGTGTTGCCGACGTAGAAGTGAACGATCATGTAGTCGATGAAGTCGTCGATGTCGAGATACTGCTGTTCCAACTGCTGGTAGGCGGCGGAGGAGGACAGGCCGGCATTGGCCAGGCTCAGCATGGCCAGGTAGGCGGTCGTGTCGCCGGCCACCAGGTTATCGGGGTCGGCCGGGTCGTGCTTGATGACGTCGTAGTCTTCCGGTTCGCCGCCCAGGTAATCGGCGCAGAAGTCCTCGTCCGGACGCTCGTGCAGCTCATAGAGCCCCCAGTACAGCCCGTCCAGGTAGAGGTTGACGAAGATATTGTGCGGGGCCAGCGACCCGAGGGCGTTCTGGAGATCGGCGGCGAACGAATCACGCACGTACTGGGCCCGGCTGCGCTGGGTCTCGGGTTCCACCCCGCCGTTGTAGAAAAAGGTGTAGTTCATGTGGGCATCGAGCACGAAGGTGTTGAACGAGCTGACGGGCGAATCGGGGAACAGCGGGAAGTCGAGCTTCGTCGGGCCGTAGATCTCGCGGAAACGCAGGCGCATGGACTGTTTCTTGCATTTCCACCCGCCGCTCACGTTGTCGACGCTGGTGCCGCCCTGGATGCGGACGCCGCAGTCGAGCTGGAAGCCCGGCCGGCCGTCGGGAAAGATCATCTCGACGGAGGCGGGCCGCTCCCAGAGGAAGCCGTCGTCCAGCTTGTTCGAGTAAACGCCGGTGGTCGGATCGAAGAGGTTGCCGACGTCGGTCACCAGGGACACGGTCGGAATCGACGTCAGGGCTTCGAGGAGCTTCCCGCTGTAGGCCGGGTGGTTGACCACGTCCGGGTCCATCTCGTAGTCGGCCACGATCCAGTTATCGGCGATGCCGACGGGCTGGCCCGGCAGGTTGCCCCAGTTGCCCGGGAAGCCGGCCGGCTGCGCCGGCTGACCGGGCACGTGAGCCGCGAACAGGTACGTGTGCGTATCGACGTTGGTGGGCAGCCAATCGGGCTTGAAGGCGGCGGCGCGCAGCGTGGTGGTGGTGCCGACGGTGATCGGGTCGGTATAGACCGCCCCGTTGGTCTCGGTCACGGCGCTGCCGTCGGTGGTGTATCGGATCGTCGCCCCGGGCGTCTGCGTCGTGATCGTGACCTGGAACGGCGACTCGTAGAACCCGCGGTCCACGCTGAACTTGGTGTCCACCACGTACCCCGCGTAGCCGGACCCGTTCAACGCCTGCGGGGTGGGCGGCGAGAAGAAGCGCGGCTGATCGTCGTGGTAGAGTCCCTCGGAAGAGCCTTGAATCCATAACTCGGGCATGAAGAGGAAGTCCGAGCTCAGGTCCGCGTCGTTGGAGCTGTAGTTCATGCCGTGGATGGCCAGCACGTTATCGCCCGGCTTGAGGAGGCCGGCGAAGGCGGTGACGTCGAACTCGTCGTACACCGCGGGATCGGCCTCGTGGCCGCTCTTGGCCCGCGCGTTCCAGGTCAGGTTATCGGCGGCGTTGGAGGTCTTGAGCAGGAAGACGCCGTTCAGATAGGCCGCGAAGGCGTCGTCGTACTTCATCTTGAGCGTGAGCCGGGTGACGGCCACGGGGTTGCTCAGCACGAACGGGATGCGGATGTAGACCGTGAACTTGCCCCGGTTGTAGATCAGCGATTCGACGTCTCCATCGGGCGAAATCAGGGGTTCGTAGGGTCCGGCGGTGCTGCGGTCGTATCCGATGCCGGTGTGGGCGGGCGTCCAGGTGCTTTCCGCCGGATAGTCGGCCGACGTCCAGGCCAGGCCCAGGTCCGAAGAAGGCACCAGGTACCGGCAGGCGGCGCCCGGCGCGATCAGTTGGATCGTGGTGGGCAGACGCTCGGCCCGCAGCCCGTAGGAGACCCGGGCTTTCTGCTTCGGATACGCCGGCGCGAACTCCGAGGCCACGCTGATCCCGTCCGGCTTGACCAGGGCCAGGTACTCGCCTTGAGCGTCAAGCTGAAAGTTGGTGTGCAGCTCGCCGCTGGGGCCGACGCGATTCTCGCCCGACGCGAACACCACCAGGTGCTGGAAGCCGGCGATCTGCACCGATGGAAAGCGCCACTTCCCCGGAACCGCCGGGTCGTCGGTCAGCGACCAGCCGGACAGATCCACGCTGGTCGGGCCGGCGTTGTAAAGCTCGATCCAGTCGGGATAGCGGCCGTTCTCGTCCGCCCATATCCGATTCTCTTCCGCCATCAGCTCGGTGATGAAGACCGGGCTGGGACGCAGGTCTCGGCCGATACAGGCCTGGAAGAGTCCGAAATCACCCTGGTCGACGTCTCCATCTGCGTCCAGATCGGCCAGAGCGCAAGCACCGGGCGGCGCGCCGATGGCCGGCCCGGTCACGCATCCCAGAAAAACATCCAGGTCGGCTGAATTGATGATCCGGTCGCCGTTGACGTCGCAGGATTCGCAATCCGGCCCCAGAGCGCGGCTCGGAGGATCGGCCAGAAAGAAACCGGCAGAAAAGACCAGAACGGTAAGCAAGGCGGCACGTCGGCTCGCGCACGTCTTCATGGAATGCTGCTCCGCGGCTGCCGGCGGGAACGAACCCCGCCCCGACTCTGCCGGCCGGTACGTGAAAGGTGCAATCGTCGGCCTTCAGAACCCCGACCGGAAGGCGGCCGTCTGTGTGTGACTCGCCACCTGACGGCGGGGTCTGATGGTGGGGGCTCTTGACGCCCCCCGTCGCCTGGCCGGTGTCTGCACATTATACCATCCGGAAGAGAGGTTTGGCTCTCTCCCCGACTTTTCCACGCGCCAGGGAGAGGTCTGGGACAGGGGAGTAGCGGAGGGAGGCGTTAAACGGCCCCGCCGGCGTAGCCGCGCATCCAACGCGGGCTACGCCGGCAGGTTAAAGACCCCGGACAAAGCGGTCGGATGCTACGGGCGCTCCGGGACGCAGTCGGGAGCGATCGCCTTGGACCAGTTGATTCCCGGACCGGTCATGCAATCGTCAAAGGCCTGGAGATCGATCTCGTCGACGTCGTTGTCGCCCAGGAGCTGCGGTCCGTCGCGGTCAAAACAGGTGCAGTTCGGCGCGACCGGCCCGCGGTTGGCGCCGGTGATGCACTCCTGGAACCGGCCGTAATCCGCCAGGTCCACGTCGCCGTCGTTGTCGCGGTCGGCGAAGACCTTGCCGCAGGGGTCCAGCGGCGGCTTGACGGCCAGACCGCCGCCGTACACGTCCCCGACCAGGATGAACGGCTCGTGGAAGTTCCGGGCCACCGCGTCGGTGTCGTTGCCCCGGGTCGCGAAGAGCTGCAAGTAGGACCCTCCGCCGCGCTCCTGGTGGATGATCTCGAGCGGCACGTCGCCGGGCGCGGCAAACGTGGCCACCAGGGCATGAGCGCCGGTGGCGGCGGGAGTGATCAGGGTCTGGCAATCGGGGCCGGGGCAGGTCCCCAGGCTCAACCGGGCGAAATCGTCGTGCACCAGGACGAAGGTGTAGGTGCCGGCCTCGGGGATGACCACGAAACCGGTCACCTGGACGGCGAAGTCGTCGTCGTCGAAATCGACGGTGTCGGTGACGAAGGGCATCTTGGGCCAGTCGAGCCACCCACCGCGCGAGCCCGCCCCGCCGGAAGCGGCGCCCGGGTCTCCGAAGCTGACGGCGTAATAGGTCGCGCTGGCCTCGAAAGCGATGCCGGCGTCGCCCTTGGGGAGGTTCATCAGGTCGATGGCCTCCTGCAACGAGTCCAGGGTCGGGTTGGCCGGGGTCAGCACGGGCCTGCGGCCCAGGACCCGGACCTTGCCCTGGCCGGAGAGGTCCACGCCCTCGTACAGGAGGAAATACGGCAGGTTGACGGTGGGCTGACCGATGGAGGGGCCGCCCTTGTGATCGTTGTAGCGACCGTCGCCACGGAGATTCATAGCGTCCTCGCCGGGGTTGTCGCCGGACTGCCCGCCGGCCTCGTTGTTCGGTTCGCCGGTGCCCCACAGGCCCGCCGGTACCGCCGTGCCGTCGAGCCACTTGAAGGTGCCCTCCAGCGATCCGAGCGTGGCCCCCAGATCGGTGCCGTCCAGCGTGCTGATCACGTTCGCGTCGGTGCCGGGCAGCCAGATTTCGCCCAGGCTCCCGACGATCGAACCGGTCAGCAGATCGGTGATCTTCTTCCAGTCGCCGGCGGCGCCGTGGAAGACGGGCGGGTTGTTCCGGTAGTTGGTGTTGTAGTGCACGCGGGCCTCGTCCCAGGTCATGCTGCCGACGGCCTGGACGTAAAGCCCGTTGGGCGCGAGCCGTTGCGGAATGCGCAGGTCCGGCGGGCGCACCACCAGCGTGACCCTGATGAGCTTGGCCTTGTTCGGCGTGCAGTCGTCGGTGATCCGCAGATACGCCGTGTAATCGCCGCGCGGGACGCCGGCGGTGTTGTATTTCACGATCAGCGTATCCGTGGCCCCGCCGGCGATCGGCCCGCCGCCCGTCTTGTCGGTGGACAGCCAGGGGATATCCGCCCCGTTCTGGTTCTCGTCGAGCTCGGCCACCGTGTAGGAGGTGGGAATGCCGTCGTCGCCGCTGTTGCGGATGGTCACGGTGGCGTCCGGCGGGTTGGGGCCGCCCTGGTTGCCGGTCGCGATGAGCGAACCGGGGACGTCCAGGGTGCACGGAATCCTCGGGACGACCACCAGGCCGTACATGTTGATGCCGCCGGCCTCCTGCTCCTTGAGGACGATGGTATCGCCGGGGTTGAAGCCCTTGCGATAAACGGTGGAGAACTGGTTGAGGCCCTGGCCCGGGCCGACGGTGGTCAGGTGGGTCCGGGCGGCCCAGTTGGCGGGCGTGCCGCCCTCGTCGATGCCCACGTAATCGGGCTGGCCATTGGGGAACAGGCCGGTGCTGTACTGGGTCCATCCGTCATCGGCCACCCAGGCCATCAGGCCGGTCCCGTTGCTGCCCAGCGTCGGCGGGTCCGCGGTCCCGCCGCCGACCCGGTTGTCGATGAGCAGATACGCCCAAACCCCGCGGGTCAACGTGGGGTTGATGGTGACGTTGATGCGGAACTGTGGATCGGGCGGGTTGCCGTTGTCGCGGTTGCCGTTCATGGTCGAGACGTACTCGCCGCCCAGCAGGTAGACGGGCAGGCCGACGATCACGTCGCCGGTAGTGCTCAGCACGCCGGTCGCCGAGTTGTAGCGGGCCCCGTTGTACTCGTGGGTCCGGTCGGTGAAGCAGAACACGTCCTCGCCGAAGGGCACGATCACCCCGTCGCGATCGTTCTCGCGCTGGGCCTGCACGCCGCCGGAGATGGGCGCATCCGAACCGGTGATGCTCACGCTGGTGATCACCAGGGCGGGGTTGCCGATGGTCAGGTTGACGGTGTGCAACTGGCTTCGCGCCGGGTTGCAGGTGTCGGTGACGCGGACGTAGGCGGTGTAGTTGCCCGGAGTCAGGTCGGTGGTGTCGTAATTGACGGTCAGGGTGTCGGTCTGGCCATGAGCCAGGCTGGGGCCCTGGGTCTTGCTCAGCGACATCCAGGGAACGTTGGCCACGTTCTGGCCGGCGTCGAGTTCGGTCGCGGTATACGACACGGTCCCGTCGCCGTAGCCGCGGAAGGTGATCACCGAGCCGGGCGGATCGCCGGAGCCGGCCAGGGTCTGGGCGGTGCTCGCCGCCGGAGACATGATCAGCGCGCAGACCGGCGGAGCGGGCCGCGGCACCACCACCAGCCCGTACATGTTGCCCCCGTGGACGCACTCATAGGTCGTGATGGTCGCGCCGGCGGCGAACTCCTTCTTGTAGACGGTGAAGAAGTTCTGCAAGTCGCCGAGGTTGGCGGTGTTGGTGGCCCGGGTGTTGAAGTCGTTGTTGAGCCCGCCGCCTTCGTCGATGCCCGCGTAATCGGGCTGGGGCCCGTTGGGGCCGTTCGGCGAGTAGCCGGTGCTCACCTGGGCCCAGCCGTCGTTGAGCACCCAGTCCATGAAGCCGTTGCCCAGGGCCGGCGGGGTGAGGGCGTCCTGGTCGCCGCCGGTGGGACCGGCCCGGTTGTCGATCAGCAGATACGCGGTGACGTCCTGCTGGCCCAGCACCACCGACATCTGGAAGGCGGCGTTGTCCTTGTTGTCGTTGCGGGTGGCGACGTACTCGCCGCCGATCAGGTAGGGCGGAACGCCCAGGATCGTCCCGCCGCCGGTGGTCAGCGCCCCGGTGGCGGCGTCGAACCGCGCCCCCACGTACTGGTGCGTGCGGTCGGTGTAGCAGAAGACCCGATCGCCGAAGGGCACGATCGAAGGGGCCACCGCCGGGACGGCGTTGGGATAACCGCTGTCGTTCTCGCGTTGCGAGGCGTAAAGACCGGCGTAGTTCGGAAGCGGCGGGTCGCCGTTGGCGTCGGTCACCGAGACGATGAGCTGGGCCCGGGCGGGCTGGGCCGTCGCCAGCCCCCAGACGGCCGCGGCACCCAGCAGCACCCGACAAGGACCGCTCCGGACCGCAAACGTCGCGCGCATGTCGTTCCTCCATCCTCGAAATGACGTGCAAACCTGCCATGCCCGCTCAGGGGCCCGACCGAAGTGAACACCGCGCACCGATCGATTCGTGGAACGGCGGCGACCTTCTCCCGTCAAGGCCGCGGCGCGGGAGCGCGACGCAAGGCCCGGTCGGGTTTCCGACGGGCGCGACCCTGACCTGAGATGACGTCACCTTTCCGACTGCGAGGTGCGCTCAGAAATGCGGGCGGCCATGCCGGCCGGCCCGGACTCAATATGGTTCCTCGCATACTACATTAGCAGAACCCACGAGCGAGGGTCAAGCGCAAAGTCGCCGATTTCGAGGCGGGCGGGCGGCGGCTGGCAATGGCTCGCCGGGCCTGCTACATTGGCGGCACGATGTCACAGCCCTCAGTGGACAATGTCGAGGCGGCCGGCGTGGTCGGGGCCGGCGGGGCCGGGTTCCCCACCCACGTCAAGCTCAAGGCCAGGGCCGACGTGGTCATCCTCAACGGCGCGGAGTGCGAGCCGCTGCTGCACAAGGACAAGGAGATGCTCCGCGCCTATCCCGACGAGATCCTGGCCGGGCTGGCGGCGGCGGCCGAACTGGTCGGAGCCCGGGAGGCGGTCGTCGGGATCAAATACAAGTACGACGACGTGATCGGGCTGATCCGCTCGAAGCTGCCCGGCCACATGCGCGTGGCCGAACTGTCCGACAGCTATCCGGCCGGCGACGAGTTCATCCTGGTCTACGACGTGACCGGTCGGATCATCCCGCCGGGCAAGATTCCGCTGGCCGTCGGGGCGGTGGTCATCAACGTCGAGACGGCCTACAACATCGCCACCGGCCGCCCGGTGACGCGCAAGTTCCTCACCGTGGCCGGGGCCGTCCGCGCGCCGGCCACCGTGCAGGTGCCGGTGGGCGTCAGCTTCCGCGAGGCCATCGGCCTGGCCGGCGGGGCCAGCGTCCCCGACCCGGTCGTGCTGGTGGGCGGCGTGATGATGGGCCGCTACACCGCCGACCTCGACGAGCCCGTCACCAAGACCACCGGCGGGCTGATCGTCCTGCCGCGCGATCACTTCCTGGTCTATCGCTACACGCTGACCTGGGACAAGATCGCCCGGATCGGGGCGGCGGCCTGCGACCAGTGCTCGTTCTGCACCGAATACTGCCCGCGCTACCTGCTGGGCCACCCCATCGAGCCGCACAAGGCCATGCGCTCGCTGGGCTTCAACCTGGCCGGCGAGGCCAACGTCATCGGCACGCAGTTCTGCTGCGAATGCAACCTCTGCACCATGATGGCCTGCCCGGAGGACCTGGACCCCAAGAACGTCTGCACGCAGAACAAGCGGCGGCTGGCCCGGGAGGGCTCGCGCTGGGAGACGCCGGCCAACCCGGTGCGGGCGGAGCTGCATCTGGCCAACCGGCGGGTGCCGATCGGCCGGCTGATCCGCAAACTGGGTTTGAGCGATTTCAAGAATGAAGGGCCGCTGGTCGAGGACGGCTTCCGGCCGAAGCGGGTGGTGCTGCCGCTCAAGCAGCACGCCGGGGCCCCGGCCGAGCCGACGGTCCAGGCCGGCGACGCGGTCGAGGAGGGCCAGGTCATCGCCCGCCCGGCCGAAAAGCAGCTCGGCGCGGTCATCCACGCCAGCATCAGCGGGAAGGTCACGACGGTTACCGACGCGATCGTCATCGAATCCCGATGACGATCCCCGAATCGCTAACCGGAAACCGGCAACTGGAAACTGGCAAGCGGTAACTCCCCATGCGTGAAGCCATCGGAATGATCGAACTGACCAGCGTGGGCATCGGTCTGAAGGTTCAGGACGCGATGCTCAAGGCCGCCGACGTGACCCTGGTGCTGGGGCGGAGCATCTGCTCGGGCAAGTTCATCGACGTGGTGACGGGCTCGGTGGCGGCGGTGCAGTCCTCGGTCAACGCCGGGCTGGAGGCCGCTCCCGACGGGGTGATCGACCACATCCTCATCCCCAACGTGCACAAGAGCGTGTTTCCCGCCCTGGGACAGTCGGTTCAGCTTCACGTGGACAAGCCCGGGGCCATCGGGATCATCGAGACGTTCTCGGCGGCCAGCGCCCTGGAGGCCGCCGACGTCGCCGCCAAGGTGGCCGACGTCACCCTCTATCGCATCCACCTGGCCATGGCCCTGGGCGGGAAGGGCTTCGTGCTCATGTCCGGCTCGGTCGCCGACTGCAACACCGGCGTCAACGCCGGGGCCGAGGTGGCCCGCGAGAAGGGCATGCTCGTGGCCGCCGTGGTCATCGCCGGACCCAGCAAGGAACTCTACCAGGAATACATCTGAGAACGTGGATGAACCTTCCCGGGGGGCTCCGAACCGCGTGGTACTCGGCGATCAAAGACCGATCCCGTGGCCGCCGGGGCACCGATGACGGTGTGGGGCAGGGTCTCGAAGGCGCGTGATCACGTGCGCGGTCCGTTCAGGACGAACCGAAGGCGGAGTCGGGGGGTTGCGGCCGTTCGGCCAGGATGGCCGTCGGGCGTTCTCCCAGGCGGGTGAGGAACAGGACGGCGGGCCGCTGGCCGGCGGGGCGCAGCCGCTTGAGGACGGCTTCGGGCGCGGCCGCGAAGCCGCGGGTCTTCACCTCCAGCGGGCCGACGTCGTGCCGCGCCAGCCAGGCCCGCACCGGCCGGGCCGACCAGCGGCGCAGGTCGAGCACCCGGAAGGAATGCATCAGCCCGTTGTGGATCGGGCCGGCCCCCGTCAGCCAGGCGATATGCCCGTCCACGGGGACCAGTCCCAGCCGACGGGCCAGCACGCCGACCAGGCCGGCGCGAATGACGGCCGGGTCGGGCTCGTAGAGCCATTCGCCGACCTCCGGCGGGCGCGCGTCGGGCCAGTCGAGCAATTCACCCGGCCGGGCGGACAGCGATTCACCCGAGGGCAGCACCGTGGCCCGGCGATGTACCTCGCGGAACCCGCCCGTCCAGGCCACCGCCTGCCGGCATTCGCCGCGTTCGCTGATCAGCTCGACTTCGCATTCGAACGGCAGTTCGTCGAAGTCGGCCCCCGGCGAGAGCTTGACGGCGACGCCGCGGTATTGACCGACGATGCGTTCGAGCGCGACCAGCCCGGG
>JABRVU010000356.1:0-3176 GCA_039961895.1 Phycisphaerae bacterium | reverse complement strand
GGCCACCTGAATCAGGTCGCTGCCCGCGGCGTAGACGGCGGGCGCGACCGCGGTGCTCAAGGCCGTGGCGGTGGCCACGCGGCCGGTGTTCTTCAGAAACGCGCGACGCGATGAAACCGAATGAGTTCTCTTCTTCATGGCCGGGTTCCGATTCAGGGGGGTCCGAGATGCCTGGTTCATGGTCGCCGGGACCCCACGTTGGCGGCCTGACGGGAAAGAGTCTCGTTACCGGCCCCGGTCCTGTCAAGCGTCTCCATGGTGATTTGCGGCCGGCGGTGCGCGACCGGCTCGACAGGGAGCCGATTCTGAGGCCACTGGAAGCAGGGCTTCGCCGGTCCTGCTCGGCGCCTCCCTCATCGTCGATCATGAGGTTCCACGTCACCGCGGGTTTGGGCGCACCGGCTCGCCGTCTCCATGACCTTGGTCATATAGACGGTCGGCAGGTACCCGTGCACCGCCTCGACCTGACTCGGTTCGATGTTCACCCGCCATGAGCACACAACCGCGCTGCGCTTCCTCAGGCCCGTGGAGGGGTATCCCACCCTCGACCAGGGGATCGGAACCTCATCCGCACGCGGCGGATCGGGGAAGGTCGTGGTAATGGCCAAGGCCGCAACGGGCCGATTCTGGACGATTTCGTCGGTTGGACTGATGATCAGAAGGGGGCGTGACTTTATGAAACCATTGGCGTCGGGCACCGATGCTCGAACGATGGAACCCTGCTGTAAGGGGAACGTGCTCAAGGTGGCCCATCGTCAATCAGCCGAGAAGGGATCGTCGGTCTGTTCGAACCAGGATTGCGGCGGCGTATGGATCCGTCCGAGGCGCAGCAGCTCATCATGGGAGGGCGTGACCTCGGCGAGCCGTTCCCTTGCGGCCTGGAAGCCGCGGCAGGGGTAGACTCTTACCTCCGCTCGCCACTCCGTGCTGGCGGCGAAGGTCTCGCCCAGCCATTGGGGTGCGCCGCTGCTTGGCCCTTCAACCCGCATGTTGGTCAGCAAAGTCATGTTCTCTCCGTCCGTTGACAAACCAGGAATGGTCGCTGCTTGATGATCTCGCCATTCACGGTCAGGAATATCCAGTACTTGCCAGCTTCCGGCAATGGGAGCCCCCTAAGCTCCACGTAGAAATCGGCTATTTCGAGGGGGTCGGTCAGTTTGAGCGGTCCTCTGATCTCCATAACGGTGGCCCCGGCGCGCTCGTGCTCGACTCTGAGGCTCAGATCGTAATCCCCTTTCCCATTGGTCAGGGAGAAGAAGGCCCACATGCGCGGATGCTGACAGGGAACCTCGGGAACAAAGACTGAACTGAAGACGCCCACCAGGGTGACCTTCCCGGTCCTCTCGTCACGAATGATTTCGTCGCAGATCATGATCGAGAGGCATTCCGGAATCTCCACGGCTTGATTCATGCTGCGATTTTAGCATTGGCGCGGGTCTTCAGGCAACTTCGATTGTGCGGCGGGCGCCTCTCTGACGAGGCCGGGGGGCCGGTCAGGCGGCGGTCATGCCGGCCGGAAACCGGATGAGCCGATCCCGCCGCTGGCCGTTGTACCCACCTGCGGGTAGGCTTTAAGCCGGGCGATGGAAGGAGAGTGACGTGATGTATCCGCTGTCCGCCATGAGCGCGTTTCTGTTGATGGCTCAGCCGGCGACCCGCGAGGCCGGCGGGGGCTCCGCCCGCGAGGTGCGCGTGGCCGTCTGCCAGGTGCTGTGCATCGACGGCGACCGGGAGGGGAACTTCCGGCGGATCGAGTACGCGCTCGAAGAGGCGGCCAGGGGCCAGGCCGACATCGCCTGCCTGCCCGAGTCGGTGATTCTCGGATGGGAGAACCCGGAGGCCCACAAGCTCGCCGCCCCCATCCCCGGCAAGGACAGCGACCGCATCCGCGAGCTGGCCAGGAAGTACAAGCTGATGATCGCCGTCGGTCTGGACGAGAAGGAGGGCCAGCGGCTGTACGATTCGGCCATCCTGGTCGATCGCGACGGCAAGATCCTGCTCAAGCACCGCAAGATCAACGTGCTGCCCGAGCTCATGGACCCGCCCTACGCCAAGGGCAAGCCCCAGGACATCGCCGCGGTGAACACGCGCTTCGGGAGGATCGGCCTGATGATCTGCGCCGACACGTTCAGCGCCGACCACGTCAAGCGGATGGCGGCGCTCAAGCCCGACCTGGTGCTGGTGCCCTACGGGTGGGCGGCCAAGAACGAGCAGTGGCCGCAGCACGCCGCCGAGCTCGAGAACCTGGTGTGCCGAATCGCCCGAAGCTGGTCCTGTCCGGTGGTGGGCTCGGACCTGGTCGGGGTCATCGGGCACGGGCCCTGGCAGGGGCGGACCTACGGCGGGGCCAGCGTCGTCGCTGACGCCCGCGGCCGGACCCTGGCCGTCCTGAAAGACCGCGACGTCGAGGTGCGGACGGTGACGCTGACGATCGGACGGCCGTAAGCGTGCGTCCCAAGGCGGCCTTCGTCCACAACCCAAAGAGGCGCGCTTCTTGCGCGCGGGTCCTGCCGTAAGAATCCAAAACCCTGAAGCCGAACGGCGGAATCCTGACCCGCACGGGTTTGAGGATGCACTCGAGCGGCGACCCGCGGGGCGAACGGCCGGTGCCCTCGTTTCCCCGGCCTGTTGTGTCGCCCGCCCATCATCAGACCTGGCCGCCGTCAGGTCCGGCGCCCGTGCCGCCCGGTCGATGAGCGTGCCCGGCCAGGTAATCGGCGATGGCGACGCGGAGGTCATCGAAGTCGATCGGCTTGGTCAGGTGCAGGAAGAAGCCGGCGGTCAGGCTGGCCTGGGCATCCTGCTCGGTGCCGTATCCGCTGACGGCCACGCCGCGCAGGCCGTAGCGGGCCTGGAGTTCTTTCATCAGCTCGCACCCATTGCCGTCGGGCAGGCCCAGATCGCTGATGACCAGGTCGAAATGGCCTTGGGCGGCGGCTTGTAGCGCCGACTGGATCGAGCCGGCCGGCGTCACCGACCAGCCCCACCGCTCCAGCAGCCGCTGCAAGACCGCCGACGTGGGCGCGTGGTCCTCGACCAGCAGGATGTGCGCGGCCGCGTCGCGGGTTCCGTTGCGATCGGCCGGTGCGGGCGGGGGAGCCGATCCGCCCAGGGGCCCGGCGGCCGCCACCGTCTTGAGGGTGACGGTGAACGTCGCCCCCCGCCCCGGCCCGGCG
>JABRVU010000355.1:0-37546 GCA_039961895.1 Phycisphaerae bacterium | reverse complement strand
ATGCCGACTTGCGGACTTCGCGTCCGCCCCGTGCGGTGAAGACTTGACGTAGCCACTTGCGAGGAGCACAACCATGTCACCACGATCCGCCACCCGCAGGACTTTTCTGAGCCAGGGGCTGCTGACCGGCGCCGCCGGTTGGGCGGCCACGCACCTGACCGCCGCCTCCTACGCCCGCGTCATCGGGGCCAATGACCGCATCAACCTCGGCCTGATCGGCTGCGGCGGGCGCGGGCCCTACATCCTGCGCGAGATGATCAAGCCTCCGGCCCACAACACCGCCCTGGTCTGCAACTGCGACATCTGGAAGCAGCGCCGCGAGGGCTATCCGGCCGAGGCCGAGAAACACTTCGGGCAGCGGCCCCGGGCCTTCGAGGACTATCGCAAGGTCCTGGACGACGCCGACGTGGACGCGGTGGTCATCGCCACGCCCGACCACCAGCACGCGATCATGGCCGCCGACGCCATCCACGCCGGCAAGCACGTGTACGTCGAGAAGCCCATCGTGGGCGTGGCCGAAGACCTCGTGCATCTCAACCGGCTCTACGACGTGGCCAAGGCCTCGAAGATGGTCGTCCAGCACGGCACGCAGGGCGTCAGCTCGCCGGGGGCCCGGGCCGTCCGCCAGGTCATCGCCGACGGCACGCTGGGCCGGCTCTTCCGCGTGGAAGGCAGCGAGTCCTGGCACGCGCCCTACTGGATGGGCATGGACGGGCCCAAGAGCGAGGCCGACACCAACTGGAAGGCCTTCCTGTTCAACCGCAAGGAGCGGCCCTTTGACGCCTTCATGGCCGCCAAGTGGTTCGGCTTCTGGGAGTTCACCAGCGGGGCCGTGGGCGGGTGGATGTCGCACTACATCAACGCCGTCCACTATGTCACCGGCTGCGGCGCCCCCGTGGCCGCCGCCGGCTGGGGCGGAAAATACGCCCCCAACAACGACAAGCGCTGCACCGCCCCCGACAACCTGGTCGTGGTCCTCGAGTACGCCGAGGGCTTCCACGCCCAGTTCACCAGCCACTTCGGCAACACCATCGACAACGAGACGATGGTGTTCATGTTCGAGAAGGGCACCATCCGGACCAGGTTCGGCCACGACCTGGGCAACCCGGTGATCTCCAGCGAGGGAGTCGGGGACGCGATCAAGCCGCGCAAGCTGCTGGACGCCGACCCGCCCTACCCCGGCGGCGAACACGCCGCCAACTGGCTCGAATGCATCCGCGCGGGCCGGAGGCCCAACGCGGACATGGACGCCGGCTACAAGCAGGGCGTCGCGGTGGTGCTGGGCGACCTGACCATCAAGACCGGGCGGAAAGTCACCTTCGACGGCCAGAACCGCGAACTGCGGCCCCTGGCCAGCGCCTGACGCATCCCGCCAGGCTCCACCCGCCGCCGGGAAGCCGTTCTCGCTCCGCCGGACGTTTTCCGGCCTCCAGGGGTCTTGACTTCCGCAGGAGGATGTGGTATTCAGATGGGCATCGACGCCGGTCGGTCCGTGGACGGGCCGGCGGTCGATGACATGGCGAGCATCACGAGTGGCGTTAGGGTCCTGGCCCGTTTGAAGCGCCCGGCAACCTGGCGGCGTCTGCCAAGGTGCCAAAGCCGTCCCGACGGCGGGAACGATGCGGCTCACGCTGGAGCAACCAAAGGCGTGCGGCCCCTCTGATCGAGGGGTTTTTCGTTTCCAGATTCGGTAACCAGGTCTTCCGGCGGGCGTGGGCCCGGCCTGTTCCGCGTCCTTCGCGGTCAAGGTTCGGCGCGCCACGGCCCGGAGAGGGACGCCCGTGGCTCGCCCGCCAGGAGAGGTGACATGCAGTGGTTCAACTGGGTGCTGCGCGGCGGGCGGATGGAAACATTGCCTGACTATTACCTCGATCAACCCCGGCTGCGGGCGATGTACCCCGACCCGGACCAGGCCCGCCGGGCGCTCACGAAACTGCTGGCCGACGGACCGCTCGGCGAATCGGAGCTGCGCCGGCTCACCGCGCAGCAGCTCGATGCCTACGTCCGGCAACTGATCCGGCGACACCACGAGACCCACGGGCGGCGCTGGCACGAGCCCACGGGCGTCCCGCTGTCGTCAGGGCGGTAGGGCCCATCCCCCAACCCGCGTGCAACCGGCTTTCCGCCGGTCGGCGGTGAGCGTCAGGGGAGGGTCTCTTGATGCCTTGGTCATTGCGACTCGCGCAGGGCGTAGCGTGCGGCCTGTTTGATCCATTCCAGGCGGGCCAGGGGCATCCGCCCGTAGCTCCCGACGACGGCGCAGCGCAGGCCCATGCGCAAGGCCGTCGAAAACGAGCGGACCAGGGACGCTGATTCGGTGTAACCCGGCGAGCCGCCCTCGATGCTGATTTCAACCCGCCCGTCAGCGCCGGCCGCCGTCCGTGCCTGTCGAATCGCGGGTTCAACGGCCTCTTCCGTCGCGGCCGACGCCACCAGGGCGTCACAGCGCCCCGCGACGGCGGCCAGGTCGGCGTCGGGCGTCCAGGCATCAGGACCGACGTTCAACAGCAGGCGGCATCCGCACGCGTTCTTCATCAACCCGATCAGCTTCATCACCTGCTCGGCACGCCATTCGGCGAAGGCCCGCAGAATCGGGTCGTCGGCCAGCAGGTCGGCGACCGACGGCGCGACCGGCTCGCCGGTCTTGAGGGCCGGTTCGAGGATCACCGTCGCCGACCGGGCCGCGGCGGCGACATCGACGACGTCCGCGGCGGCCTGCCGGCATGATTCGCAGAAACACAGGCTCAACAGCCACTGTCCGGCCGGGCCGGCGTCGAAACCGGCGTCACGATGCGCGTTCCAGTCCGCCGGCGGCGGAAAGCCGGCCGCCACCAGCTCGAGGGACTCGGTCGGCAGGTTGGCGGCCAGGTCCGCGACCAGGGCCCGCAGGAAGGCCCGGACATCCGGATTCGCCGGGCACAGCCAACCCGGATGCCTGTCGCCGAATACATCCTTCGCCGCCGCAAAGTCGAACCGGGGCGCCAGCAGGTCGCTCTGACAACAGACGATCCGCCCGCGCAGCGTCAGCCCGCGGTCTTGACAGGCCTGCGCGACCTCGATCAGCGGATTGGACTTCTTGAGCCATTCGGCGGTCAGCGGGCGAAGACGCGTGGCGGCATAGGCGTCCTTGGCCGGCTGGAATTGAAGGCCGCCCTCGGAGCGGAACGTTCGCGGATGGACGCCCTGATGCGGCCGGAGGTACGCAGCCGCCGGAGCGGACAGCGTTACGCTGATGCCGGTCGCGCCGGCCTCGCCGGCCAGCCGATCCAGCACCGCGTCGATGCCTTCATCGACCAGGTCCCACGGGTCCACGTGTACGATCGTCTGAAACATGCGGGTCATCCGCGTTTTCCCCGACGTGGCTTCCGGCGACGCCGGGGTTTCGCTAAGCTCGACTTGTGCCATTGTGCGGGCTCATGCCGCCGCGCACAAGGCGTCGAGCAGCAGGCCCGTATAACAGCGCCATCTCGTGGCGGCCTGCCCCCGCGCAGGCCGTGGTAAGCCGGAAACCACTCCACGACCGGCACAGAGGCCGGTCGCTACCGATGCAAACCAGCGCCGACACGCCAGTGCATCCTCTCGGGAACTCCGGGAGGGGGCCGTGAGGGGAGGACAACCCGACAATCGTTTCAGACCACCACGGCCGACGCACAAGGGTGACGGCATCGGAGAGGCCTGGCGGGGATTCCCGTACCCTATTGTGGAGGCGGGACGGACCTCGCGGCGTCGCACGTGGGCGGAAAATGGCGCCGGGCACGGAACCGGTTGACGGCCCGCCAATGGCGGCGGGCCCGCGGAATTCGTCACGGACCCGACGTGAACCCCTGAACCCCATTCCCGGGACCCGGCGGCTTGTGAGCATCTCCGAATTCGCCTATACTGCGAAAGCCTTTTCCGGGAGTAAGGCCGGTTGAATCGAACCTGCATCGCCGGATTCCTGCTGTGGGCCGCCGGATGTCAAATGACGCCGGTCCCCCGCTCCATCGGCCAGTGGCACGACGAGGCCGTCCGCATCGTCCCCGGCCTGGAAAGCGTCCTCAAACCCGGCGATGTGATCTTCCGCCTGAGCAACACCGAGCTGGCCGGCGGGCTGGTCGACTTCAGCAAGACCATCGCCGAATGCACCGAGAGCCAGATGTCTCACGCCTCGCTGGTCCGGCACGTGGGTCCCGACGGCGTCATCGTCGCGGATGTCACCCCCGCCGGCGTGGCCCGCCGATACCTGGTCGACTGGTGGCTGGACGGCACCAGGAACCTGGTGGTCTGCCGCCTCAAGCCGGAGTATGCCTACCTGATTCCCGAGGTCCTCGCCGAACTGGACCGGCTCATCGCCGCGGACGTGATGTACGACGATAAGTTCTCGCCGGACAACGACCGCTACTATTGCACGGAACTGGTCGATCACTGCTTCCGGGCGACCGGCCACCCCCTGGCCCCGCTGATCCGCATCCGCGACTTTCCGCGGAACAACCTGGTTTTTATGATCGGTTGCCTGGTCGGCGGAATCAGCACCAATAACCCGGTGGCCATCGCGGGCAATGAGCGCATCGGCCTGTTTTCCTCGCCGATGCTCGAGACGGTGGTGGACTTGCGCGGCAAGAGCACGACGGAGATCGAACGCCTGCTGCCGCGGACCGTGCTGGTGGACCGTCGCGCCGCTCCGGCGGAGGATCGCCTCGCGCCCGGCGCCGCGCCCGGACCGGGGAAGCCCGCCGGCGGAGGGTAGCATCAGGCCGAGAAGGACCCGTGCCCGACGTTCCGGGCCGCGCCGCCGGGAGGCGGCGACCGTCAACCGGTTGCGAAAACGATGGGGCGTCTTTCCCGCTTCGGAGAAGGCTTATGAACACCACGCGGCGCGAGCTGCTGGGTGCCGTGATCGGCGCGGCGGCATCGACCTCGGCGGGCGGTGCGGCCCAAGCCGGCGACGAACCGGCCACTGCCCGGACCTCCGCCGCCGGGCCACGGCGCGGCTGGCCGATCGGAGTGTCCACCTACTCCTTCTGGCACTTCAAGGAGCAGAAGGTCGAGGTCGCCGACTGCATCGACCAGGCCGCCCGGATGGGCTTCGACGGCGTCGAGATCCTCCACCGTCAGATGAGCAGCGAATCCAGGCCCTACCTTCAGGACCTCAAGAAGCGGGCCTTCGCCAACGGCCTGGCCCTGATGGGCTTCTCGATCCACCAGGGTTTCGTCTATCCCGACCCCGCCCTGCGCCGCAAGAACGTCGAGCACACCCTGCACTGCATCGAGCTGGCCTACGCGATGGGCATTCCGGTGCTGCGGCTCAACACCGGCCGGTGGAACACCATCGCGTCGTTCGATGAGCTGATGAAGCATCAGGGCATCGAGCCGTTGCTGCCCGGCCACACCGAGGACGAGGGCTTCAAGTGGTGCATCGAGTCGATCGAGCAGTGTCTGCCCAAGGCCGCCGAATGCGGCGTCACCCTGGCCCTCGAGAACCACTGGGGTATCGGCCGGACCGCCGCCGGCCTGCTGCGCATCCACGACGCCATCCGCTCGCCGTGGCTCAAGCTGCTGATGGACACGGGCAACTTCCTCGACCACCCCTATGAACAGATGGAGCAGATCGCCCCCCACACCTTCATGGTCCAGGCCAAGACTTACTTCGGCGGCGGCGAGTGGTACACGCTGGACATCGACTACGCCCGGGTGGGCGAGATCCTGCGCAAGGCGGGCTTCAGAGGCTGGATCTCGCTGGAGTTCGAGGGCAAGGAGCCGCCCGCCACCGGCGTGCCCAAGAGCCTGGAGCTGCTTCGCGGCAAGCTTGGCTGAGATGCCGCCATAGGGTTTCAGGGTTCGGTGTTCCAAAGATAGCGCCGCGGAAGGCACGCTCAACAAACCGCGGGCTTGTCAAGCCCATCCCATCCTTTGGCGACCGGTCCCAGAACCGTGTGGGACCGGCTTCCAGCCGGTCAGTTTTCAGGGTTTTGAGATGGGTTCTTCGCCCGCGCGGTTCCGAAGCGCTTCGAAACAGTAGCAAGGAGGAACGGGAGGGGATGGGAGTGGGGGTAGAACGATTCCCGCTTCGCGTACCGCTCCGCCTCACCCGCGCGTCGCATCCTGCCGTCGGCCATCGTGTCCGGGCGAAGCCTTGGCGGCCGCCGGGCGGATGCCTTCGCCGTCCACGATCCGGCTGATGTCGATAAGGTACTGCTGGCGCCCTTCGCCGCCGTGGGGCGAGTCGATCACCACGAACCGCCCGTCGCGGCTCACCCGGGGATGGGTATCGCAGCGCCATTCGCCGCTGTAGGCCTTGGGCGAGTGGAAGCGGCCCAGGATGAACGCCCGCCCGGTCGGCAGATGGAACAGGTAGACGATCTGCTCGCGCTTGCCGCCCTGCGGGTAGGTGTCGGTGACCAGCCACTGCTTCCGCGTGCCGGGGATGAAGCTCTGATGGCCGTTGGGCGCGGTCCAGAGCGTCGTTTGAGGCTCGCCGCTGCCGTCGTCGGCGTAGAGCTTGTATCCCCCCAGGCCCCAGATCAGCACGTGGTCGTTGTCGCGCCACATGTAATGCGAGGCCCCGACGGCCGAGAGCAGCCGCAGGTTCCCGCCGTCGGCCGTGTCGGCGGTGAACACCCGCGTGGGCTGCCCGCTCACCCCCCCGACCCAGCGGTTGAACATGAGGAAGCGCCTGCCGTCCGGGCTCCACTGGAGGTGGTTGAGGTAGTGCCGGTCGCGGGGCGTGGCGGTCGGGTAGGGAATCCTGGCCAGGGCGGCGATCGAGACCAGGAACCGCGTCTGGCCGGTATCGAGGTCCATGCGGTAGACCCCGGCCTCCTCCGGCGCCGGATCGTCCTTATAGGGGTCCTCGACGCCGGCGTAGCCGTAGCCCGGACGCATGTGCTGAATCCGCGCGAAGTCGTCGCACAGGGCCTGCTTGCCGTCGGGGCTGACGTGCCCGATGGCCATGGGCAACGTCCGTATCCGGCGGGTCTTCACGTCGAGCACGCGGCAGACGAAACGGTCGCCCTCGCGGTCGTTGAAGAGAATCTCGCTGTCCGAGCCCGGGCGCCACTGGAGCATCGCCCCCTGCTGCCAGGACCAGGCCCGCGTTTCGCCCAGCTCGATCCACCTGTCGCCGTCGGCCAGATCGACCATGCCGATTTTGATGACGTCGTCGGGCGTGGGCGAACGATGCTCGAAATCCGCCTGGTGGGCGAGCAGGTATCGGCCGGTGGGGTCGAACTGGTGCTTGTCGTAATAGCCGAACCAGTGGAACTTCGGTCCTTTGGTGACGGCGCGGATGCTGACCAGCGCCGGATCGACCACGGGAAGATTGAGCAGATCCAGCGCGGGCGGCGCCGCCAGGGCCGGCCCGGCCATCAGCCACCCCCAGACGGCCCGCCGCAAGGCGATAACCCTCGGGGCCGATGAAACGATACGCCGCAACGAGGACATCGTGACCTCCCTCTGTGCTCTTCGGGCCTCCCGGGCGCCGCCGGTCATGCCACGGACCGGAACGCCGGCAGCCCGCACTCGACCACGTAGACCTGCGGCCAGCCGGTGCGGTCGCTGGTGAAGGTGGCCAGCCGGCCGGATCGGCTCAAGGCCGGGTGCGGATGGCTCCATTGCGGGCCGTACACGGTGTCGGTCTTCATCTCCATCCAGGACAACTCCTTCGAGACGTCGCCGGAGCCGGCCCTGGCCGCCGCCTCGAAGTCCTCGCGCAGCGCGTATCGGCTCTTCTTCCATTGCGAGCCGCCGTTGCTGCTCCGCGGATGGCAGAGCGTCCGGCGGGCGCCGGTGGCGACCTCCACCACCTGGATCCCGACGTCGGGATGGTTGGTGTCGCAGATCACGTAGCGCCCGTCGCGGCTGGGGCAGATGTGCCAGGCGTTGAACTCGGCGATCGGCTCGATCCGCCCCTCCGGCAGCCGCATCCGCTTGAGGGCCTTGGGCCAGACGGTGAAGACCAGGTCGCCGGTGTCGCCCAGCCAGGTCTCGTGGACCACGAACTCGTCGTTGTCGTGCCGGTAGAGGCAGCGGTTGTCGCTGCCGTCGCGGCGGATCAGGTGCATGCGCGGAGCGGGGTCGGCGGCGTACTCGATGAGCGTCGGATCAGTGGGGTGAAACTGGGGGTGGATGATGGTCCGCGCCTGGCGGTGAATGATCGAACCGCCCGTCCCGCGGGCCGAGGCGACCGCGATCCCGTGCCCGTCGCCGAGCCTGATGGCGGACACGATCCACGCTCCGTCGGCCGACAGGTCCACCTCGCCGAGCTTGCCGCCGGGGAAGTCGGCCAACACGCGCTCCTCGAGGCCGGCCAAGTCCAGGGCCACGATGGCGGAATCGCGCGTGAAGTACAACGTCCGCCCATCCGCGCTGAGCACGGCGGAGAAGCTGTTGATGCCCGGAGAGTCGGTCAGTTGCGTGATTTCACCGGCCGGAAACCCGGCGCGGAAGAAGTTGGCGGTTCCGGTCCTGAGGCCGGCGAACACCAGCGACCGCTCGTCCGGCAGGAACGAATCGGTGAGGAAATAGAGGCCGTGGCTGATGCTCGGGTGGCTGGTGATCTGCCAGACGGTCGCGCCGGTGGCCTCATCGGTCATCCGGCGGGATTCATCAGGCCAGACCCGTCCTTTGTCGCTCATGGTTCCTGTCCGTCAGGTCGGTACAGCAGCGCGACCCGCCCGATCCGCTGGATGAGGTGGCAGGGCACGGCCTCGGCCAGGGCCCCGGCCAGTTCGTCGGCCTGGTCGGCCTCATCCACGTCCAGCCGGACCTTGACCAGCTCATGTCGCCCCAGTTCGCCGCGAACCTCCTCCAGGAACGGGCCGGTGAGCCCCTTGCGGCCGACGGTCAGCCGGGCCTTGAGCCTCTGGGCCCGCGAGCGCAGCTCCCGTCGCATGGCCGGGCTCGGCTCCGGCGTGGGTTCGAGGCCGCCGATGTGTGGCCTATCCGGCATGATGAAAACCTATCCGCCCGACGGTCTTCGAGCAAGCCGGACGGTTCGTGCGGGTGGGTGGACTGGGGATGGCTTTCGGGTAGTTGTGGTCCAGGATGCGGATCGCCCTCGATCTCCGTCGGGCGGCTGGTCCTGCCGGGCCCCTTTCACCAGCCCGGCGAAGGGCGTAATCTCCCAACATGTTCACGAACCTTGTCCGCATCAGCGTGTCGGGGTTGAGCGTCGGCCTGTTCGCGCTGATGGCCAACGCCCAGACGGGTACCCTGTCGGTCACGGTGACGCGCGCCGGCCGGCCGGGCGGGCTGCCTTGTCGGGCCTGGGTGGAGTCCGCGGGCCGGCGGTATTTCGAGCCTTCCTCGCCCGGCTGCACGCCCTACGCCAAGGACCGCAGTTTCTCCTGCGACGGCGCGTTCACCCTGGCCTTGCCGGCGGGCAAGGCGATCGTCCACCTCGAGCGCGGCAAGGAGTATCCGCCGGTGCGGCGCGAAGTCGCCGTCGAGGCCGGCCGGACGATCGACTTGGCCGTCGAAATGGAACCCTGGGTCGAGATGCACAAGGAAGGGTGGTACTCGGCCGATCATCACGTCCATTTCGGACACGACAGCCCGGCCACGCTCCGACAACTTGCCCTGGCTGACGACCTCAACATCCTGCCCGTGTTCTCGTACTGGAACGAGTTCGGCAAGGCGGACTGGCCGGAGCGCCCCGAGTGGCCCGTCGCCCGGGCCGACGACACGCACCTGGTGGTGATGAACAACATCGAGATCGAACGCCTGGGCGATGAGCCGTTCGCGTCCGTGGGGGCCTTGCTGATCTTCGGCCTCAACCGTCCGATCGTCTTCGCCGGACGCACCGCCACCTGGCCGCCCGACGTGGTCTTCCAGCGCCTGGCCAGGCGGCAATCGCCCGAATGCGTCATCGATACGGACAAGCCGCTGTGGGGCGGGAACGTGGTGGGCGTCGCCCTGGGGCTGTTCGATACGGTGCAGGTCTGCCACAACCATTTCCACCGGGCCACGACCATGCCGGTCTGCTGCGGCATGATCGGGCCGGAGATCGAGGATTCGCCCGGCCCTTGGGGAGAGGACGAGCTGTTCCTGCGCACCAACGGAGTCTATTACCGCTGGCTCAACTGCGGTTTCCGGTTGGGCGTGACCGGGGGCTCGGCCATCGGGGTGATGCCCTCGCCGGCGGGCTACAGCCGGACCTACGCCCGGCTGGACGAACCGCTGACGGTCGAGGGCTTCAACCGCGCGGTTCGTGCCGGTCGGACCTTCGCCACCAGCGGACCGATGCTGATACTCACCGTGGATGGGCACTTCCCCGGCGACGTCCTCGCCCGCACCAGCGGCCGGGAAGGCCTGCGCGTCAAGGCCGAGCTGCGCGCCATCGAGGCGATCGACGCCATCGACGTCGTCTGCAACGGCCAGGTCATCCACTCGGAAAAGCTCACCGGCGAGAAACCCGCGCCGGTGCTGAGGAAAACGGTCGAGATCGCGCATCGCGTGAAGCGGAGCGGATGGCTGGCGGCCAGGGCCGTCTACCGGGCTCCCGACGGCCGGATGCGCCAGGCCCACACCAGCCCGGTCTACGTCACGCTGGACGGCAAACCCACCGCCTCGCGGGCTGACTCCGAATACATGCTCCGCTGGCTCGACCGGCTGGAGACGATCAGCAACCGCCCGAAGCGGTACCCCACGCCGTCCCAGCGCGATGAGGCCCTGGCCCTCATCCAGGAGGCCCGGCGGGTCTACGGAAAAATCGCCCGAACGGCGGCGGAAACCTGGGGTGATTAAGGATAACCCGGCGTCGCGTCCCCCGACGTCGAGGGGCCGTGACGCGAACGGTCATCTCTCGCGGATTCGAGCCAGCAGGGCCGTCATTTCCTTGAGTTTTTCGGGCTCCTGGGCGGCCAGGTCGCGGGTCTCGCCGGGATCGTCGGCCAGGTTGAAGAGCAGTCCGGGGGCCTCGATGCGGGTGGTCTGCCGGGGGTTGAGGCCGTCGCGGGTCTGGCCGGGCGGGATGTACTTCCAGTTTCCGGCCCGCAGGGCGGTGCTGCCGGCGTGCTCGACGACGAAGTCCCGGCCGCTGCGCGATTCGCCCAACAGCGCGGGCAGGACGTTGACGCCGTCGGGCGCGTCGGGGTCGGCGAGCTTGCGGCCGGTGAGCGCGGCCAGACTGGCCGGAAAATCCACCTGGCTGACCAGCGCGTCGGAGACGCCGGGCCTGATCCGCGCCGGCCAGCGCACGATGAACGGCACGCGCGTGCCGCCCTCGAAGAGGCTGCCCTTTCCGCCGCGCAGCCGACCGGCCGGCCTGTGGCCGCCGAGCAGCTCATTGGCCTGGTCCTGGTAGCCGTCGTCGAGCACCGGCCCGTTGTCGCTGGTCAGGATCACCAGTGTGTTGTCGCTGAGCCTGAGCCGGTCCAGAGCGGCGAGGATCTCGCCGACGCAGAAGTCGAACTGCACCAGGGCGTCGCCGCGCGGCCCCATGCCGCTCCGGCCGACGAAGCGCGGGTGCGGCACGCGCGGCACGTGCACGTCGTGCGTGGCGAAGTAGAGGAAGAACGGGCCGTCTTGGTGTCGCTCGATGAAGGACAGGGCCTTGCGGGTGAAGACGTCGGCCATGTCCTCGTCCACCCACAAGGCTCGCCTGCCGCCGGACATGTAACCGATCCGCCCGATGTCGTTGACGACGGCCATGTTGTGCCCGTGGCTCCAGTTCATCTTGAGCCGGTCGCGGGCGGTCACGCCGGTGGGCAGGCCGGGGAACGGCTCCTGGTAGCTGACGCGGATGGGATCGGCCGGATCGAGCCCCACGACGCGGCGGTCCTCGACGTAGACGCAGGGCACGCGGTCGCCGGTGGCCGGCATGATGAAGCAGTAATCAAAGCCGATCTCGAGCGGACCGGGGCGGATGTCCGCGTTCCAGTCCAGGGGCTTGTCCTTCGTTCCCGCGCCCAGGCCCAGGTGCCACTTGCCTACCACGCCGGTGGCGTAGCCGGCCTGCTTGAGGATCGACGCCAGGGTCGTGCGGCCGGGCCGGATGATGAGGGCCGCGTCGCCCGGCAGGATGCCTGTGCCTTTCTTGCGAAAGGCGTATTCGCCGGTCAGCATCGAGTAGCGCGAGGGCGTGCAACTGGCCGATGAGCAATAGCCGCTGGTGAAGCGCAAACCCTCGGCGGCCAGACGATCGACGTGGGGCGTCCGCACCGCGGTGGCGCCGTAGCAGCCGAAATCGCCGTAGCCCACGTCGTCGGCGTAGATCAGGACGACGTTCGGGCGATCGGCGGCGACCGCCGGCGCCGTGACCAGCCACGGGGCGATCAGTCCGAAGGTTACAGACTGCAACGCCGTGGAAGCAGGACGTGAGAGGCGAGAAATGAGCAAGCCGCCCGCGCGGTGGTGGTTTCGAGATTTCACGGGGAACGTTGTCCGCCGGGTAGCGATGAACATGGGACGCGCCTTTGCTGAGTGTGGTTCCAGGTTTTCACGGCGAATCGAACGCAACGCGGGGCTTCGGGTCCCTCACCGCTTGACCAGGGCGAGCACGTCGGCGGCGCGGACGGCGTCGTGAAAGACGATGACCGTTTCGCCGGCCGGGCGGGTGCTGGGGCCGCTGGCCGGGTGTTCGCCGCGGGCCGAGACGGCGACCACGTGCCCGACGGCGTTGCCGTACTGGTCGAGCACCGCCGCCCCGCTGGAGCCGGGCGCCCAGTCGGTCGAGACGTTCATGCGGACCGGCGGCCGGGTCCTGGCACGGCCGGCGTGCCAGTGCTGGTAAAAGCGGTTCACGATGCCCCGACTGAAAAAGCCGGTGCGATTGACCGGGTCGCTGTAGCACCATACGTCATCGCCGGGAGTCACGTGGGGATTCAGCGGGAGCGGTTCGAGCGGAGTTTCGGACGCGACGCGGAGGATGCAGGCGTCGTTGGTGCGATGGCCGGCCAGAACCGCCGTCACCGGCAGGACCTTTCCGTCGTCGGTGGCCGCCAGCAGGTAGCCTTCCTTCATATCCCTGGGTTCGACGACGTGAAAGCAGGTCGCCACCGCCCCGTCGGCGGTGATGGCGTAGCCGCCGGCCAGGTTCAGATGCCAGTTGCTGCACTTGTTGCAGAGGAAGAAGTAGCCGACCCGCAGATGAGCCCGGCGGGCCCGGGCCCAGATCTGGCTGCCGGTCAGCGGGCGGGAGTTCGGAACCGGCAGCGACAGGCGGCAGGAGGTCCGGCCCAACTGCTTCCTGACGTCGTCGATGGCCAGCAGGCGCCCGGCGTCGCGGAGCTTGCGGGCCTGGGCGACGAGTTCCGGCGGAGCCCCGTCGCGCTCGCGGATGATCGGGACTCGTGCCGCCGCCGGCTCGGGCCGGTTTGGGGCGCAGCCCCCAACCCCATGAATCAGCAGCAAGACCCCCAGGACGATTCTTGCGTTCATGGCTTCCCTCGGTTCTCCAACGGCGACTCGGATCCCCGCGGTGGCGTCCGCCCGGCCGCGAACGTCCCTCGTGCCCCGCCGTGGCGCCATTCTATCCGCTCGCCAGGGCCTCGATATCGGCGAGCATCCGCTTTTTGGCCTCCGCGGGCAGGCGGGTCAGCCCGAAGCCGTCGCCCCAGCCGTTGCTGACGCCGACGGCCGCGCCGGTCTTGCGGGCCAGGTCCATCTGGGCGGACCAGAGCGAGTGATACAGCCAGGCGCACGGCAGCCAGGGCTTGCGTCCCAGGGCGGCCAGGTAGCGGACGGGAGGCAGGCGGTACAGCTCGTGGCCCAGCAGCCGGTCGTAGCAGTGATCGCCGGCCTCGCCGTCGCCCCACAGGCAGAAATTGGCCATCGAGCAGTCGCTGGCCAGCAGGGCCTTGTCGGGTCCGAAGGAGCGCACCACCGCCCGGAGCTTGCGCATCAGCTCGATCCCGCCGGCCGAGAGCGGCCCGCGGCGGTCGCGGTGATGGTCGTAACCCCAGGCGGTGAAGGTCTCGTCCAAAACGATCGCGTCGGGTTTGAACAGCTCCATGATCCACTGGGCCTGCTGCACGAGATGGTCGCGCCACTGCGGCGCGTTCTGCGACATGCGCCAGGTCTGGGTGATGGTATCCGGCCCCTTCCAGCCGAAGGGCACCGGCCGGCCGGCGGCGTCCGTCAGGATGGAATCGCGCATCTGCTCGAACAGGGGCGAGCCCTCGTCGATGATCGCGTAGTGCATGTAGATGGCCGGATGGACGCCGGCCTTGCGGGTGGCCTCGACGCGGGCCCGGACCTTCTCGATGGACATGGTGACAGGCCCGGCCGGGTCGGTGGGCATGGCCTGCCATTCCTTGCGATCCGGGTGGACGAAGTCGCCGCACGAGGCATAGTACCCGTGCTGTGTGGCCAGGCCGACGTGAAACTCGTTGAAGTGCTTGAGATCGAGGTCATAGCCCAGGCCGCGCGGGCCGTCGGGCACCGCCGGCGACAGGAAATCGTAGTAATGCACCCGCACCTCGCGCAACCACTCGACGGGCGGATGCTCCTCGCGATGGGCGACGCGGTGGAAGACGCTCCAGGCTTCGGCGGCGTCGCCGCGATGCGGGAGCAGATAAGCGCTGACGGTTTTCGACTCTCCCGGCCCCAGCGAGAGGCGCCGTCCGAACCGCCAGGCCCGTCCGGACGGACCCTGAAGAGCCTCAAACAACAGAGGCTGCGTCGATGGACCGATGAAAGCGAGGCGCCCGGGTCCGCCGTCCGCGAAAACGTCCACGACCGGCGCCAGCAGCGCCGCCCGGCTGGGGGCCTCGCGCAGGTCGCTGGCCTGGGGTTCGAGGTAGTGGGCCAGGAAACCCTCGCGGCCGACGACCTGCCGGCAATCCTTGAGTCTCCCGCGGGGATCGTCGGGCTTGTCGCCCAGCGCCGACGCCGAAAGCGGCACGTACACCCGCTGGTCGGCGGGATCGGCACATGGGCGGGCCCCGGTCAGGAAGCCCGCCCAGACCTCATGGGGCGCATCCGACGTGTTCTGGAGCGTCAGGACGGCCTCGAGCAGATCAGGCCCGGCACCGCCGGCCGAGGGGAGCAACCGGTGGCTCAGTGCGGCCCGGACCGGTCCGACGACGGCCCTTGGGGCGGCTGGACCCAGCAGAGTCTCCGGTCCCGGCCGGCCGTCGGCGATCAGCCGGCAACACCCATCCAGCAGGCCGGCTTTCTCCTCAGGGTTGACCAGCGGCCGGCCGTCGACGATCACCTGATCGAACAGCCGGGAGGCGTCGTGCCGTTTCCACTCGATGCCAGCCGGCGCCGTCAACGCCCCTGGGCCATCCTGCGCTCGAAGGGCCCTGTCCGCGAAGGCCGTTCCCAGAAACGCCGCACCACCCGCCGAAAGGAACTCGCGCCGATTCATGATGTCGCCCATCGGAATGCCGGCATGCGCGCAGCTCCGGGCTGCCGCCCGGAAGTCAACTTGAAGAGCAGTTTATTGGGTATCGTGTCCCTTTGCCACCAACGGGTTCGGTTTTCCAGGGGCGGGTGATTCGCGCTTACAGGACGATCTGGGGCAGGGCTTCGGCGAGCCGACGGACGTCCTCCTCGGTGCTGAACGGCCCCGGAGTAACGCGCAGGGCCCCGTCGGGGAAGGTGCCCAGCTCCTTGTGGATGTAGGGGGCGCAGTGCAGCCCCGGCCGAACCGCGATGTTGAAGTTCACGTCGAGCACGGAGGCCAGCTCCTGGGTGGGCATGCCTCCGGCCGTCAACGCGACCACGCCGGCGCGGCGGGAATAGTCGGGCGTGCCCAGCAACGCAATCCGGTCGTCATCGGCCAGGGCCTCAACCAGCAGCCGGGCCAGCCTGCGCTCGTGTTCCAGCGATTCGTGCGGATCGCGCTCCAGCAGAAAATCGAGCGCCGCCCCCAGGCCGGCCAGCCCGACGGTGTTGGGCGTTCCGCCCTCCAGGCGATAAGGGAACTCGAGCAGGGCCTGGACGGGCGACTTGGAGTCTCCCCCGCTGCCGCCCTCGCGCCAGGGGGCCGGGTCGGCCCGCTCGCCGACGTAGAGCCCCCCGGTGCCCGCCGGGCCCAGCAGGGCCTTGTGGCCGGGAAACGCCAGCAGGTCGATGTTCATGCGGCGGACGGAGATGGGGATCAGACCGGCCGACTGGGCCGCGTCCAGCAGGAACAGCAGATCGTGCTCTCGGGCGATGCGCCCGATCTCTTCGGCCGGTTGGATGGTGCCCAGCACATTGCTGCAATGCGTGACCGCGATCAGCCGGGTCTTGGGCGTGACCGCCCGACGGACGGCCGCAGGGTCGATGAAGCCGCCCTCGGCCATCGGCAGGCGCGTCAGCGCGATGCGCCCGGCGTCGGCCAGGGCCTGGAGCGGCCGGGAGACGCTGTTGTGCTCGAGCATCGAGGTGATGACGTGATCGCCCTCGCCCAGCACGCCCTTGATGGCCATGTTGAGCGCGTCCGTGCAATTGAGGGTGAAGATGATGCGCCTGGGATCGGCGGCGTCGAACAGCCGGGCCAGCTTGCCGCGCACGTCGTCGAGCATCTTCTCGGCGGCCAGGGCCATGCGATGCCCGGACCGGCCGGGATTGCCCGCGTCTTCCGCCAGAAACCGGGCCATTTCGCGCTGAACGCCAGGCGGCTTGGGCCAACTGGTCGCGCCGTTGTCCAGGTAGATGATTTCGCGCATGTCGATGATCACGCCCCGATGTACCTGGCGTAGACGGATTTCGCCTCGTCGGGTTTGTTGGTGCCCTTGATGATGGCCCGCCCGTCGGCGAAGACGGTGATCTCGTAGGGGGCCACGTCGGCCTTGAGCATGAAGGCGTTGAAGCGCGGCTCGGCGCCGGCGGCGGCCTTCATCTTTTCGGCGATGGTCCTGAAATCCACCTTCAGACCGCCCGGCGGGGTGATCTGCACCGCGTTCCGGCCGCACAAAGTCGTCGCGCTGCTGCCGAAGCGGCCCTCCAGGTATTCGAACCGCTTCTGCTTGCAGCACGGACAGTCGCCCTGGTCATAGGCCTTCTGCACGTTGAGCAGCGAATAGCGCCCGTCCCAGGCGTCGAAGTTGAGCAGCCGGCGAACCACGGCCTCGGTCCGGCCCATGAGGATTTTCATGGCCTCCAGGGCCTGGAAGCTGGCCACGATGTTGACCACCGGCCCGAGCACCCCGGCCGTGTCGCAGGTCGGGTTCATCTCCGGCGGAGGAGCGCTCTCGAAGACGCAGCGAAGGCACGGCGTATCGTTCGGCAGGATGGGCATGGCCAGGCCGGTGGCCCCGATGCAGGCGCCATACACCCACGGCCGTCGCGTCTTCACCGCCAGGTCGTTGATGAGGAAGCGCGTCTCGAAGTTGTCCGTGCCGTCCAGCAGCAGGTCGGCCCCTTCGCCCAACTGCTCGATGTTGCGGTGATTCACGTCGGTCACGACCGCCTCGACCGCGACCTTGGAGTTGATGCGCCCCAGCTTCCGGCGGGCGGCCTCGGCCTTGGGCAGGTTGCCGGCGATGTCGTCCTCGTCGAAGAGCACCTGACGCTGGAGGTTGTTGGACTCGATGAAATCGCGGTCCACCACGCGCAGAAAACCCACGCCCGCCCGCACCAGGGTGTTGGCCAGGACGGTGCCCAACGCGCCGCACCCGATCAGCGTGACGCGGGATTCCATGAGCCGGCGCTGCCCTTCCTCGCCGACCGGTTCGAAGAGCATCTGGCGCGAATAACGGGCCAGCTCGGGGTCCTGTTCGATTTTCTGTGCCGCCTGACTGATGGCCATGTCGTTCGATGACTTCCTTCCGTTATTCATCACGGCCCAACTGCGCCAGGAAACCCTCCGGCGCGGGTTCGTCCGTCAGGGCCGCTGTCGGCGGCGCCGGGTCCGCCGGCGCCGAGGCGGCCGGCCCGGGGCTCGGCCGAACGGCTTCCTGCTGTTGCACAACGACCGGTTCGGCGGGCTTCGTCACCGCCCCCGCCGGCTCGGTCGGCGGCGGCTCCGACGGCGGTTGCCGGCGCTTGGCCGCCAGAAGTCGATCCATCGCCGCCTGGCGGTCCGCGACGCTCGGCCGCGGCGGGTTCTGTTCCCGCCCGATCGGCTCCTCTTCCCGCCACGATCCGGCCGGCGGCGGGGTTCCCCGCGATGAAGCCCTGAACACCATCCAACTCCGCCTGGCCGCCCCCAGGAACAACAACGCGAACACCAGGTTGAGAACGCCCTGCACGTCCTGGTTGACCATCCAGATCATGCCGGTGCCCGCGAGGATCGCTCCAATGACCGCCGTGAGGACGGCATCGGCGGGCAGGACCGGCCTCCACCCCGCATACAACAGCACCGCCGACGCGGCCATCGCGAGGCCGCCGATTTTCATCGTCCAGGTGAACGCCGCCACCGATCCATCATAGAGCCCCGCGCCGCTC
This sequence comes from Phycisphaerae bacterium, assembly GCA_039961895.1. GTDB lineage: Bacteria > Planctomycetota > Phycisphaerae > UBA1845 > PWPN01 > JAAXZI01. The sequence goes on along the minus strand of JABRVU010000355.1, from coordinate 19,249 downwards.
ACCCCGCGCAGGTTCATGCCGAAACCGGCGTAGAGCATCAACGCGGCCCCGACGGCCGAGGAAAAAGCCGTCGAAGCCATTTCCTGCCGAAGAGAGCATCTGGAACGATCCAACGCATCGGCCGACATCGGTCACTCGCTGCCCGCGGGGCTGGCAACCGTCGCGCGCTCCGGGTCATCCGGCGACTGGGAAGGAACCGCGCGGGCTCGAAGCACGCGGCTCTTTACCCTTCCACCTTTTCACGTTGCCACGCTCGCACCGTACCTCACCCCTCGATCACGCTCTTCTCGATCGGCTCGACTTCGATGCCGATCCGGCGAAGGAACTCCATCGCCCCTTCGACGTGACTGGCCGGGCCCTCGAGCAGGACGGCCATGATGTTCACGTCCTTGCCCACGCTGGACTGGCGGATGTCGAAGGTCACGTCGAACCGGCAGGCCATCTCCCAGACGATGGGCCGGTCGCGAAGGGCCTCGGAATAAGTCAGCCACAGCTTCCGCGCGGCCCGCGGCTCGCTGGGGTTCGAGCCCAGCCGATCCGGCCGGGCCGGCAGCTTGCCCTCGAACGGCCCGCTGCGCAACACGTGGACCTCGATCCCGGCCGTGCGCAGGTATTCCTCGGCCGCCTTCACCACCCCCTCTTCTCCCAGCAGGGTGAAGTGAAAGTGCCCGCGCTGCCGGGTCACGTTGGCCCGGGCCACGTTGAAGACCACCTCGTGCCTCCGGAACATCTCGCAGAGCACCGGCCGGACCACCTTGGCGGCCGGAAAGGTCAGTTCGAGTTCGTGCTGGATCACCGCCATGGTTCACCCGTGGCTTCTCTGACGGGGCACCGGTTGTCAGCCGGCTTCGTTCGCCGATTGGCGGACGATGCCACACGCTGCTACCCCCCGGCTACCGCCTGGATGATGCTGATCTCATCGTTCTCTTTGACCGGTGTCTGCAAGTCGCCCGTGAAGCGGATGTCCTCCTCGTTCACGAACACGTTGACGAACCGGTTGAGCGACCCGTCCGGCTTGAACAGCCGCGGCCGGAAATCGGGGTAGCGCTCGCATAAGCCGGCCAGCACCTCGCCCACGGTGGCGCCGGCGGCCGGAAGGGTGTCGGCCCCCTCGGTGAACTTCCTCAACGTGGCCGGTATCCGCACCTGCATGATCGCCTGCTCCTCATCAGTTTCCGGGCCCGCCGATCGACCCATCTTACCGTCGCAAACTCCCCTCGCCACCGGCTCGTGCGGTGCCGGCGTCCCTCCGGTGTGTTTTCGGGGTTTCAGGAGGCGCGCTCCGCACGGGCGCCGCGGGGGCTCAAGCCCGCGGCGCGTTGATCGGCACGTTGGTCGTGCGCCCCCCTGGCGGCACCAGCGGCCGAAACCGTGCCCGCCGTCGAGGCCACTACCTCGTCGAATTCCGCCAGCCGCGCGTTGATCAGCGCCGGCTCCTCCAGCCTGTCGAGCACCACTTCCTGCGTTTTGAGGCCGTTGCCGGTGATGCTGACGACGATGGACTCGTCCGGCGGAATCCGGCCCTGGTCGAGCAGCTTTTTCGTGACCGCGACGGTGGTCCCGCCGGCCGGCTCGGTCCAGACGCCCTCGCACTCGGCCAGCAGCTTGATGGCCTCGATGATCTCGTCGTCGCTGACGCTCTCGGCCCAGCCGCCGGATTCCTTGACCGCCTGGATCACGTAATAGCCGTCGGCCGGATTACCGATGGCGATGGACTTGGCGATGGTCCGCGGTTTCTGCGGCTTGATGATGTCCGTCCCCTCGTGCACCGCCCGGACCACCGGGTCGCACCCGCCGGCCTGGGCCGAGTAGATCCGGCACGGCGCGTCCTCGACCAGGCCCAGGTCCACCAGCTCGCGGAAGGCCTTCCACACCTTGGGCAGGATGGTGCCCCCGGCGGTCGGCAGCACCATGTGCCGGGGCAGCTTCCAGCCCAACTGCTCGGCCACCTCGAACCCGTAGGTCTTGGCCCCTTCGGTATAGTACGGCCGCAGGTTCACGTTCACGATCGCCCAGCGGTACTTGTCCGCGATCTCCGCGCACAGCCGGTTCACGTCGTCGTAGTTGCCGCGGATGCGCACCATCTTCGGCCGGTAGATCAGCGAGCCCAGCACCTTGCCCTGCTCGAGGTCGTGCGGAATCATCACGTAGGCCCGCCGGCCCACGAACGCCGAGTGGGCGGCCACGCTGTTGGCCAGGTTGCCGGTACTGGCGCAGCCGAAGGTCTCGAACCCGAACTCGATCCCCTTGCTCACCGCCACGCTGACCACGCGCTCCTTGTACGAGAGCGTCGGGCAGTTCACCGAGTCGTCCTTGAGGTAGATTTCCCTGCAACCCCAGCGGCGTTCGAGGTTGCGGGCCCGCCGCAGCGGCGTAAAGCCCGAGCAGAAACCGGTCGAAGGCTCGCCCGTCAGCGGCAGCAGGTCGCGGTAGCGCCACAGCGACGCCGGTCCCGCCGAGATCGACGCGCGCGTCACCCGCCCGCGCATCCGCGCATAGTCGTATTCGACCTCCAGGGGCCCGAAACACACCTCGCAGACGTGCAGCGGCGAATCGGGATACTGCTGCCCGCACTCGCGGCATTTGAGACCGACCACGTAACTCATGACCTGTTTCCTCGAACCCGTCTGCTTGCACCGCGGAAACAAAGAGAACTCTGGAGCCGGTTCCCTTGGTTCTCTACTCCGAGGACATGGCTTCTCCAGGTTCTCCGTGCCTCCGTTGTGAACATGACGTGCAACAAAAAACCTCTCTCCCGGCCGTTGGGCAGGGAGAGAGGTCAAGTGGCACCGGCGCCATTGTCCTCTTATCTTCCCCATTAGCCAAAGCCGGCCATGGGCAGGAGTTAGCACCCTACTGGCGCCGCCGGCGGCGGGGCCAAAGCGGGTTGCTGTGGCGTCAAAGGGCCGTTCCCTCTGCCACTCTGGATAAGAGCCTGCACCTGATTGTCAAGTCCCATCAGTATAGCCGACGGTTCACGTGTGTCAACGACGCAAGCCGGGCGGCCCGGAGTTGGGGTGCATGACAGATTCCGCGGGCCGTCTATTCCGTTGCGACCGGCACTCACGTCCGGTCTCTACCGATGCGGTCCAGCGCTGTCATACTCAGTGATCCTTGCTCCTGGTGGGCGCGGATTCGTGTTCGGCACGGGTCAGCGTGCTGGATGGTTGGTCTTCACGGGGGGTCGGTCGACCGGCCAGTTTCGGGCCGTAAAGCCAGACGCCGGCTGCCATGACCGCCGTGCCGATGGCCAGCCAGCCGACAAACGACTTGATCCTCTTGCCCAGAAAACAGAAGGGCAGGTCCAGAAGGATCAACAGGCCGATCAGGCACTGAACCGGCCACATGAGCACGCGCTTCACGAGACCCGGAGACGGGACCGGGCCGGGCTCGGCCGACTTTGCGGCCTCGTGTTCGGCAACGGCGTCTTGGTCCGGGGCGGGAACCGATGAAATCTTGACGAACTCTTTGACTTCTTCCTCGATGGCCGCCCGGTTGACGGCGCTGGCGTCCGGGTCGGCGGCCGGAGACGCTGGAGATGGGGTCGCCGCCGGATGGGCGCTTTCGACGGAATCTGCCGGATCGAAAGCATCGGCGGGTTCGGAGACCTCGGGTGGCGGAGCGGTCAGGGTATCAGTACGCATAACGGCTGCATCGACCGAACCGGGCGATGACTTCATTGCGGGGCTGCCGGCAACAGCCGATAATGCCGCGCCCATGGGCGCGCCGCGGTTTTACGTCAAAGGCTTGCAGGCGGGCGTCGTACGGCTGGATGAGCGGGAGGCCGATCACGCCCGCCGATCCCGGCGGCTGTCGGCCGGCGACGAGGTGGCCCTGTTCGACGGGCTCGGACGGGAGGCGCGGGGGCGGATCGCATCCGCCGGCCGTGGCGCTGTCGACGTCGCCGTCGAGAGCCTCCGACTGTGTCCCCGCGCTGAGCCGGCGCTGACCCTGGCCGCGGCCTTGCCCAAGGGGCCTCGACAGGATTTCCTGGTCGAGAAATGCGCGGAACTGGGCGTGGCGGGCATCGTGCCGCTGGTGACGCGGCGGTCGGTCAGCAACGCCTCCGGGCACCGGCTGGACCGCTGGCGCCGAACGGCGATCGAGGCCGCCAAGCAGTCCGGGCAGGCCTGGATCCCCGACCTGGCGACACCTGAGCTTCTTGACGAGGCCGTGCGGCGCATCCGCGGTCACGATCGGGCCTGGGTGGCGATGCCCGGCGGATCCTGGCCGGAGGTGCCGGATTGTGGAACGCTCCTGGCGTTTGTCGGGCCGGAAGGCGGCTGGGCCGACGACGAAATCGCCCTGCTGCTGGAGCATGGCTGCGCGGGAGTGTCGCTGGGGCCCAACGTGCTTCGTATCGAGACGGCGGCCATCGCCTTGGCGGCCCTGGTCCACGCCGCCCGGAAGCCCGCGCGGTGGGAAGAAGCCAACCCATGACCCTGGCCCTCGACCGGCTGGAAGCCGGTTCCACATGGGTTTGGGAATGGGCTCCAGACAACGAGCCGTTTGCAGACCGGCTATGAATGACGGGAATCAGGTATCGCGGACCTCGTAGCCATGTCCCAACCCACGCTCCTGGGCATCGAGACCTCCTGCGACGAGACGTCGGCGGCCGTCGTGACCGGCGGGCGCGTGGTGCGCTCGAACGTGGTGGCCACGCAATTCGACGTGCACGCCAAGTACGGGGGGATCGTGCCCGAGCTGGCCTCGCGGGCGCACATCGAGAACCTCGACGGGGTCATCCAGGAGGCCCTGGCCGCCGCCGGCGCCGGGCGCCGCGACGTCGACGCCATCGCGGTCACCAACCGGCCAGGGCTGATGGGCTGTCTGCTGATCGGCGTGATGGCGGCCAAGACGCTGGCTCTGACCTGGCGCAAGCCGCTGATCGGCGTGAATCACATCTTCGCCCACGCGACCAGCGCGGCCATCGATGCGCCGGTCGAACCGTCGCCCTGGCCGGCGGTGGCCCTGGTGGTCAGCGGCGGACACACCTCGCTGTTTCTGGTGCGCGATCCGCTGCACGTCGAGCTGCTCGGACGGACCATCGACGACGCCGCCGGCGAGGCCTTCGATAAAGTGGCCAGCATCCTCAATCTGGGCTTTCCCGGCGGACCCGTGATCGACCGGGTGGCCCGGACGGGCGACCCGAAAGCGCGCGACTATCCGCGCTCGCTGCTGGACCGCGACACCCTCGATTTCTCGTTCAGCGGGTTGAAGACGGCGGTGTTGTACGACGTGCACGGACCGGGCCGTAAGGCCGGTCCGCTGGACCATCTCACCGAGCAGGACGTTTCCGACGTGGCGGCAGGCTTCCAGGCCGCGGTCGTCGACGTCCTGGTCGGCAAGACCATGCAGGCCGTGCGGCGGACCGGCGTCCAAACCGTCGTGGTCGGCGGCGGCGTGGCGGCCAACAAGCGGCTCCGCGAGCAGCTCATCGCCGCCTGCGCGCAAGACGGCGTCACCCTGCACCTGACCCCGATGAAATACTGCACCGACAACGGGGCCATGATCGCCGCCCAGGGTTATTACCTGCTCCAGGCCGGACGGACGGATGATCTCACGCTGGAACCCAAGGCGACCGGGCGGGAATAGCGCCCGCCGCCCCCAACGACGCCGGGAGAGCACGAGTCCGCGAACGCGAGCGAGGGCGAATCGCGCGCGGGCTTCCCTCCTTATCGTGGGAGCCATACAATCGTCGGCCTTCAGGTCCGAGCCCGTCAGGGGCCGTGGATGCCTCCAATCGCTGCCTCACGGTCGCGGCTCGGAGGAGAGGCGAATCGGTCCTTGAAGGGCGGCCCGGCGGGCTGATGGCCGTATGCGACCGGCCGGCCGCCGGCCGCTTTCTCGAACGAGTACCACCGCACATGCCCTTCTGGAACCGTCCCGACCGCCATCCCCACCCCGACGAAGTCCGCATGACCTTGGGCGAACATCTCGAGGAGCTGCGCACGCGCCTGGTACGGGCATTGGTGGCCATGGCCGTCGGTGCGATCGCCTGCTGGGTGTTCAGGGGCTACGCGATGTGGCTGCTGACCCGCCCGGTGTATGCGGCGCTGGACAAGCACGAGATGCCCCGCGACCTGTACCAGTTGACGGCCGAGGGGCCGTTCGTGCTCGAGTTCAAGATCATGTTCCTGGTGGGCTTCGTCATCACCGCGCCTTACGGGCTGGCCCAGCTCTGGGGTTTCGTGGCCGCAGGGCTGTACCCCACCGAACGGCGGTGGGTCCGGCGGTTCGTGCCCGTGTCGATCGCTTTGTTTTTCATCGGGGCGTTCTTCATGCTTTTCGTCGTGGCCCCGGTGATGATGGACTTCTTCATCGGGTATCGCAAGGAGTATCCCGATCCGACGGAGTGGCTGCCGGACGCGCTCAAGCCGGCCCCGACGCTGATCCAGACCACGCTTCCGCCGGCCACGCAGCCGGCCTGGCCGACCTCGATGCCGGCGTTCACGAAGGACCCCCCCCACCCGCCGGAAGGCACGCTGTGGCTCAACCAGGCGGCCCATGAAATCCGCGTGCGCTTCGGCGAGAAGGTCTATTCGCTGGGGCCGTTGACGCCGGCCAGCAAGGGCAACCGCGTCATCCCCCTGCTGAGCCTGCCCGAATCGGTGATCCTGATCCTGCAGATGATGGCCGCTTTCGGCATCGGCTTCCAGATGCCGGTGGTGGTCTCGCTGCTGACCATCATCGGGATCGCGGAGGCCAGGGACATGGCCCGCTTGCGGCGGCACGTGTATTTCGTGATCGCCATCGCCTCGGCGGTGATCACGCCGTCGCCGGACGTGTTCAGCATGATGGCCCTGATGATCCCGATGGTGGCCCTGTTCGAGGTGGGGCTTCTGGCAGCGCGGTTCATCGAACGCGAACGGGCGAAGACGACCTGATGCACGTCCTGCTCACCAATGACGACGGCTACGACGCCCCCGGCCTGCGGGCCCTGTATGAGGCGGTCAGCGGCCTGGCCGGCGCGAGCATTGAAGTCATCGCGCCCTCCGAGGCCCAGAGCGGCAAGGGGCACGTGGTGTCGGACCGGTTCCGGCTACGGGCCGCGGAGGCCGAAGGCATCGGGCCGCTGACGGTGGTCGAGGGTTCGCCGGCCGACTGCGTGCGGGCGGCGGTGGGCCTGCCCGGGCGGCGCCGGCCGGACTGGGTCCTCAGCGGCATCAACCGCGGCAGCAACCTGGGCATCGACATCTACAACTCTGGTACCGTGGCGGCGGCGCGCGAGGCCGGGTTTTACGGCATCCCGGCGATCGCCCTTTCGCAATATACGCGCGGCGGGGCCCCGGTGGAGTGGCTCCGCTCGACGCGCACGGCGGCCGCGGTCATCGCGGCGATCATCATGCCGGACGCACCCTGCCCGCCCCATGCCCCGCCGCGGGATCATGCCCTGATTGCGGAAGCCCTGCGGCGAAGCCCGCCGGCCATGAGCCGCGGCTGGTGGAACGTCAATCTGCCGATCCCCGACGGCGACCAACCCACGCGCGGAGCGATGCTGACCCGGATCAGCCGGGACCCCTACCACCTTGACTACCGCGTCCTCCGAGAGGCCGACGGCTCCGAGAGCTGCGAGAACGTGGCCAGCTATCACGACCGGCCGGCCGCGCCCGGCACCGACGTCGCCGCCGTCTTTGAAGGATGGATATCCATCAGTCCCCTGAAGTGGTGCGATGAGAGCGCGTTCTAAACCCCTCGAACCGACCGATCCGGCCCCAAGGAGCCGCGGGCTTCAGAGCGCATCGTAAACTGCGGGGGGCCGGCTTCCAGCCGTTCGGCATTCAGGGTTTTCGGATGCGTTCCGATGAAGAACCGGATTATTCACCCGGCGCGAAGAACGCGCTGATTCGACGACCCCGTCACTGCCCGTTGGCCGCGCCGGCCTGCTGATAGACCTCCACGCAGCGCCGGGCGGAGTCCTGCCAGGAGAGCTTGCGGACCTCGATCCGCCCGTGCTCGCGCAGCGTCTTCTGGAGCGGGGGATGGCGCAGCACCGCGATGATCTTGTTGGCCATCTCGTTCACGTCCCAGAAGTCCACCTTGAGGGCGTGGGAGAGCACTTCCGACACTCCCGACTGCTTGCTGATCAGCACCGGCACGTCGTTGGACATGGCCTCCAGCGGAGCGATGCCGAAGGGCTCGGAAACGCTGGGCATGACGTACAGGTCGGCCATGCGGAAGACGCGGTCCACGTCCGGCCCGCGCAGAAAGCCGGTGAAGAGCACCTTGTGGCCGATGCCCATGTGATTGGCCAGCTCGATGGTCCGCCGGATCATGTCGCCCCAGCCGGCCATGATGAACCGGACGTTGTGCATGACCTCGAGCACCTTCTTGGCGGCGGCCAGGAAATACTCGGGGCCCTTCTGCATGGTGATCCGCCCGAGGAACAGCACGATCTTGTCGTTGCGCCCGATGGGCGGCAGGATCCCGGAGGGGTCGTTGCCGTTGAACTCGATGGCGTTGTAGACCACCTCGACCTTCTCCGGTGGCACGCCGTAACGGGCGGTGATGATGTTCTTGGTCAGGTGGCTGACCGCGATGATCCGCCGGGCGAAGTGCATGCCCTCGCGCTCGATGTCGTAGATGCGCTGATCGACGTGCTCGCCGCTGCGGTCGAACTCGGTGGAGTGGACCTGCACGACCAGGGGCTTGCCGCTCATGGCGGAAATGGCGATCCCGGCCCGGAAGGTCATCCAGTCGTGGGCGTGGACGACGTCGAAGTCCTCCTCGGTGGCGATGAGGGCGGCCATGCGGGCGTAGCGCTCGATCTCCGAGAACAGGTCGGAGCCGTAATGGGCGGCGGGAGCCGCAGCGTGCTGCATCACCGCCTCGACCGCCGGACCGGCCTGGGCCCGCGCCGCCGCCCGCGCCGCCCGGATCTTGTCCTCGATGGCCTGGGACAGCGTCCGCGGCGCGTCATAGGGCGAAAACCCCACCCCCGCGTCCAGCGCCCGGAACGTCACCCGGGCGAACTCATCCATTTCATAGGAATAAGAACCGAGCGCCGCCGACAACGTCGAGGGCGAGACCAGCCGCACGTGTCCGCTGTATTGCGAGGCCACCGGACGGGGCAAGACGAAAATGACCTCGGTGCCGATCTGGCTCATGGCCTTGGTCAGGCCGTAGCACGCGGTCCCCAACCCCCCGGAGATGAACGGCGGGAACTCCCATCCTAGCATCAGCACTCTCATGGTCGCGACACTCCTCGTCCCTGTTGCGAGGTCCGCTTCCGATGACACACCCTCCTGCCCCCGTCGCGGCACCGGCCGTTTGCGATCCGACTACTCGGCGGGTCAATCAGCGCCAGCTTCGTCGCTGATTGCATCGGGACCGGTTGTGTCGGCCGGCTCATCCTACCGCCTCGGCCCGACCATCCGCCGGTAACATAGCGCGTGACCCTGCGGTTGTCAATCAGCGAATGCGTCTGCTGTTCGGACGCGGCGTCGCGGCGCAGGCGAGGAGATCGGCCGTCGCCCGTTCCTTGGCCGTGCCCGGCCGAAGCACCACCCTCGATCGCGCCCGCGCTCCCGAAGCAAGCCGACCCGAAGGGGCGGCGGCCGAGGCGGGCCCCATCGGCTCCTGGTCCGCCGTCCGTGCCGTGTCTGGCGCTCAAGCCGCCGCCCGCGTCATGGCGGCGACCGCGGGCCAGAGGCGCGAGGTGCCCTCCTCCGCATGGCAAGGATGATTCTGATCGGCGGGGTCTGCCTCCGGGTTGCGGTGCCGGAGTCGGCGACCTGTCCTCAATCCGCCTAGGCTATTGTCATGCTAACATCGGCGGAGAGCTGGACGAGGATTGAGCAAACCCGCCTTCGATGCCGCGTGAATAGCCCGAACGCGCGCTCCGGCGTGATTCTGGGAAGCATCGCTGGCCATTCGAACCCTTGTCCAGGGATGCCGGATGCGGGAAACAGCAGGACAAGTGCAGCGACCGGCGCCTCATCGACCGTTTTCCGCCTTCAACCGCACCGGCGGAAACTGGGGAGCGATCAGCGGCTACGACCACATACTCCAACCCGGCTGCTACGGAATGGACGCGCCGTGAAGGTCACAAACCCTGACAGGGCTACTGAAGCGTGGAATAGGTCTCTTCGCTGGCCCGCGAGAGCTCCTGAACCGGCAGCCGGATGCGGAACGTCGTGCCTTCGCCGGGACGGCTCTCGACGACTATCCGTCCGTGATGCTCACGGATGACCTTGCGGGCGACCGCCAACCCCAGACCGGTGCCGGCTTGGCCCTTGCTTGACTTGAATGGCTCAAAAATTTCTTCAATTTTGTCCTGCTCGATGCCCGGCCCGTTGTCGCGCACGACGATGTCGGCGATGCCTTCCTCGGCAAAGAACAGCGTATTGACGTTCACGACGCCGCTCTTGGAGGGCGCGGCGTCAATGGCGTTGGTGATGATGTTCAACACGGCCTGATGGATGCCCTCCTCATCCAGCGGCATGGGCGGGATGGACTCCTCGAAATCCGCGAGCAGCACCACGTTCTTTTCGTCGGCGCGTTTCTGGGCGAGCTGGACGGCATCGGCGATGATCCGGTTGAGATAGTTCTGGACCAGGCGCGGCTCGCGCGTCTTGCTGAAGGCCAGCATATTGGTGCTCAGTCTCAGGATGCGCTCGAGGTTGCGCTCGACGATGCCCCAGCCCTGCTGGACGACCTCGATCTTCTGCTGCTTGAGGCCGAGGGTCACCAGGTCCCCGCCGCTCTGAATGCCCTGGAGCACGTTCTTGATATGGTGCGAGAGGTAGGCGACGGTCTCGCCGGTGGCCGCCAGCCGGGCCAACTGCATCTGCTGCTGGACCAGACGGGCGTTCTGGATGGCCATCCCGGTCATCTGCCCGATGGCCCCCATCAGCCGGAGCTGTTCGGGCGTGTACGTATGGGCGGTCGCCGCCGAGTCGATGTGGATCACCCCCAGCAACAGGTCCTTGACCATGATGGGAGCGCAGATCACCGAGTGCAGCCCGAAGTCGGTGATGCTGTCCTGGGCCGCGTCGGTGCGGAAGCGCTTGTCGTCCATGGCGTTGGTGCACAGAACCGCGGCCCGGTGATCGAGCACGTGCTGGATGATCCGCCGGCTGGTGGTGATCTTCTGCTTCTTGGCCCGCACGCCGCGCCGATACCGGACCACCTGCGGCACCAGCTCCTCGCCCTTGCGGTCGTACATCAGGATGAAACCGCGGTCGATGGGCAGCTCCTCGAGGATCACGTCCATGACGCGCTCCAGGAGCTGATCGGGGTCGATAATCGCGCCGATGGCGGCGGTGATCTCGGACATCACCTTCCAGGCCCGGGCGGCCTCGGCCACTTCCGGCCCGGCGATGATGATCGAGTCCTCGCTGCCGGCCGACGACAGGATCGCCGAATCGAAGTTCGGGCTGCTGGCGTCGAGGTCGATCATGTCCCGCGGGATGTTCGGGCCGCTCAGTTTTTCCATGGACTGATCGCCGGCGTAGACGATCAGCGTGGACCCGAGCTTGATCTGGTCCCCGTGCTTGAGACGCACCGGCGTGCGGACCCGAACGCCGTTGACGTAAGTCCCATTCGCGCTGTTCAGATCGGTCAGCACCCAGGAACCGTTGTCGGGGTGGACCTGGGCATGGTGACGGGAAACCGTACGGTCGCTGAGCGGAATCTGATCGCTCTCACGCCCGAGCACCGCCGGCTCGTTCATGGTGCGAAAGGTCCGCCCCTTGTCGGGGCCTTGCAAGACGTGCAAAGTGGCCACGTACGACCTCGATCTCCCCGTGCGAGCGGATGGACGATCAGGCGCGGAACCGCAGCGGATCGCCCGCGGGCCCGCCGCGTGTCACAAGCCGGCCCGTGCCGGGAACAATCCTGCTTATCGGTCTGCGACATGGTGAAGAGCCTTCGTCGGCGTCCCAGGCCTACGGATCAGCCCTGTCACACTAGATTCTAGTCCGCAACGGGGGTCAGTCAATCAGCGCATCGGGCCGTACAGGACATACCCGGCGGCCAGAAGCCACAAACCGACGGCGCCCAGGAAGGGCGGGTCCTTGATCATCAGGTCGGTCGGGCCGGTGGCCTTGCCCAGCTCGATCAGCATCGCGTAGCGGTAGATGCCGTAGACCACCAGCGGCAGGGTATAGAGCAGGTCCTGCCGACGGTCCCCGAAGGGGCCCTGGGGGTCGCGCTCCAGGGTGTAGAGCAGAAAGGTGATGATGGCAATGCCGCCCGAGGTGCTCAGGAGCTGATTGAGCAGGTCGGGCGTGTAGCGGTCGAGGGTCCGCCGATGCCCCTGGAGATCGCCGTTGCCCAGCATGGCGATTTCGCAGCGCCGCTTGCCGAAGCCCAGGAACAGGCAGAGCATGAACGTGCAAACCAGCAGCCAGGGAGAGGAGTGCACCTGAATGGCCAGGGCGCCGGCCACCGCCCGGATCACGAAGAGCACCGCGATGGTGATCACGTCCAGCAACATGCGGTGCTTGAGGGCCAGGGAGTAGACCAGGCTCAAGGCCACGTACACGCACAAGGTGAACTGGAAGACGCCCGGCAGGCGGATGCTCACCAGGCAGGCGGCGACGGCCAGGAGCAGGCTCAACAGGCCGGCCATCCGCAGGCTGACTGCCCCGCTGGCCACCGGTCGGAGCTTCTTCACCGGGTGATGCCGGTCGCGCTCGCGGTCCAGGATGTCGTTGAAGACGTATCCGCACGAAGAAGCCAGGCAGAACGCGATGAAGGCGGCCAGCGACACCGCCACCGCCCGCCCGTCGTGGAGCCGGTTGCCGAAGACCAGGGCCGCGAAGACGAATACGTTCTTGACCCACTGGGCCGGGCGCATCAGACGGAAGTAGTCCCACATGGCCCGACAGTCTATCGCCGCGGCACGCTGACGCAATCGGGACGAACGCCCGCTCGGCGGTCAGTCCAGGCAGCCGGCCGACGCGACCCGCCCGGGGCCGCTGATGCACCGCTGGAACAGCCCGAAATCGACGTGATCGACGTCGCCGTCCCCGTCGAGGTTCATGCGCTCGCAGGCCGACGACACCGGTCCGATATGCGGACCGGTCAAACAGGACACGAAGATGGCCAGGTCGTCTGCGTCCACGTCGGCGTCGAGATCAGAGTCGCCCGGCGTCGCCGGACAGCCGCGGACGTTGACCAGCGTTCCGACGGGCGTATCCGGGCAGGCGTCGCAGGCGTCGCCTGTGCCGTCGCCGTCCGCGTCGAGCTGGTCGGCGTTGGGAGAGAGCGGGCAGTTGTCGAGCCCGTCCAGCACGCCGTCCAGGTCCCGGTCGGGCACGGCGGAGGGGACCAGCACCGCCGCCGTCGCGGAACGGGCCCCGGGCCCCAGGTAGGCCGCCGAACCGGCTTGGGCGGACCCCGCGTCGGTCTCGAACCAGATGCGCGCGGATCTCTCCGTCGCGCCCGCGCCCCCGATGCTGGTGCCGAGACCCGCTTCCCGGAAATTCCACGCCGGCGAGTCGCCGAAGGGCGAGTCGGCCCGATAGATGGAATAGGGGTCGCCGTCGAGCCAGCTCGGGGCGAGCAGAGCCCCGCCCGAATGGCCCGATCCGTCGGACCCGGCGTCGAAGATCGTCACCGCCCAGAGCCCGTCCAGCGACGCCCTCTGGATGGCGAAGGTCGTGGCCTCGACCTGGTACTCGAACGTCAGCCGACCGGTCGCGGGATCCAGATAGACGGTCGTGGTGGTCACGCCCGGTAATAAGCCCACGTGGTCTGAGGCCAAGGCGGCGACGATGTTCGCGGGTACCAGGTACGCCGGCCGGTCAGACCGGTAATGCACGTCGCAGGATGCGGCCGGGTGGTCCTTGCACTGATACCCGTCGGGAGGAAGCGGGGCTGCTCCAACCACCGTGCCGAGCAGCGGCACGAGGGCGACTGCCGACGTAAAGCGCCGATGGAGAAGCCTTGACATGGCGGCCTCTTTTCTCCCTCGTCCGTCCCCATGGCCAATGCTCTACTTTATCGCTTGGTCCCCGTCGATTCAATCAAAAACGCCGACGACGGAGGGGCGAGGGTCGGTGACACAATCCGGGGCTGCGGTAATTGTCCCTGACCCGGCGGTCGAGGATGCGTCATCACCAGCGGCTCGCCGTTCACCGCCGGAATCGCCGGAAGGATGAGCGGCGGATTCTGTTCGAGCCGCGTGACCGCCCCGGCCGGCGCGGTGAGATCGTCGAAGGGCATCCGGGCCATCTTGAGCAGCCCCTCGGGCCAGACGCCCAGCACCAGAACCGCCACGCAACAGCCCAGCAGGCCGAGCCTGACGCCGTGATCGCGCGGACGGGCCGCCGGTTCGGCCACCGGCTCGCGCAGGTAGCAGGCCGCCACGATCCGCAGGTAATACCCGGCCGCCACCGCCGAATTGAGCAGCCCCACGACCGCCAAGGCCACCATCGCCGGACCGCGGCCCATCGAAGGATCGGTCGCCAGGGCCGTGCTGAACACGTAGACCTTGCCGAAGAAGCCGGCCGTCGGCGGCATGCCCATCAGGCTGAACACGCAGACCGCCAGGGCCAATGCCGCCAGGGGCTCCCGCCGGGACAGCCCGGCCAGGTCGTCCAGCTCCTCGGCCGGGGCCCCGCGGACCTGGATCAGGGCCAGCACCGCGAACGCCCCCAGGTTCATCACCCCGTAGATCACGATGTAAAACAGCATGGCCGACAGCCCGTCGCGCAGCGGACCGCCGCTGACCACCGGACCGGCCAGCAAGGCCACCAGCATGTACCCCGAATGGGCGATGCTCGAATAAGCCAGCATCCGTTTCACGTTGCTCTGCATCAGACCCAGCACGTTGCCGACGGTCATGGTCGCCGCCGCCGCCATCCACAGGAACACGAACGCCGGCGAAGGCAGGTCCCATCCGCGGGCCAGCACCTGGGCCGGCGGCTGAACCAGCAGCAACAGCTTGATGAAGGCCACGAAACCCGCGACCTTCGGAAAGAACCCCAGCAGACCGGTGACGGGCGCGGCGGCGCCCTGATACACGTCGGCGGCGTAGGTGTGAAACGGAACGGCCGCGACCTTGAACGCCAGCCCGCAGAAGGCCAGCAGCAGCCCGACGGTCACGAAGCCGCCCTCCTCGGCCAGCGACATCCGGCTCAACACCGTCGTCCCCGAGGCCCCGTACAGGAAGCTGAAACCATAGACCAGCAGCCCGGCCGAGAGCGCGCCCAGGAAGAAATACTTCAGGCCCGCCTCCTGGGCCCGGATGTCGCTGCGCCCGATGGACACCAGCACGTAGTTCGGCACGCTGACCAGCTCGACGGCCAGGAACAGCAGCACCAGGTCATCGGCCAGACTGGTCAGCATGATCCCGGTCAGGCTGAACAGGATCATGGCGAAGTGCTCGCCGCGCTCCTGCGGCGCCGGCAGATGCCAGTTGACCAGCAACACCAGCATCCCGATGGACAGGGCGATCAGCCGGACGTAATAAGACAGCGGGCCGAAGCGCATCCCCGCCAGCTCGACGGGCTTCTCGACCGGGTCATACCAGGTGACGCAGAAGGCCAGGAACACGCTGAACAGCGCCACCAGGCGGGTATAGCCGCGGGCGGGCTCGGCGGCGCTGACGCCCAGCAGCAGAACCGCTGCCGCCCCGCCCGTCACGATCAACTCGGGAGCCAGCAGGCCGAAAAGGTCGTTCATCGGCGGGCCTCCTCCCGCGCGGCCGATGCGGCTCTCGAATCATTGAAACCGTAGCGAGGCAGGGAGAAGTGAGAAGGGGGAGGTGAGAAAGCCTCCCGCCGGCCCGTGCCTTCCGTCCTGCTGCTGACCAGGGTCGTCGGAACGCCCGGCGAGGCGGTTTTCAATCCGCCATCCGCATTCCGCAATCCGCTGTCGGACGCCAGCTCGTATCCGTCGGCCGCGAACACCCGGGCCAGCACCTGCCGCTCGACGGCCGGCTGGATGCTGGCGGTCAGCATCCCGGGATAGACGCCGATCAGAACGCAGGCCAGCGCGATCGGCGTCAGGATGGCGATCTCGCGGCGGGTCAGGTCGGCGGTCAGACCGCCGGAAACGTCCGGCGTGTGCTCCGGCTCGCGCAGCGGCCCGAACAGCACCTTGCCGGCGAAGGCCAGCATGTACACCGCCCCCAGGATGATCCCGGTCGCCGCGAGGATCGCGTAAGGCGCGCCCAGCGGCCCGGCCGGGTATCCGCCCTCCGCGCGCCCCGAGGTGAACGTCCCCAGCAACACCAGGAACTCGCTCACGAACCCGTTGAGCCCCGGCAGGGCGATGCTGCTCAATACGAAGAACAGCAGGAAAAACGCCATCCACGGCATCCGCCGGGCCAGCCCGCCCACCCGGCCGAACGCGCGGGTGTGATAGCGCTCGTAGATCATCCCCACCACCAGGAACAGCGCCCCGGTCGAGAGCCCGTGGTTGACCATGTACAACAGCGCGCCGGTCAGCCCGGCCGTGTTCAGCGCGAACATGCCCAACATGCAGAAACCCAGGTGCGAGACCGATGAATACGCGATCAGCCGCTTGAAATCGTCCTGCACCCACGCGACCAGGGCCCCGTAGATGATGCCGATGATCGCCAGGACGGCCATGAACGGCGCGAAGGCCCGGGCGGCCTCCGGCAGCATGGGCAGGCTGAACCGCAGGAAGCCGTACGTCCCCAGCTTCAGCAGCACGCCGGCCAGCAGCACGCTGCCGGCGGTCGGAGCCTCGGTGTGGGCCAGCGGCAACCAGGTGTGAAACGGGAACAGCGGCACCTTGATCGCGAAGCCGGCGAAAAACGCCAGGAACAGCCAGCCCTGCTGCCGCGGCGTGAGCTGGAGGGCGTAGAGCTTCTCCAGGTCGAAGGTGAACACGCCCCCGTGCTGGGCGGCGGCCAGCCAGGCCAGGTACAGCACGCCGGCGAAGGTCAGCATGCTGCCCGCGAAAGTGTAGAGGAAGAACTTGCCCGCCGCCGACCGGCGCTGCGGCCCGCCCCACACGCCGATCAGCAGGAACAGCGGCACCAGCGTGAACTCGAAGAAGATGTAGAACAGCAGCAGGTCGCGGGCGCAGAACACGCCGATCATCCCCGCCTCCAGCAGCAGCATGAGAGCGTAGTATTCGCGCTGCCGATCGCGGATGCCGCTGAAACTGGCCCAGACGGCCAGCGGGGTGATGAACGCGGTCAGGGCCAGCAGCCAGAGGCTCAGCCCGTCCACCCCGACGTGATAGCGGAAATCGACCTGCCGGCGGATGCTGTCGGTGTCGCGGACCCAGCTCAAGTCCAGGACCAGGGCGTATTCGCCGCCGTCGGCGACGGGCCGACCGGTCGGCCCGCGGGCCTGGAAGAACAGGGCGACGGCCACAACCGCCAGCCCCGCCGTCAGCAGCGAGAAGGCCAGGGCCAGTCCTCGGGCGGACGTGCCCTCGGCCGGCCGGTCCCCGCCGGCGCCGGCCGTGCCGAACAGGGCCACTGCCGCCGCGCCGGCCAGCGGCGCCGCGATCAGCAACGTCAGAATCCACTCTTGCAGCTCGATCATCAGCCCTTACCCACCAGCCACACGATCAGCACCATCAGGAACAGCCCCGCGGTCATGGTCACGCCGTAGCTCTGAATGGCCCCGTTGGCCAGCGGGCGGATGAGGAAGCCCACGGCCCGCGGGACCGCCGACACCGCCCAGACCAGCCCGTCCACCACGATGCGATCGACGCCGTAAAACAGCCGGCCGGTCTCCCACAGCGGCCGGACGACCACCGCGTCGTTGAGTTCGTCCACGTAATACTTGTGGTGCAACAGATCGTGAGCCTCGGGCAGGGCCCGCCGGACCGCTTCGGCCAGGTCGCGCCGCCGGGCGTACAACAGGTACGCCGCCAGGATGCCCGCGACGGCCAGCCCGGCCGAGACGTACATCAGCAGCGGGCTTTCGTGGCCGCCGGCCGCCTCGGGCCCCGCGCTCAGCAGCTTCGCCGAACGGTAGGGCTCGACCACCGGCTCCAGAAAACGGTGAAACGCCCCATGCGGCGCGAACAGCCCCAGAAAGCCGCCGTGGCCGAAACGAACGCCGGCGTATCCGGCTCCGACCGCTCCGATCGCCAGCACGACCAGCGGCGCCAGCATCCACCCGCCCGACTCATGGGGATGGGCGCCCGCCGGCACGCGCGGCGGACCTGAAAACGCCAGGAACACCATGCGGAACGTGTAGAAGGCGGTCAGGACGGCCGTCACCAGCCCGATCGCGCCCAACACCCAATGCCGCCCGAAGGCCGCGTGAATGATCTCGTCCTTGCTGAAGAAGCCGGCCAGCAACGGGAACCCCGCCAGGGCCAGCGACCCGACCACGAAGGTCGCGCAGGTCACCGGAAGCAGCCGCCGCAGCCCGCCGAACTGCCGCACGTCGATGATCCCGCCCAGGGCGTGCATCACGCTTCCGGCGGCCAGAAAGAGCAGGGCCTTGAAAAAAGCGTGCGTGAACAGGTGGAAGATGGCCGAGTCCGCGGCCAGCACCCCCACGCCCAGGAACATGTAGCCGAGCTGGCTGATGGTCGAATAGGCCAGGATGCGTTTCATGTCGTACTGGGCGACGGCGATGGTGGCCGCGTACAGCGCCGTCACCGCCCCCACCGCCGCCACGACCGACGGGGCGATCTCCGAGAGGGTGAAGATCGGCCCGCAGCGCACCACCATGTACACGCCGGCCGTCACCATCGTGGCCGCGTGGATCAGCGCCGAGACCGGGCTGGGGCCCTCCATCGCGTCCGGCAGCCACACGTACAGCGGCAACTGGGCGCTCTTGCCCACCGCCCCGCAGAACAGCAGCAACGCGATGGTCGTGACCTGCCACTCCTCCAGCCGGCCGACCAGCTCGAACGCCACCGCGTAATCGAGCGGATTGCGCCCGTCGGCCAGCGGCGCGAGCCACAGATACAGGAACAGGATGCCCAGCCCGAAGCCGAAATCGCCGATGCGGTTGACCAGGAAGGCCTTCTTGGCCGCGGCCGCCGCGGACGGCCTCTGGTAATAGAAGCCGATCAGCAGGTAGCTGCACAGACCCACCGCTTCCCAGCCCAGGTACAGCAGCAGGAAGTTGCCGGCCAGCACCAGCACGCACATGCTGAACACGAACAGGCCGATGAACGCGAAATAGCGCTCGTAGCCGCGCTCGGGCACGGGGGCATGAGCGCTTCCATGAGCCTGTGGCGCCGTCGTCGCGGCGCTGAGATGAGCCCGCGGAGCCGTCTGATGTTCACCGGACGGCGTGCCGCCGTGGTGTTCGGTGCTCGCCGTCTCGGTGACGCGCAGGTAATCGCGCGAATA
>JABRVU010000354.1:0-21529 GCA_039961895.1 Phycisphaerae bacterium | reverse complement strand
CGATCAGCCGGTCGTTATCGAGCAGAAACCTCCGCCCCAAGCCGCCCGTGAGAAAGTCAGGCGCCCCCGACAGCGCCCCCGGCCGTATGAGGAGCCATGACCGGGGTCCTGGACAAGATCGACTACGGGCTGATGATGCACGGGGCCGTGGTGGTCGCGGGCGGCGCTTACGTCTGGAATGGCGGCGGGAGGAAAGACCCGCTGCGCGGCTCGCCCATCCGGGCCAATCGCCTGACCATCCTGCACGTGTGGGTATGCGTGGCGGCGTGTTTTCTGGGCTGGAGCGCGGGGGGGAAGATCGGTACGGCGCTGGCCCCGGCCGATCTGAGCGGCGATCGGCTGTTGAACTGGCAGAGCTGCGCCGCGGCGGCCATCGCCAACGGCGTCATCATCCTGGCCTGCCTGCTGGTCGCCGGCAGCGCGTTCGCACGCGGCCTCAGGGGGTTGGGCTGGGGGCGGCGATCGCTTCGGTCCGATCTGGCCTGGGCGACGGCCGGGTTCCTGGTGGCCGTACTCGTCGTCCGCCTCCTCCTGTTCGCGCTCGAGTGGGTCATCGAGACCTTTTTTCGAGGCGTGCGTCTGCCCGAGCACTCCGTCTTTCAGGTCCTGAATGACGCCGACAGCGGGCCGGGAATACGGGTAGTGACGCTGGCCGGGGCTTTCGTGCTGGCCCCGGCCGGAGAGGAGCTGCTCTTCCGCGGGATTCTTCAGACCGCCTTGCGCCGGGCGGTCCCCCCCCGGCCCGGCTCGCTGCGCCATCGCTGGTGGGCGATCCTGGTGACCGGCCTGCTCTTCGGAGCGGTCCACGGGAACACGCCGCATTACATCCCGGCGCTGGCCTTCCTGGGCGTGCTGCTCGGGTTTCTGTACGAACGCACGGGCTCGATCCGGGCGTGCATCCTGGTGCACATGCTGTTCAACGGACGTTCGCTGTTGTGGGATTACCTGGCGGCCCGCTGAAAGCCGCGGCCTTTCGGCCCGCGGGCCGCTCGCGGTTCACCGGTAGAGCCAGTAGATGAGCAGCAGGTCGATGCCGATGGCCACCGCCAGGGCGAACCACAGGCGCATGGCCGCCGACCAGGCGTGCGGCCGGCTCAGGGCGTCCAGCGTGGCGGCGGAGTTGAAGTAGACCGGTTCGAGCTGATCGGCCTGATGCTGGGCCTCGGCCATCAGCAGCATGGCCTCGAATTCCTGAATGCCCAGCACGGCGGCGTAGCGCAGCAGCTCCTCGCGCTTGGAATAGCGCAGGAAACCGGCCTCCAGCTCGCCCACCACCATGCTCTTGAAGATGCGGCGCTTTTCGTCGGCGGTGAACGCGGCGGACGGCTGGCGCCGCGGCAGGATCTCCGGCAGGTCGATCGAAGGTTTCACTTTGTCGCGCACGCCGCCCCTCCGTACTTCGAGAGTCGCGGGCTCCCGCTGACGTGTCCGGGCCTTGCGCCATGTTACCCCCGCAACTTGAGAAAAACATCCACGAAATCGAAAGAATTTTCGGGGCAGGGCTTATCGGTCCTTGGCCGGCGCGCCGAAGCGCTGCGCGGGGGCCATTGCGACCCCCTGCTTTCGGCGCGGCACCCATGGCCCGTCCGAAGGGCCGCGGCAGCGATACAGGTCATTGAGGAGCGGGCCGCCCTGGGCCGTCGTGTTGCGACCCCTGTTGCCGACACACATTCCGTCGCCGCCCCCTTGCGGGGTTCGGGTCGGGCGGCGAACGATCCAGGACGCCGCGCGAACGACCGGCCGGGGCCGCTCAGCACGCCGGGAGCTGCCAGTCGTGCTCCTGCATGGCGGCGGTGATGCGCTCGGCCAGATCGACGGCGGCGGCGCCGTCGGCGGCACTGACCTCCGGATCGGAGCCGGTCTGAAGCGCGTGCACAAACGATTGCAGCTCCGCCCGCAGCGGCTCGACGTCGTCCACCTGCAACGGCTCAACCTTGACCAGCGAGCCGAAATCCACCCCGGCCAGTTGCGATAAATCCGCGGCCTGCCGCTCGCGGGCCAGCTTGAGCAGATCGAGGTTGGCGTCCTTTTTGATGGCGATGCCCACCTTCCGGGCGTAGTCGATGGACAGGTAGGCTTCCGGGCTGAACACCCGGATCTTCCGCTCCGTCTTGAGGGCCAGCCGCGAGGCGGTGAGATTGGCCACGCACCCGTTCTCGAAGGCCACCCGGGCGTTGCAGATGTCGGCGTGACGGGCCAGCACGCTCACCCCGGCCGCGTCCACCTTCACCGGCCTCGACCGCACCAGATGCAGCACGATGTCGATGTCGTGGATCATCATGTCCATGACCACGCTGATGTCGGCGGAGCGGAAGGTGAACGGGCTGATGCGGTGCGTCTCGATGAAGCGCGGGGCGACCTGCATCCGGCTCATGGCCCGCACCACCGGGTTGAAACGCTCGGAGTGGCCGACCTGAAGCAGGGCCCCGTGGCGGCGGGCCGCCTCCATCAACACCCGGCAGCCGGTCGAATCGGGGGCCAACGGCTTTTCGATCAACACGGCAATGCCGCGTTCGATGAGCGGCAGGGCCACGGCCACGTGGGCCACGGTGGGGACGGCCACCGTGGCGGCCCGGATGCGCCCCAGCAGCGGCTCGACCGAGCCGTACGCGGCCGTCCGGTATTGATCGGCCAGGGCCCGGGCCCGGGCCGAATCCGCGTCCACGATCCCCAGCAGCTCGACGCCCGGCAGTTCGCTGTAGATACGGGCGTGATGGCGGCCCATGTGCCCGGCGCCGATGAGGGCCACGGGAATCGGTTGCGGATGGCGGGTTGCGGATTGCGGATTGCCGTCCTGCACGGATGCGCTCCTCGACGATCTCAAGTGGTTCACTCACGGCCGGCCGCGACCTTCCAGCGCCTTTGCCTTTCGGAGAAAGACCCAATGGCCGCGCCGCGCGAGAGTCTCTCTTCAATCCGCAATCCGAATTCCGCGATCCCTCATCTGAAATCCCCTCACCCCTCGGCGTTGTAGAACCCCTTGCGGTCCTCGTCGGTGTCGCGGCGGTGCGACTCCAGGTATCGACCGAAGACGCCGTTCACCAGCGAGCGGCGCAGCGACTGGCACAGGTAGCGGACCTCGCCGTTGAGGTCGGCGCGGCGTTCGAGGACGTCCAGCCGGTCCAGCAGGGACTCGCCGTACTCCCGGGCCCGGTTGCTGAAGAGGATCTTCCAGGCCTCCTGAACGGCCCGGATCTGCTGCTCACTGTAGCCCCAGCGCCGCATGCCCTTCTTGTTGAAGCCGCGGACCTCGGCCGGGAACCCTTCGATGACCATGAACGGCGGCGTGTCCGCGCCGACGCGCGACATGGCCGCGATGTAGGTCAGCGTCCCGACGGTGGCGAAATGATGGATGCCCACCATCCCTCCGATGGTCACGCGGTCCTCGATTTGGGCATGGCCGGCGATCTGGGTGTAGTTCGAGACGATACAGTCGTCGCCGATGACCACGTCGTGGGCGACGTGCACGCCGACCAGGAAGCGGTTGTGCGAGCCGATCCGGGTGAGGCCGCCGCCGACCTCGGTGCCGGTGTGGACGGTCACGCATTCGCGAAAGACGTTGTCGTCGCCGATCTCCAGGCGGGTCGGGCCGCCCTTGTACTTGAGGTCCTGGGGCGGGCAGCCGATCACGCAGCCGGGGTAGAACTCGTTGTCGCGCCCGCAGACCGTCCGACCGGTGACGGTGGCGTGATTGTGCAGCCGGCACCCGTCGCCCAACACGACGCCCGGCCCGACGCAGGCGAACGGTCCGACGGCGACGTCTCGACCGATGACGGCTTGAGGATCAATAGAGGCGCTGGGGTGTATCATTGCCGGTTACAACGGGTCCGCGTCCACCATCATGAACTTGACATCGGCCTCGGCCACGTGCTCGTCGCCCACCCGGGCGGTGCAGTAGACGTGCCCGGTGCGCGACTTGACGCGCCGGGAATGGGCCTCCACGATCAGTTGATCCCCCGGCCGGACCGGGCGGCGGAACTTCACCCGGTCCAGGCTCAGCAGGACGGCCACTTTGCCGGTGTGCTCCAGCTCGCGGGCCAGCAGCAGACCGCCGAGCTGGGCCATGCTCTCGATGATGAGCACGCCGGGCATGATCGGCTGGCCCGGATAATGGCCGCCGAAATACTCCTCGTTGATGGTCACGTTCTTGATGCCGACGGCGTGCCGGCCCGCCTCCAGCTCGATGACGCGATCGATCATCAGGAACGGGAAGCGGTGCGGCAGGATGCGCTGAATCTTGCGCACGTCCAGCACCGGATCCTCGGCCATGCGCCGCTTGAAGACCACCCGCTCGCGCAGCTCGCAGAGCCTGCGGACCAGCTCGTGGTTGAGGGCATGGCCCGACCGGCGGGCGAAGACCTGCCCCACGATGAACCCCCCGAACAGGTACAGGTCGCCGATCAGGTCCAGGATCTTGTGGCGCACGCACTCGTCGGGGTAGCGCAGGGTGTTGTCGATCGGCCCGTCCTCGCCGAACACCAGGATGTCCTGGTAGGTCAGGTGCAGGCCCAGCCCGCCGGCGCGGAACTGGTCGGCCTCTTCCTTGAGCACGAACGTCCGGGCCGAGGCGATCTGTTCCTCGAAGGCCTCGCGACTCAGCCGC
This sequence comes from Phycisphaerae bacterium, assembly GCA_039961895.1. Classification (GTDB taxonomy): domain Bacteria; phylum Planctomycetota; class Phycisphaerae; order UBA1845; family PWPN01; genus JAAXZI01. The sequence continues at coordinate 16,926 of JABRVU010000354.1, read as the reverse complement.
AGCTTGAAGATCTGCTCGCCGATGCGGCCTTTATCTCCATAGTCGAGGTCGTAGATGATCTCGAGCAGTTCCTCGTCTTCGCTGGCGGGCGGCGCGGCCATGACGTACGAAGGGCCGTCGGCCACGCGCACCGTTTCCGGCACACGGAAGACCTGCCGGGGCTTGTCCAGCGCCACGATGCCCGATTCCTTGAGCTTCTCGACGAAGGCCAGGGAGGAGCCGTCCATGGCCGGCACTTCATTCCCGTTGAGTGATACGAAGGCGTTATCGACGCCCATTCCGGCCAGGGCCGACATGCAGTGCTCGATGGTCTCGATCTGCACCGTGCCGTTGCGCAGAGACGTCCGCCGCAGACGCTTGGCCACGTTCTCGACCCGGGCGGGGATCTGGATGGGGGGGTTCTGGTCGTCGCGGACGAAGACGATGCCGGTATCGGCCGGCGCGGGCTGAAAGCGCAATACGGCCGGTTCGCCGGTGAACAACCCCCGTCCGGAGAGCTCCACGGGGCTATGGATGGTCTGCTGCGGCTTCAAGTTGCTCGACCCGCTTGATCAGATCGGCCAGTTGCTCCGCCATGCGCGGCAGTCGGCGGACCTTGGCCCGTTCGCGGACCCATTCTTCCTGCTCGACGGCGGGCACGCCAATGACGGTGGCCCCGGCCGGCACGTCTTTCGAGACGCAACTGCACGCCGCGACCTGGACCCCATCGTTCAGGACCGCGTGGTCGCGGATACCAACCTGACCGCCGAGGACCACCAGCCGCCCCAGCCGGGCGCTGCCGGCGATGCCGGTCTGGGCGACGATCATGCAATCAGGGCCGATCCGCACATTATGGGCGACCTGTACGAGGTTATCAATCTTGGTTCCCCGTCCGATAACCGTGGTGCCGCACTTGGCCCGATCGATGCAACTGTTGGCCCCGATCTCGACGTCGTCCTCGATCCGCACGGTGCCGATCTGCGGGATTTTCCGGTGCCGTCCATCAGCGAACTGGTAGCCGAAGCCGTCGGCGCCGATCGTGCTGTTGGGGTGAATGACCACGCGGTCGCCCAGCGCGCAACCTTCGCGGACGACGACGTTTGGCCACAGCTCGCAGTTCCGGCCAAGGGTCGTCTGGGCCCCGATGAAAACCCCGGCGTGAAGGATCGAACCCTCGCCGATCCGGGCCTGGTCGCCGATCACCACGTTCGGACCGACGGCGACGTTCCGCCCGAGTTGAGCCGAATCGGCCACTTGGGCGGAGGGGTGTATGCCGACGGGAGGGCGCGGCACCGGCGGAGCGAAACGCTCCAGAACCGTGAGGATGGCGAGGGCCGGGTCGGCGCACAGAACCGCCGGCATCGGCGTCTCGCCGAACCGTTCGGGAACCAGCGCCGCCCCGGCCTGGCTGGCCCGGAGCTGGGCGTTGTATTTTTCATGGGCCAGCCAGGTGATCTGCCCCGGCTGGGCCTCCTCGACACCGGCCACGCCCGTGATCCGCAGGCTGCCGTCTCCGCGGACGCGCCCGCCGACCCACTTGGCAATCTCGGCCAGGGAGAATGACTTGCTCATCGTGCACCCACACCATTCATACGACAGCGCCAACCGGAAGCGGCCCGCCGTGAGTGCAGGCCGAGGAGCACCTGACGATCCACGAGCGGGAGGCTCGGTCGCTTGTCCCGCGGCCCACGGTCGCGTGCGGGCCTCATTCATTCGTCCGCGAGTCGGCAGACCGATTCGGCGATTCGCGTTTCGGCGGCGCGGGCGGCTTGCAACTCCTCGCGCAACACCTCGTGGCCGTCGACCGTGCGCCACAGGGCGACCAGGCGATCCTCGCAGCGCGCGGACCACAACTCGCCGGCCAGGACCTCGCAGGTCTCGACGATGGCGTCCACCAACGCCGCCCGCGCCGGCGGGTGCGGCACCTCCAGCCCGTCGAGCACCCGGGCCGCGGACAGCCGGGCCGCGGACAGAAAGCGCGCGTAGTTACAATGGGCCTCCCGGGCCGGGCTGGGGCCGGACTCCGGCCGCTGCTGGGCGAGCCATTGTAACCAGGCCTCGAAGACCGCCGGTCCGGTCAGGAGCCCGGCGGTCGGTTTTGGACGGCCTTCGCCGTGCTGTGCGAGCCGACCCGCGCACAGGTAGGCGCGGGCATGGCCGATCATGGCCGCGAACAGCTCTTCATCCGCGGGGCGGCGCGGTTCACAGACCTCGACGACGTAACACTGGGCGGCCGGACCGGCCAGCCGGATCAGTCCCGAACGGTGCGGCGCGACCCCCCGGAACTGTTCCGACTTCATGGCCGTGATGACCCCCCACGTCGGCGCGGCTTCGCCCTCCCAGCCGCCCCAGGCCAGGACGGGCTGGCCGTTCTCCAGGGCCCGCAGGATCAACGGCCGATGGCTCAACTCGAAGTGTTGAGGGAATTCCTCGGCGGCCAGCATGTCCAGCCCCACCTCGGGCGGGTGCAGGTCGCGGACGTGCAGGCCGAACAGTCGGGCGGCGGGCTCCAGAAAGGCATCGCACCCATACGCGGACCAGGCAGCCGGCGAAGGATCAGCCGGGCGGGCCAACGCCGTCAACGACAGCCCCAGGGCCGCCTCGAAGGCATCATAACTGATCGTGCCGCCCGCGCCGGCGGCGACGGCGCGCACGGCCAGCCCCAGCGACTCAACCTCGCCCGGTTGCGGTTGTACCACGATCGCGTCGAGTTTCATGTGTGCCGTCGGACGCCCTTCCGCGACGAGACCCGAAGCCCCCGCCGCGCCGGGGCCGACCGGATCACGGCTGGGTGTCGCGGATCCTGCCCACCTTGTAGGGCGAGACCCGCAGCCTGGGCGCGTACTGCTGCACGAATTGTAAACCGCCGGAGCCCCTGACGAAACGCAGTGGCCTGGCCAGCACGCCCGAGCCGTCGGCCATGGCCACCGCGATGCCGCCCTTGTCCAGGTGGCGGAAGTGAGGTGCGCGGTTCCAGTATCGCTCGTAGTTCTCGAGATAGGGCCCGTTCATGCCGCTCCCGTTGGTGATCAGCAGGCAGGGCTCGCGCTCGATGTCCTCGCGCCCGCCGTCGCAGAACAGGACCACGTTGCTGGGGCTGATGATGCGCTCCATCAGGCCCTCCAGCCGCTTGGCCCGCGGGGGGTTGGTATCGCCGCTGGTCCCGTCCGCCCAAGGCTGCCCCTCCCAGTCCCCGCCGCTGCCGCTGTAGGCCAGCGGCGGTTCGGTGATGCCGAAGACGTCTTCATTCGCGGCATAGGACACCGCCCCGTACATCTCGAACGGCGACCACATGTTGTTGATCAGCTTCACGTCCGATGGACAGGTGAAAACCTCGTACTTCCCGAACTTGTTCAGGAAGTGGGCGGGGTTGTTCATGTTCGCGGTGCTGTTCTCGAAGTACTGTTCGGCCCGCTTCAGCGTGGTCGCGCCGAGGTGCTTGGCGATGGCCAGCGGCCAGGGCTTGAGCATGGGCTGACTGCTGCCGAACATGCTGGCCTGGTATTCATAGCGGGTGTGCGTGGGGTCCACGACGTTCCACTCGCCCGGATCGGAACCGCTGGGACCGGTGCCGATCAGTTGAGCGTAACCCCGGTGCTCGGTGGTGAAAGAGAGCACCGCCTTGGGCAGGTTGCTCTGGTTGGTAAGGCACTTGGTCACGCGGGCCAGCTCCCTGGCCTTGTGCAGCGAGGGAATGAGGATGGCGACCAGCAGGGCGATGATGGCCACCACCACCAGGACCTCGATGAGGGTGAAGCCGGCGGGCCAAGCTGGCGCGCGGAGGGCCCCAGACCGGCAAGCCCCACGCCGAATGCCTTGATCTCTCGTTTGAAACCTGGGTTGCATGTCGGAGCTCCGCAAGAAGTTATGCCGGATGAACGTGCTCTCTATACACTTAGCATCTGGACTGGCGGATCTGTCGTCGGACTCCGCGGAATTTGAATTTCCCCTATCCTACCGGTCTATTATCGTCCACGCAAAGCCGGCTCCGCGGGCCGCCGGTGGTGCGGACGCTTCACGACATGGGGCAGATACCCGCCCCGGCCCGGGCCGGTGGTCACGTGGGGCCGCCTTTTTGAAACCTGGCGGAGCGGCGTTCATGCAGCAGTGGCACTTGCGTCAACTCCCGGCCTCGGCGCGGCTGATGCTGACCGGTTTCCTGGCCATCACCGGGACCGGATACCTCGTGGCCGTCGCCAATATCTATTACAGCCACCGGGCCGCCGATGGCAACCCCGAGAGCCTGTCCCTCGACGACGTGCGGGCGGTTTACGCCGGCCTGACCGTCGAAGTCAAGGCCGGCCAGGCCCCTCCCTCGCGCATGCTCGAAATGGCCAGGACCAAGATGCGCGAGTTCTTCAAGTCCGACGCCGAGTTCGAGGCACTGGAGGGCTGGCTCATCGCCGGGGCCAGGCAGGAGACCTTCCAAACCCCGCTGCCGGGCGTGGACAAGAGCCCGCACGACATCCTCTCCGACAGCTGCATCCGCTGCCACGCGCCCGATGGAGAGAAGGCCCAGGAGAAGGCCCACAAGTCGCCGTTCGCCGCCGATATCTTGAGCCCGGTGGATTATCAGCTCATCAGCAAGTTCACGCGGTCCGCCGTCACCGAAACGGCCGGCCAGGCCCGCGTCCCGCCGCAGAGCACGCAACGCCTGGTGCTGGTCAGCCACGTGCACATGTTGAGCATCCCCGTGTTCACGCTGATGACCAGCCTGTTGTGCGCATTGACCCGGCTGCCGGCGCTGCTGCGCGGACCGCTGGTGGCCGTGCCGATGCTCGCCCTGGTGGTGGATTTCGCCGGGTGGTGGCTGGCCCGGCAGTGGGCCCCGGCCGTGTGGCTCATCGTCGGAGCCGGCCCGGTGTTCGGCGTGTTCTTCGGGGCCCAGGTCGTGGTCGCGTTCCTGGCCATGTGGTTCGGCCGGCGACCGGAGAACGAATAATACCCGGCTCGGGTCCGAGCACAACGGTGTTTCGCTTTTTCATACAACCCCGGCGCAGCCCCGCGCAACGCGGGGATGGCGTCGAATCCGCGGGATGCTATCATGGCCGGTTGGAGGCAAGTGGGGGCGGTGCGCGAGGGGAGCGAGTACTCGAGAACCGGCGGCACACCGAATCCGTCGCGCAACCTCGGCACGGCGAGCTGCTCAAGAAAGGTTGAACACCATGACGGAACCCATCCGCGTCGGCATGATCGGCTGCGATACCTCGCATTGCGGGGCCTTCGCCAGGGCCTTCAACGACGCAAAAGACGCCGGGCACGTTCCCGGCTTCCGGGTCGTGGCGGTGTATCCCTCGTTCAGCCCGGACGTGAAGTCGAGCGTCGAGCGGGTCGAGGGCTATAAAAAGGAGCTGAGCGAGAAATACGGTGTCCGGGCGGCCGGCTCGATCGAGCAGATGCTGGCGGAAGTGGACGTGGTGCTGCTGGAGAGCGTGGACGGCCGGCGGCACCTGCCCGAGCTCAAGCCGGTCGCCAAGGCGGGCAAGCCGGTGTACATCGACAAGCCCTTCGCCGCCGGCCTGGCCGACGCCAAAGAGATGGCCCGCATCATCCGCGAGGCCTCCCTGCCGGCGTTCAGCTCCTCGTCCCTGCGCTTCGACGGGGCCTTCACCGGCTTTCTGGCCCGGAAGAACGAGTTCGGGCAGGTGATCGGCTGCGACGCCTTCAGCCCGGCCCACCTCGAGCCGACCAACCCCGGCCTGTTCTGGTACGGCATTCACGGGGTGGAGATTCTCTACACGCTGATGGGTCCCGGCTGTCGGAAGGTGAGCTGCACCAGCACCGAGGACGGCGACCTGGCGGTGGGCGTCTGGCCGGACGGCCGCATCGGCACCATGCGCGGCATCCGCAAGGGCAAGGCCGACTACGGGGCGTCCGTGCTGACCGAGAAGGGCAAGCCGCAGATGCTCACCGCCTCGGGCGACTACTACAGGAAGCTGGTCGCCGCCATCGCCGAGTTCTTCAAGACCCGCCGCCCGCCGGTGCCCATCGAGGTGACGCTGGAGATCTGCGCGTTCATGGACGCGGCCCTGCAATCGGCCCGCAAAGGCGGCGATGAGGTGGAGTTGGCCGTCTGATCGCGGATGGCCGGTCGCCTTATAGAAGGCCAAACCGCGGCCCAGGATGAGGCGACGGCCGTTCCGCAACGCCCGCCGGCGCCATGACCCACGCAAGCCTGTGCTCAAAGGGCCGGCGCGCCGCGTGCCACGGCGTTGTCGGATCAGAACGTGCAGGTCAGTCCGCCATCGGCGACCAGGACGTGGCCGGTGACGTAGCCGGCGTCGTCGGAGGCGAGGAAGACGATGACCCCGGCGATTTCCTCCGGCCGGGCGGGCCGGGCCAGCGGAATCCGCCGCTCCTGCACGTACTGCTGCACGAAGCGCGGCGTCTCCAGCTCGTTGACGCCGTTGTACACCGACATGGGCGTGTCGACGAAGCCCGGCGCGACCGCGTTGACGCGGATGCCGTGCGGAGCCAGCTCGATGGCCAGGCAGCGCGTGAACTGGTTGAGGGCGGCCTTGGCGGCGCCGTAGTGCGAGGCCCCCTTTTCGCCGTGCCGCCCGTGGATGCTGGTGACGTTGACGATCCGGCCGGGCACGCCCGCCGCGATCATGGCCTGGGCGGCCTGGCGGCAGAAATGAAACGCGCCCACCAGGATCACGTCGAACACCCGCTTCCATTCCTCGAAATCGCGCTCCGGGAAGGGCGTGTTGTCATAACGGGCGGCGTTGTTGACCAGCACGTCGAGCCGGCCGAAACGTTCGCGGGCACAGGCGACGGCGGCACCGGCGACGTCCCGGTCCGCCACGTCGCCGACCACCGTCGCGGCCCGGTCGGGGCGGTCGAGGCCGGCGGCGGTGGCCTCCAGTTGCCGGCGGTCGATGTCCACCATGACGACGGCCGCGCCCTCGCGGATGAACCGGCGGGTGGTGGCCGCTCCGATGCCGGACGCGGCGCCGGTGACGATGGCGACCTGATTCTCAAGAACACCCACGGGCGATACCTCCCTGGCTGGAGCGGCGGGTTGGCCACGCGCGGATGACGGCGGCCGACGGTTCAGAGCCCAACCCATAAACCTGAAAAACGACCGGCTGAAGGCCGGTCCCGGTCCCACGGGTCTGGGGAGGGACTTTCAGCGGAAATCGGCCTGGTGTTCGAGCCGGCCGCGAACGTCCAGCCGGACCCGGTACAGCGGCCCGCCGATGTTGGGCGCGTCGAAGTCATATCCCGGCGGGGCCGGGCCGCCGCGCCACGAATGGCCCGCCGTGGTCACGTACAGGTCGGTCAGGTCCGCGCCGCCGAACGTCACGCTCGAGACCTGCAACATGGGCATCCTGATCCGCAGGGCGACCCGGCCCTGCGGGTCGTAGCGGACCACCTGACCGCCGTACCACTGGGCGCTCCACACGAAGCCGTCGGCGTCGACGGTCAGGCCGTCGGGCAGGCCTTCATCATCGGGCACCCGGACGAAGACGCGCCGACGGGCCAGCCCTCCGTCGGCCTGGACGTCGTAGGCGGAGATCAGCCGTCGGCTGCTGTCGGTGTAGTAGAGCGTGCGGTCATCGGGACTGAAGCCCAGGCCGTTGGAGAGATGAACGCCCTCCTCGACCACGCGGACCGATCCGTCGCCGCCGATCAGATAGAGCCTGCCGGGTTTCTCCATGCCGTCCGGGCCCCAGAACAGCGTGCCGGCGTAGATGCGGCCGTGAGGCCCGGCGATCAGATCGTTGATGCTCAGCGTCTCGCCCTGGTATTCCGACGCGATGGTGCGGTAGTTGTCCTGGCCAAGCCAGAGATGCAGGCCGGTGGCCCCGCCGAAGACCAGGCCCGGCCCGCGATGGAGGGCGATGCCGCTGACGTTGAGACCCCGGCTCAGGACGGCGATTCGGCCGGTGTCCGTCGAAAACTCGTGGACCAGGTCGCTCTCGTTGTCCACCCAGAGCAGACGACGGCCGGTCGCGTCCCAGGTGGGCGCCTCGCCGCACTTGTCGTTCATGTTCGCGACCTGCTCGATATGGTAGCCCATCCCGCATCTCCCGATCGCCGCCACGGCGTTATACCAAAAGTCCGTCCTCGAACCCTGAAAACCGACCGGAAGGCGGTCGCGGGCGGGTCATGGGACGGTCGCTGAAAAGCCCGCGGCCGCCGCCGGCGCGCCATCTCCTCACGCCGATTCAGCGGCGGTTCGTCGCCGCCGCGCGTAGAGCAGGACGACCAGGGCCGCCGACATGCCGGCCAGGTCCGCCAGCCAGTCGGATAGGTCCGGGTCGCGGGCCACCAGGGCCTGGGTCAGCTCGTCAAACGCCGCGTAACAGGCCCCGCCGGCCAGGACTTTGGCCAACAGGACACCGCCCACCCGCGGCCGCGATGCCGACAGCAGCCACCACCACGCGGTCATCCAACCGGCGAACATGGTGAAATGGATGATCTTGTCGGACATGGGAAGCCAATCCGCGTCCGGCAGCAGGTCGTCGAGTTCCGGCCAGTGCGTCAGCGCGAACATGGCCGCCCAAAAGCCCAGCAGCGTCCAGAGGCGGACCCACCGGGGCCGATCCATCAGCCGATACAGGAACCCGCTGGAAGCCGACCCGCCGCCCTCCGCCGTCTCGACCGCCGGTTCCACGTCGAACGCTCTCCACGCATGGCACAGAAACGGCCGCTTACGCCTCGGCCAGTGTATTCGGACGGTTGCCCGCAACCAAGCTTGCCGTTGCGAGGCTCCGCCGGCCGGTGCATACTGTCCCTCCTCGAACCAACGGCAAGATCCGCGCCTATGAACACCCGACTCAGCGCTGAGAACCCCTTCGGCCCGACCCGGGCCGGCTTCGCGTGGGAGCACGTCTCGCGGCGGACGGGACCGCACCTGGACTTCGGCTGCTATGACGGCGCGTTCCTGGGGGCCCTGTCCGGGGCGGGCCCGCGCCGCTTGGTCGGCCTGGACGCCAATCGTGAAGCCATCGAGCGGGCCCGGACGCGGTTCCCCTCGGTTGCCTTCGTGCACGCCCCCGACCCCCTGCCGCTGCCGTTCGAGGACGCGACCTTTGAATCGATCAGCCTGCTGGACGTGCTCGAGCACGTGCCCGACCAGGCCGCTCTGCTGGCCGAACTCGCCCGCGTGCTGCGCGACGACGGCGTACTGGTCGTCACCGTGCCCCGGCAGCACGTTTTCTCCTGCCTGGACCTGGGCAACCTCAAGTTCCGCTTCCCGCGCCTGCACCGGTGGTTCTATACGCTGACCCATTCGCGGGCCGCGTATGAGCGGCGCTACGTCTCGAACCCGGACGGCCTGATCGGGGACATCTCCGCGGCGAAGGCCTGGCACGAGCACTTCACCGAAGCCGGCCTGGCCGCCCTGCTGGAGCGGGCCGGGCTGAAGGTCGAGCAGTTCGACGGCAGCGCTCTGCTGACGCGGCTGTTCCGGCCGGTCGGCATCCCGCTCCAGCTGATCCCGCCGCTGCGCTCGCCGATCGCCGCCCTGGCCCGCTGGGACGCGCGGACCTTCGCGTCCATGAACCTGTACTGCCTGGCCGGCAAGGGCGCCAAGCGGTGACGTCCACGTCGGGGTCTCGGGATTTCAACGAGTGCGGTATTCACCGGCCGCCGTGAAGCAACCGCTGAACCACCGCCGGTCTCCCGGTCCGTTATCGGCCGTCGCCCGCGCCGCCGGGCAATCTTGGCAAAGTGACCGGCGGGCAGGGTCGATATCCCGATCAGAGACCCCGGCTGGGGCGCCGCCGTGCGCTCCTGCCCGCATCTCCGGGGACAGAGCATGGATTTCGCCACGCTGATCGGTATCTGCTTCGCCTGCGGAGCCATCATCTGGGCCATGTACGAGGGGACGCACGGCCACCTCGACGCCTTCTATTCCACCGAAGGGTTCGTGCTGGTGCTGGGGGGCTCGTTCGCCGCCGTCTGCCTCTCCATGCCCCTGCGCAGCGTCCTCAACATGTTCGGGTACCTCAAGAACTGGCTGCTGGCCAGGGAGATCCCCACGCACGAGACCATCAAGAAGCTGGTGGAATACGCCGAGCTGGCCCGCCGCGAGGGGATGCTGGCCCTGGAAAAGGTCATCGCCGACCAAACCGACCCGTTTCTCAAAAAGGGGCTGCAACTGGCCATCGACGGCGCCGACGCCGAGATGATCGAGTCGGCTTTGCAGATCGAGATCGAGTGTCTTTCCGAACGCCACAAGCAGGGCAAGAAGTTTTTCGAACTGATGGGCAAGTACGGGCCGGGCTTCGGATTGACCGCCACGCTCATCGGGCAGATCGCCATGTTCCGCAACCTGGGCGGAGACAGCGCCGCCATCGGCAAGGCCCTGGCCATCGCCCTCATCGGCACGCTCTACGGCTGCCTGATCTGCAACGTGGTGTGCGGACCGATCGCCGACAAGCTGGCCATCCGTTCCGGCGAGGAGAAGCTGGCCAGGGAGATGATCCTGGTGGGCATCAAGAGCATCCAGGCCGGCGACAACCCCCGCATGGTCGAACTGAAACTCCACTCGTTTCTCTCCGACCGCGAACGCCGGGCTCTCAAGAGGACGGAGACCAAGCCCGGATGAATACGTTGCGGGCTTCGTCCCCGGCCCGTTGGCGACTTTCGGATTGAAGCGGCCCTCGCGGCTGGCGCCGGGCCGTGTCGATGAGGGCCCGGGAGCGTGTGCTTGAAGATTCCCCGCCGTGTTCGGCGCGCCGGCTTGGCAGGCCGGGTCAACGACGGAGGTGAATGATGGCCCACAGGAAAAAGCCGCCCGAACAGGAGGAGCGCGGCGAAAGCGCGCCGCTGTGGATCATCAGCTTCGCGGACCTGGTGACGCTGCTGATGAGCTTTTTCGTCATCCTGGCCGCCGGGCGGCCCCAGAACACGGCCACCGATCCGCAGTTCGCCAAGGTGGTGGCCTCGATCAAGGCGGCGTTCAAGAACCTGCCCGAGGCCGGCACGTCGCTGGACCCCGACAAGGACCTCGACGAGATTCTGCGCAAGCTCCAGGCGCTGATGAAGAAGGACGCCGCTCCCCGGACCGGGCACAAGGGCGACGCCCGCGAGGAAGGGCTCTACGGCAAGAGCTTCCGGGTGCGCCGGCTGCGCGACGGGATGGAGATCACCGCCGGCGGGCCGGTGTTCTTCGAGCCCTTCTCGGCCGAACTGACGCAACAGGGCCGCGAGGACGTCTTGAAGCTGGGGCAGGCTCTCCGCGGGCACCGCAACAAGATCGAAGTCCGCGGGCACGCCCTCGAGGAGCCGCGGCCGCGGGATTGGGACTACCAGGACGCGATGAGGCTCTCCTATGAGCGGGCTTCGGCCGTGACCCAGGCCCTGCTGGCCGCCGGCGTCGACTCCCGCGCGGTCCGCATCGTGGCGGTGGGACCCAACGAGCCGCTGGTCCGCGGACTGTACGATCCGGCCAAGAGCGGCGACAACCGCCGCGTCGAAATCTTCGTCCGTGAAATCGGCGTCGATGATTTCGCGGCCGAGAGCCCCGGGAACCCGTCCTGACCTTTCCGACGCGCGCGGTTTTCGCGCGTCCCGCCACCCCAAAGCGGCGTTCCGATTCCTAGAGGCCATCCGATCGGTGCCGTGCGTTGCGAAAAGGCGGTCAAGACCCGCTCGAGGGAGCCGATTTCGGAGGGTTGGAGTTGCCTTGGGCGAGGCGCAACTTCATCAGGCGCCCGACCTTGAACTTGACGGTCCGCTTGGAGGGAACCGACACGCGCTCGAGGGTCTTGGGGTTTTGCGCCGTCCGGGCCGCCCGCAGCTTGCTCTCAAAGACGCCGAAGTCGCGGAATTCCAGCCGGTTGCCGTGCCCCAGCTCATCGATCACCTCATCCAGAAACATCTGGATGATGGTCTTGACGACGACGCGCTTGTGAGAGGTCTTCTCCGCGATCCGATCGATGAGTTCTTTTTTCGTGATCGTCTGCATGATGGCTCCCGGACTTGTCTGGAGACAGGCCGAAGCTTGCAACCCCGCCGACACCCCCGGCGCGCCTGGGCCCGAACCGGGGAGAATGCACGCAACTTAATCTACCATAACGAGTTTCGACGATCAAGACATCCCGCGATTCACCGGCGGGGGCGTTCGCACGTCGGGCCGGACACTTTGTCCGTAGTCGTAACTCTATTGTTTTCAGCCAGTTAATGTCTATGTCCGTTCCCCGGCCTGCCCCCGCGGCCGTGGTGGAACGTAACTTGCTAGTATTCCGTGTTTTGCGCGAAAAGGCCGCGCTCGACTCACCCGGCCTCGACCAGCCCCGCCGGTCAGAGCGCCCGACTGACCAAGTGGGTCACGACACCCTGGATGGAGAAGTCCCTCGCGGTGGCGACAAGCTCCGGCGGGGTCTCCGGGTTGTCGCCGCGGAGCACGATCAGCAGGGCGCCCTCCTGGCGTTCCACGTAGACGCGGTTGAGCCGGGGCAGACCGTCGAGCAGGCAGGCGCAGATGCGTCCCTGCACGTGGAGGGGGTTGACGCCGGGACGGTAATCGACCAGGACGATGTCGCCGGGCTTGAGCGTGGGCTCCATCGAGTCGAAGGCCAGCTTGAGACAGTAGCGGTCCGGGGCCCAGAGGTGGCGGAGCACGGGAAACATCTCCATCTGTTTATCGTCTGAGGTCGCGGGCCCGCCCGGCGGGATGGCCTCGAAGAGGGGCAGCGCGCGTGTGACCAGCGGCTGAGGCGTGTCGTGGTCGGGCCCTTCGCCGATCAGCACCGCGGGGGGCACGTCCAGCACGACGGCGATGGCCTTCAGGGCCGCCGGCGAAGGCTTGCGCCGCCCGCGCTCGATCTCGCTGAGAAAGCCCTGGTTCACGCCGGCCCGGCGGGCCAGCTCGGTCTGGTTGAGGCCCAGGCGCTGGCGGTAATGGCGGATGCGCCCGCCGACGTGGCCGCGGAACACCGGATGATCGGGCGGGAGAAAGGTCATGGCCCGATACTATCCGCCCCGGATCCGACCAGGGCAAGAGTCGGCCGAAACGGGTGGCCCGGAGCCCCCACCGCTTGGCCCGATCACTTCTCCGCCGCCGGGGCGGTCGTGATCCGCGGCGGGCGGTCGAAGCCGTCGGCCTCGGTTCGCGCGCGGATCGCGCGGGCCTTGGCGGGGTTCTCGAGGGCCTCGAACGCGCCCGTGGTGGTCATGATCGAACCGCGATGGGCCGGGCTCCACCCGCCCAGGGCGGTGAACACCTGCTGGGGGACGGCGGCGTGGAACCGGCCGCGCATCCGTCCCCCGCGCGGAGCGCCCAGCACCAGCACGCCCGAGACCGCCCGCCCGCGGCGCCGGTCCAGCCCGCGCGTCTGGGCCATGCGCACCTCGCGGGTGGTCAGCGAATACAGCCGCTCGCGTCCGGCGGGCAGCTTGTCGACCACGATGGACATGATCCATTCGGCGCTCAGGGCCGGGCCCAGCAGCGAACGGTGCCGGTAGCGCAGGGCGACGGTCACCTGCCCGTCGGGCTCGACGTGGTAGTAGGCCTCGTGGATGGGAAGCGTCTGAATCAGCGGCTCGCCCGGCGGCAGATCGGCGCGCGAGACGGGAAGCGTGTGGACCACGCCGTGGCCGCAACCGGCCAGCAAACACGCGCCCAGGATCGAGGGCAGGATCCGCCGCCTGGAGCGCCGCCCGCGCGGCCCGGCAAGGGCCCAAGCCGATCGCGCGACGCCGAAGCACGGGACGATTGACTCGGGCCTCTCTCGGGGCGGGGTGCGCCCGCCGCAGGTGCAATGCTTGACAAAGGACGCGCAGCGACCGGATGGAAAGCCCCCGTCGTGGTTCACGTGCAGGGCCTCCCTTCGTGTCAAACCGGTAAAGGAAACCGTTGGCAGAGGTCGAGCACCTGCCGGCGGACGCGCTCGGTGACGCCGGCGTCGCCGCGGGCCGAGATGGTCTCGTGAATGAAGCCGGCCACGGCGACCATCTCGGCCGGGCCCAGCCCGCGGGTGGTCAGCGCCGGCGTGCCGATGCGCAGCCCGGAGGTCTCGGTCGGCTTGCGCTCGTCGAAGGGGATCATGTTCTTGTTGACGATGATGCCGGCGGATTCGAGCCAGCTTTCGGCCTGCTTGCCGGTGATCTCGGCGTGGACCTGGCGCAGATCGACGAGCATCAGGTGATTGTCGGTTCCGCCGGAAACCAGCCGGTAGCCGTGCCCCTTGAGGGCGGCGGCCAGGGCCTGGGCGTTGTCGAGGATGCGCTGCTGATACTGGCGGAACTCGGGGGTGAGGGCCTCGCCGAAGGCCGCGGCCTTGCCCGCGATCACGTGCATGAGCGGCCCGCCCTGGATGCCGGGGAAGATGCGCGAATCGACGGCCTTGGCGTGCTCGGCCTTGCACAGGATCATCCCCGCCCGCGGGCCGCGCAGCGTCTTGTGCGTGGTGGTGGTGACGAAGTCGGCCAGCGGAACCGGCGAGGGGTGCAGCCCCGCCGCGATCAGGCCGGCGATATGGGCGATGTCCACGGTGAAGAAGGCCTTGACCTCGCGGGCGATGGCCGCGAACCGTTCGAAGTCGATCAGCCGCGGGTACGCCGACGCGCCGGTGACGATCATGCGCGGGCGATGCTCGCGGGCCAGGGCGGCGACCTGGTCGAGGTCGATGGTCTCGGTGTCCCTGCGAACGCCGTAATGGACGACCTTGTAGAGCCGGCCGGAAAAGTTCGTCTTCATCCCGTGGGTCAGGTGCCCGCCGTGGGCCAGGTCCAGCGACAGGATGGTGTCGCCGGGCTCGAGGACGGCCATGTAGACGGCCATGTTGGCCTGGCTGCCGGAGTGCGGCTGAACGTTGACGTGCTCGCAGCCGAACAGCTCACGGGCCCGCTGCCGGGCCAGCTCCTCGACCTCGTCGACGTGCTGGCAGCCCCCATAATAACGCTTGCCGGGATAGCCTTCGGCGTATTTGTTGGTCAGCACCGAGCCGACGGCCTCGAGCACGGCCTTGGACACGTGATTCTCGGAGGCGATCAGCTCGAGGGTCTCGGCCTGGCGGCGGCCCTCGGCCTTGAGAATCTCGAACAGCCGCGGATCGCGCTGGGCGATGGTAGGGTACAACAGTTCGGCCGGTACGGTCATCGCAAAGGTCTCCCAACGGGCAACCGGAGTGGTGCAGTCATTGATTGGGGGACCTGTTGGTCTCGCCGACGAAACCGTATTTGGCCATCTTGTCGCGCAGGGTGGTCCTGGGGATGCCGAGGAAGACCGCGGCCTTGGCCTGGTTGCCGGCCGCCCGGCGCAGGGCCGCGTCAATGAGCGAGCGCTCGACGCCGGCCACCGCCTCGGTCAGCTTGAGCGACCCGGCGCAGAGCGTCTCGCCGCCGGGCTCGGCGGACGAAAGCCGGTCCGACGCCGCCGGCGTTGCCGAACCGCCCGCGGAACCGTTGTCCGGCTGGTCGGGCGAGTGCCCGTTGGCCAGCAGCCGGTCCAGCCGGGACACCAGGGCGGCGCTGCTGAACGGCTTGGCCAGGTAATCGTGGGCCCCGTGCTTCATGGCCTCGACCGCGGTGTCCACCGAGCCGAACGCGGTCATCAGGATCACGTGGGTCCGGGGCGAGGCGGCCTTGACCCGTTCGAGCAGTTGGAGCCCGTCCATCTCCGGCATGCGCAGGTCCGCGATCACCACGTCCACGGTCTGTTCGGCCAGGTATTCAAGAGCGGTCAGGGCGTCCGGGGCCTGTATCACGCGGTATCCCGCCGCGGTCAAGTCGATGTCCAGCGTCGCGCGCTTGAGCGGTTCGTCATCCACAACCAGAAGCGTTCCCTTGACGGATGGATTCATGGCGATGGCTTCCTCGATCAAGAAGGTCTTCGTGCCGTTGGCAGTGGCCTGGAATACCGGATCAATCGTCCCATGAACGTGCATGACCAGACAGGCCGGGGCCAGTCTAACCGCGGCCCGGGAAAAAGCAATGGCCCGCGGGCAGCGCGAGGGCATGGGGCATGGGGCATGGCAGGAATTCCGGGTAAACGGCGTGCGTACACCGCCCGAACCCGGCGCGTGTGGCGCGGCCACGGCTCTGCGTGGCCATGTTGAACACCCCTGGCACGACGGCGGGCACCGGTTGCCAGGGCAGCCGGATGATTCTGCGACGAGCGGTTCGGCCCTGCGCATGGCCACCCAACTGGGCGCAGCAGTCATTCGCGGGTGCGGCACGCTTTCACCGTCCGCGCCTCGATTCCGGCCCGAGAACGAGGATAATCGGCACCCGAGACCCCCGTGGCCCGCGAAGTTTTGCGAGGTCCGAGGCGTGTCCGTTCTGGCGGAGCGGCGGGAGACGGCCCCAGCCGAGCCGCACTCGCGAAAAAGCAATATGCCATGCCCCGTCCGTTGTCAAACCCAGAAACGTCCGAGCCGCGCTCGTGAAGTGTTGTCTGGGCCTGGCAGGGGCGTTGGGCGTCCTGGGATGACCGACAGGGGATCTGCTCCGCCCGTGAGTTTTTGAGCGGTCTGAGCGTTTTCCAGTACAGCCTTCAGGGCGGGGGCGGGCCGTCATAGTCCCCTTGGCCCCTTTCGGGGTTGAAAAAAGCCGCGGGAAGGTGAAAACTCGCCGTCCGGAAGGCTTGCCGCGCCCCGAGGTTTGGGGTCTTCTGACAAGAACGGACGGGACCGCAGAGGTAGCGGTCAGCGCCTCGGGCCAGCCGTGGCCGTCGGCCTTCGCGCGGTGCCCGAAGCCGTCCCCGCCCACCGGCCGATGAGCCGGACCGGCGGACCGCGGCTAACCAGAGGGGTCGGAGGCGTGTCTGGCTTGGGAGACTCAAGGAAGCCTCGCTGCTTCATTACAGCTCTGGAAGGCAAGGAGATCCATTATGCGCGTGCTGATAGGGATGGCGGCGGCGGCGTTGATCCTGCCGCCGACGGCGCCGGTTCTGGGCCAGGCGGACCCGGTCACGGCCCAGCGGAAGCTGCTGGCCAAGCGCGCCGCCGAAGCCGACGCCTACCGCAAGCTGGCCGAGACCATCAAGGG
>JABRVU010000353.1:0-7725 GCA_039961895.1 Phycisphaerae bacterium | reverse complement strand
TCCCGTGCCCGTATCCGTCGCCGCTGTCCGAACTGTTATGCCACAGGTTGGTGCCCGCCAGCACCTTGCCTTGCAGGTCCGGGTGGGCGGCCTCCACGCCGGTGTCGATCACCGCGATCGGCATCGACTCGCTGCCGGTGGCCGTATCCCACGCGGCGGGGGCTCCGATCTTGCCGAGGTGCCATTGTTCGCCCAGCCGCGGATCGTCGGTGAACGACTCGACGTGATAGATGCGGTTTTCGAGCACCGCCTCGACCAGCGGCGAAGTGCCCAGCAGGGTCCGCACCTCTTCGCGCCGCTCGGCGTCGAAACTCACCAGGTGGCTTGAAAGCCCGTCGTCCCGACCGATTTCACGCACCTGGGTTTCGTCGAACAGAGCGGTGATATCGGCCTGGTCGGCGCCGGGGTGGGTGGTGACGATGAATTGATCGGGAATCACGTCGCCGGATCGGGTCCCGTCCGGGTCGGTTCCCGCGGCCGGGGCAGGGCTCTCATCGGCCGGCGGATCGGGGAGCAGAGGGGCCTCCGGCGGCGAGCCGCAACCCGCCGACAGAAGGACCGCCGCCCATACCGATAACCAGGCGCGTGCGATGCATCGGCCAGCCATCAGCGCTGGATCGGACCGGAAAGTGCCCGGCTTTACTTGCTCCGCCCGTGTTTCTGGCGGCGCACCCGCAATACGCCGGCGACGATCAGCAACAGGCCCATGACCGTGCCGGCCTGCTGCTTGTACCCGAACCCGCGGACGTCGCCCAGGCGAAGCAGGTCCGCCAGCAGGGCCAGGATCGCCAGCAGGGCTCCGAACACGAACAGGGTCGAGGCCCGGACCAGCGTTCCGCCGGCCAGGAGGATCAGCCCCACCACCAGCACAATGTCCTGTTTCCAGCCGAATCCGCGGCCTCGACCGAACCCGATCTGGTCCGCGAAGAGCGAGAACGCCAGCGTGGATAAGCCCAGGAGAATGAGAATGGCGCTGCGATTGAGCCTCCGATAGGGCCGGGGGCGAGGCCGGTCCATGCGGGCGGCACAGGCCAGACAATAGTGACGGACCTGCCCCTCCTGGCCGATCTCGTTGGTGATGTGCACCAGTGCAGGCGCGCCACACCGTTCACAGCGAGGCCCAGCTTCGCTCATGTTGCATACACGGTCGTACCGGCGGACGCCCGCCCCCCTGAAACGCTCGCTCCCGGAGCCGCGGACCCGTCAGACCCGAACCGCGGTCGGGCGCGAACACGGAACTGTGCCAAATGTGACAGCGCTGATTTGCCTCTGTAGCGACCGGCCCCCCTGCCGGTCGTGGAGCGGTTTCAGGCTTTCCGCGGCCTGCACTCACGGCAGGCCGCTACGAGATAGCGCTGTCACGCTAAACGGCTCGGTGGTTCACCGGTGCACACCGGCCGAAAACCGGTGCCGCGGGGGCGAATCCTGCCGCGGTTCTTCTCAGCGGGTCAGGCTCTGAAGGGCCTGGTTGCGCTGGAGGAAGCCGAACGGATCGATCTGATCCTGGGCATTACCCCCTCGGCCGCTCTGTTGACTGCGGGCCGCCTCGTTCAGGAAGTCCTGGCCGGTCATGCTGTAATTCAGATTATACGTCGCCGAGGCACCGGCTCGCAGGAAGAAGTTCCGGTTGAACCAGTCCTGAATGCGCGTTTCGATCGTGTGCGGCACCCAAATCACGTCGCCGGCGGCCAACAGAATGTTGGGGTCCTGGGCCGACGTGATCCGGTCCAGGTTCAGCTTCACGTGATAGTCCCGCCCGTTGACCCGGCGGATGAGGGTCGCCTCCCGCGGAGTCAGGTCGGTGCGCAGTCCGTTGGCCGCGGCCAGAGCCTGCAACACCGTGATGTGGGTGCCGCGCGGGTAGGTCCGGGCCCCCGGGGTAGTGACCAGGCCGCCGATGAACACGGTGTTGTCCTCGGCCGCCTGGACTTCGATGATGTCCCCGTTTTCCAGCGGGGCCAGGGTCAGGGCGGTCTTGAGCTGGTCGGGATCGTAGAGGTTCACCGTCTCGATGTCACCGGGATTGCGAAGCCGCTTGAGGGTCACGGCACCCGTGGCCGAGCTGCTCATCCCCCCCGCCGATGCCACCGCGTGCAGCAGGTGGCGGTCCGTGCGGCGAAGCTCGACCAGGCCCGGCGTCGTGGCCGCTCCGATCACCAGCACGCTGATCGTCTCGGGATCGTCGAGCACGGCGTGGACCGCGACCTGCATGTCATCCACGTAAAGCTGCTTCTCGACCAAGGTGGTCAGAATGCGGCGTTCGAGTTCGACCAGGGTCAGACCGCTCACCTTGATGGGGCCGATCTTGGGAAGCCGAATCTCTCCGTTGGTGTCCACGCGGACCTTGAGGTCGCTCTTGGATGCCTCGCCCTCGCCGGTGGAGATGGAAATGGTCAGGGTGTCGCCCGGCCCGACTTTGTAGGGTCCCATGGCCTGGTCGATCTGGGTTCGCTCTTCCTGGGTCAAGGCCGGCCGGGTCGCCGGTTGCGAATGGCGCGCTTCGACAAGCTGGCCTTCCTCGAGGGCCATGAACTCCGCGAGGCTCATGCGGTACTCGCTGCAGCCGGAAGCCACCGCAGCCAGCCCCGCGAACAGTCCCGCCCAGCGATTTCGTAAGGTGTTGCCCCGCACCGGTTTCCAAAGCCTTCCCTGACCGTTCATCGCCTATCTTCCTTACGATGCATCTAAAGGCCTGACCTGACAGACGCTTTGGAGTGTTATCGGCCAATCTTGAGCGCCCTCAAGATTCGGGCCAGGCTTTTTCTGCAAAAGGATGGGGCGGCGCGCCTGGAACGGGCCGGCCGGCAACAACGGCTTGTCGGAACCGGCGGCACGCTGTCGTTGTTGCAATCGGCCGTCGGTGGGCTGGGCCGGGCCAAAGACACGTCCTGGCCGGTGACAGCCCGGGCTCCACGGGTGACAGGATACGGCCCCGGTCTGTTAAGAGTGCATCCAAAAAAACGTGTGGGTCCGGCTTCCAGCCGGCCCGTATTCGGGTTATTGGCGCCCTCTGATGTGACAGCGCTGGTTTGCGTCTGTGGCGACCGGCCCCTGTGCCGGTCGGGGGGTAGTTTCCGGCTTTCCACGGCCTGCACGGGGTCAGGCCGCCACGAGATAGCGCTGTTATCCTAAGCGAAGGAGACCGAATAGCGATCGGAATCGACCTCTCGGCCAACGTGGGGAAGGACCCAGGACAAGGGCACGCTCCACCGGCCACCCATCGTTATCAGCGTTGCAATGAGGATCTTCACGTCCAGCCAGATCGAGAAGTGACGGACGTACGTCATGTCATAGAAAATCCATTCGTGGAAGTCGCCCATGTGGCGGTTCTGGTCGCGGCAGACCTGCCACAGCCCGGTGATGCCCGGGCGAACGGACAGCCGGGCCCGCCGCCAGGGAATGCATATCTGGTTCTCACGGAAGGGTGATGGACGAGGCCCGACCAGGCTCATGTGCCCCAGAAACACGTTGATGAGCTGGGGCAACTCGTCCACGTTGGTGCCCCGCAGCCATCGGCCCACCCGGGTGACGCGCGGATCCTCACGAATCTTGAATTGCGGTCCGTCCACCTCGCTCTGTTTGTACAAGGCCCGCTGGCGCCGGTGGGCGTCCTTGACCATGGTCCGGAACTTCCAGCAGGGGAACTCGCGCCCCTTACGGCCCTCCCGGCGATGACTGAAAAAGACCGGACCCGGCGAATCCAGCTTGATGAGGACGGCGACCACCAGCAGCAGGGGCGCCAGGACGATCAGGGCCGCCGCGGAGAGCAGGATATCCAGCGCCCGCTTGACGGCGAAATGAAACGACCGACCGCGGTCGGGTCCGACGGACTGCCACGCGGGCCGTCCCCCCCGATGATGGATCTGACCCACCGACGATACCGGTATGGTTGGCGCCAGGACCGGTCGGACGTATTCGTTCAGCGATTCGGCGGTGCCGTGGCCGGTGACCACCACGTGTCGGGCGATCGCCCCCTCCGCGAGCACCGATCCGGCCACCAGCGCCGACTGAATCACGCAGGCCCCGCGCAGGACCCGGCTGCCTGCTCCGACCACGCTCGGACCGATGACCGTCGTTGCTTCCTCCAGCACCGCGCCGGGCTGGATGATCAGCGGGCCCACCAGGCGGGCGCTTGGGTGAATCCGACAGTCGCGCCCCACCAGGATCTCCGGCCCGCGACGCTGAAAACCGGCGACCCCGGGCTCCCGGCACAGCCGACCGACGGTTCGCTCGGTCAAGGCCAGGTAATCCGCCTGTCGGGTGAGCCGGAGCACGTCCACGTTCCGCGGCAGGTCCTGGCTCAGAACGCCGGTGGCGCTGAGCCCCGCGCGCAGCTCGACGGGCACGCTGAACCGGCACCCCATCGTGGCCCGCGCGGGAACCAGCGAGTGGGTGATCGTGGAACCTCCCGCCTCCGAATAGTTCTTCGCGGCATAGAGGCGCTGGACGCGCCGCACGTGGCCCAGCCCGTCGCACTCGACGCGCTCGCGGGCCCCCTCGCCATTGGCCCCCACGGCGATGACGTGGGTCGCCCCCCGGTAGGACTCCACCAGCACTTGGCAGTCCGAGAAATCATGCTCGCCCACCGGCCATAACCGCGGATCGATCACCAGCAGGTAATCGGAGGTCTCGTAGCGGTCCAGTTCCTGGGAGAGGGACTCATGGCGGACCACGCGAACGCAGACCGGCCCGCCTTGAACCCCGCGAGGCAGATCGCCGTCATCGCGGAAATGACTGCTCAGAAGCAGAACTTCGGTATGCCCGAGCTTCTCGACGCGATGAATCAGGTGCTCAAGGACGGTACCCGTGCCCAGAGGAAGGCTCAGGAGCGAAACCGACCCCCCCGAGCCGCGCCCGTAGGAAACGTCTGAATCCAGAATGAGCGGTATCAGCAGCATGATCAACACGTCGCAGGTGGTGACGTTGATTCCGGACGAATCGTTCCGTCCGCCCGGTGCCCGCCGTCCGGCGAATGCCCCCACGACTCCTCAAGCAACGTCATCCGTCGCGAGCGCTGGCGGCGTTTGAGGCTCAAACCGATCGGTGCGTCTCTCGGGGAAAGGGGGCTCTCCCCCAACTTCCGCGACCGGACCGCGCCGCCGGCCTGACGTCAACGATCGCCGCCTCGCATTTGCGAAACCACCGGGAGAGCGCCGACCGGTTGCTTGTCCGTGTTGACGGCCGCCGGCCTCGGACGAGCCTTGACCGCTGGCGGTATGCGTGGGCCCGCGGGCGAAACGTATTGGACCGCTCGCTTGGGCCCATGCTTTCGGCCCAGCAAGGAGCGAAGCCAGGTCCGCCAGGTCCGCTGCCGTCCGCGGGCCAGGCACACGGTCTCGCGGACCGTCGTCTGGCCGGGGACGATGGCGCCGTTGGTCAGGATGCAATGATCGAGGACGGCCCCTTCGCCCACCTCGCATTTGTCCCACAGGATGGACCTGCTCACCACCGCGTGGGCGGCGACGTGGCAATCCGCCCCCAGGCAGGTCGGTCCGATCATCATGGCCCCTTCCTCGATCCGGCAGCGCGGCCCGACCAGCACCGGGCCGATGAACCGGGTCTGCCCGTCCAGACGGGCCGATTCATGGACCAACGCCTGGTTCAGGCGAACATACCCCTCCGGGATCCGCTCGCCGGCCGTGAGACGCTCCACCGCCCACTTGCTGACCGCCAGGTATGACGCGGCGTTCGTCACCCGCGGGCTGGCGCCGTGTCCGACCACGTACGTGCCCACGGACTGGCCCTGAGCGTGCAGGCGGGGGATCAGCGATTCTTTGATGTCCTGGTAGCCGGTCGGGGGGATGTGAGCCAGCACCGACCGCGAGAAAACGTACACGCCGATCGGTTCGAGACCGTCGTTGGTTTTTCGGTCGTTCTCGCCATCGGACACGACGACCGTCAGCACCGCCCCCGAGGCCCGGTGCGAAGCGATCAGGTCCGCCATGTCCAGGCTCGGCACCACCGTGCCTTCCACCACCACGAAGGTATCCGCCGTGCTGTTGATCACGGCGTCACGCGCGCAACCCGCGGGACCGCGCGGCATCTTGTCTTCGTAGTAGTGCAGGTTCAGCTTCAGAGGGTCCCCGTCGCCCAAAGATCGGCGAAGGGCACTGGTGTCGCTGTTGGCGCAGACGCTGGCCCGGCTGATTCCGCCGTCGCGGAGCCAGGCCAGGGTGTGCGAAATCAGAGGCCAGCCCGCGACGGGAAACAGAGGGCGACAGGTGACGCTTTCCAGCACGCACTCGCCCCAGGCATGGACCCCCGCCAGGACCACTCCTTCCACGCCGGCGCGCGGCCCGGGCCCCACGTCGCGGGACGAACCTTCATGGCGCGGCCGGCTGGTGTCCCCATCTGCCCGCTTTTGTCCGCCGTCCACTTCTCTCTCCCTGTGGAGCACGTCAAGCTCCAGACGGAACCGTACGGCCAACGCGCGCCGGCCCCGTTAAGTCGTTTCCCATGCGCCCGCTCTCTGCTTCAGTGGGCGTACCGTCAGCACCTGCCGCATCCTGCGGTCACGTCACGCAATCAGCGATCCGTCTGCCGGGGGGTATGCCGGTTTACATTCGGGATTCCAACAGGCGGGGACGACGACCTCACTCCATCACGTTCCCGCCCGACTGGATGGCCAGCTTCTTACTGAGGTGTGGGTTTTGCTCAACCCCCTCCGCGCGTACAACGCCGCGCCGACGACACTCGCATGGCTTTTCCAGGCTCCGAATCCACGTGTGAGTTTACCCCATTCCTCCTCCCCAATCAAGGACTTACCTGATATTTCGTGCCCGTTGGCACGATGTCAAGCAACCCATGCAGTCGCTTCAGCGTCACTCCGACTGGCGGACCGGGGAGATAATGGCGTAACAACATGAAAAACAATAAATTAACCAACAGACGTAAGTCCGTCTGTTGTGCGAAATTGCTGCGACGCTCCGGCAAAGAAACACAAGAAGAACAGGCTTCCAGACAAAACCTGCCCGTTGGCCCATTCATTCTTATGCATTGCAAGATATTATTCATTTCAGACTTTTCGTCCTGGGGAGATTGCTTTGCCGTCGCGCGCAGTTGCAGGCTTTCGCCACACCCGATGGTCTGCTTCTTCTCCTCGCGCGAGCCCTAGCTTCTGTTCCGGAGGACGCCATACCTCACGGGGGTCGATTACAATCCAGTCGGTTCGGCGTCGTTTGGGCCTCCCACGATCAGGACGAGAGGAGTGAAGTCATGACCGCCAGTGAAACGCTGTCGGGTCGGTGTTTTCTGATCTTCGTCGAGGATCAATACGAGGATCTCGAATTGTGGTATCCCAGACTCCGGTTATCGGAGGCTGGCGCCGCCGTCACCGTGGCCGGCCCTGAAGCCGGCAGGACCTACCGGGGCAAGCACGGGTATCCGTGCAAGAGCGACGCCGCCATCGTGGACATGCGCTCGGCGGATTTCCACGGCGTGATCCTGCCGGGCGGGTGGATGCCCGATAAGCTGCGCCGAGACGCCAAAGTCCTTCAACTGGTGCGCGAGTTCGCGGCGGACGGCAAGGTCGTGGCCGCCATCTGTCATGGCGGGTGGATCGCGGTTTCCGCCGGCGTCTACAAAGGGGTTCGTGTCACCGGTTCCCCGGGGATCAAGGACGATCTGATCAACGCGGGGGGGCTCTGGCAGGACGCCGCCTGCGTGGTAGACCGCCACTTCGTCTCCAGCCGGCGGCCGGATGACTTGCCCGCCTTCTGCCGGGGG
>JABRVU010000352.1:0-5356 GCA_039961895.1 Phycisphaerae bacterium | reverse complement strand
AAGGAAGACCCGCTGGCCCGGGCCAGCGTCAACAAGGCCCACACCCTCTGGTGCTACGCATCGCTGGAGAGCCTCGACCAGCGTCCGGCCATCACCAGCCCCGAGGTCTCCCTCCCCCTGCTGGACGACATGTGGTACGCCCAGTTCTCGCTGTGGGTGCAGGAGGACATTCTGGGCGCGATGGCGGCGTTGAACAAGAAGGCCGCCGAAGCCCTGGCGCCCGAGGACCGCTGGGTGGGCAACATGCCCTTCAAGCACCTCAAGTCGTTTTACATCGGCGGGTTCGTGCCGCCGGCGGCGCCGGCGGGCGGAGTCGCCATGCCCAGTCTGATGGCCCAGGTGGGCGGCACGGAACTCGGCGGCCCGCCGCCCATGTCCGCCACCGAGGTGATGACCAAGCACGGCTGCACCCCGGACGTGGACCGCATCCAGTTCACGATGGACGTCGTCATCGACGCCAAGGCCCTTTATTACGTGATCGACGCGATCAGCACCTGCGGTTTCTACACCGTCCTTCAGGTTTCGTATGAGGCCGTGCCGCCGAATCCGACGCTGGCCGATTACATTTACGGTCCGCGTCCGGCGCTGCACGTATGGCTGCTGGTCGAAGGCTCGTTCCTGCGGAACAAGTACGACAAGGACATGCCCGAGTCGGTGAAGAAGGCCATCCAGGCCGGCAGCCCCATCGTCGGGGCCGGAGGCGTCGCCCCGACGAGCGGCGGCGGCGGCTATGGCGGCCCGAGCCGCTTCATGGGCAGTCCCGGCAACATGCCGCTGTACCGGGGCGGGCCCGAAGGGCCGATGCGCGGCCACGGGCGCCCGGGCCGCGACGAAGGCCCGTGATCGTGGGGCAGCCGCGTCATCGTGCCCGGAAGCGGCGTACCGGCCGGTTCGACCCGGTGTCCGGCCGATAGGGGGATGGGTCCGATCCCGCGGAGGGCCTTGGCCCTTCGTCAGGCGCCGGCGTCTGAAATCCTGGGAGTTGCTGACATGGCCAAGCAGAACGTCACTTTCATCGAGCGCCACGTCGAGAAGATCGTGGTCGGCGTAACCGGCGCGGTCCTCCTGGCCACGATCGTTCTGTTCGGCGTCAGCAGCCCGAACAAGATCGAAGTGGGCGGCGAAGAGCTGGCCCCCAAGGACTTCTACGCCCGGCTCGGCGAGGCCGCCAACACCGCCCGCACGCGGTTGCGCTCCGGCACGCTGGATCCGCTCCCGCCGGTGCCGCGGCTGGCGATCAGCGACGACAAGGGCCCGTTCGAGCGGGCCGGCGGACTGGTCAAACTCGAGCCGTTGCCCACCTTCCTGCCGCCGGGCACGCCGATCCCGGGCGCGGAGGCCACCGGTCCGGCCGGGCGGATCGAGCTGGCCCGCATCCTGCCGCCGAAGTCCATCACCGTCCGCGAAGGCCGCAGCCGGGGCAAGATTCCGCCGCCCGAACTGATTCCCGTGGGCCAGTCGGCCCCGGCGGTCACGCCGCTCGAACCGCCGCCCGACGATCACGTGTGGGCCCTGGTGGTGGCCGGTATCGACCGCAAGGCCCAGAAGGCCCTTTTCGAGGCCGCCGGCTATGAGAAGAGCTTCGCGCAGTTGATCGTTGCCGCCGTCGAGGTCGAGCGTCAGACCCTGGGGTCCAACGGCCAGTGGGGCGCCGCTGAAATAGTCAATCCGCCGCGCATCTTCGCCACCAAGGTCCTCATCGGGGCCGAGACCATCAAGCCCGTCGAGCAGGAGGGGCAGATGATCTTCACCGACCCCGACCGCAAGTACGTCAGCGACTACCGCGCTGCCCTGTATACGCCGGAGGCCCAGAACATGATCCTGCGACCGGCCATCCAGGACGCGCTCGACAACCCGCTGGCCTGGGCCCCGCCCAAGAAGCTCCCCGGTTTCGAGTTCCAGTTGGATCGCTTCGGGGTTCGCTACCCGCGCATGGTGGGAGGCAAGATCGTGAGCCGTGCCGGCCAGGTCGGGCCGGTCGGTCCCACCGCCCGGCCGCAACCCCAGCCCCAGCCGGGAGCCAACCAGGCCCGTCTCGAGATGGAGGCCAAAAAGCAGGCCCGGGAACTCGTCGAGCAGGCCAAGACCCTCATCAAGAATCGGGAATTCCTCAAGGCCCAGGAAAAGCTCGAAGAGGCCAACGGCTACGCCCAGATGCTCACCGAGCGCGAACGCAAGGATATTTACGACCTCATGCAGAGCATCCTCAAGGACGTGGAACAGCAGAAGCACGAGCTGGACCGCAGGGCCCAGATCGAGGGGGCGCTGAGCATCCAGCAACTCGGCGAGGACCAGGAACCGCTGTGGGTCACGGACCTTTCGGTGCGTTCCGGCCAGACCTACCGCTACCGCGTCCGGGTGGCGGCCTTCAACGACTACGCCGGCATGTTGGGACACGTCAAGAACCCGGCCGACGCCGAGAAGGTGCTGCTCAAGGGCGAGTGGTCGGAATGGTCCGAGCCGATCACCATCACCCCCACGGTGCAGGTGTTCTTCACCGAGGCCAAGACCGGCCCCAACGGCGGAAAGATCGCCCGGATGCAGGTCTTCCAGTGGAGTCGGGGTGAATGGAAGGAGACGACGCGGGAGTTCGAGGTCGGCCAGAAGCTGGCCTTCAAGGCCGCCGCCAACATGCCCCAGGTCGAATATGACGGGACGGTGGTCTCCGTCGATTCGGGCCACCCGTATCGGCCGCGGGCCCGGGCCGCCCTGGCCGCCGACGTCCAGACCGACGTGCTCACCCTGGTCAACGCCAATGGAGAGGTCGAGGAACGCTATGCGGCCGAGGACAAGGCCCGACTCAACGCCTTCCGGGCCATTACCAAGCTCGATGCCGAGCTGGCCAACGCCGAAGTGGACATGGGTTCGGGCGCCCGGCCGTCGTACCAGCCGGGTGGCTTCTCGCCCCGTGGGCCGATGATGGGACCGATGGGACCCGGCCGCGGCGGTTTGGGCGACCCCGAAGGCGGACGCGGCATCTTCGGCGGACGCCGGAACCGGCCCCGCGGAGAAGAAGATTGAGGCCGTCGGCCCGGTCTTCCGCCGCCGGCTTCCCGTGCGGCGACCCCTGCCCAGTGCCTCGGACCTGAAGGCATGACCGTACCGGAGCCACGGGCTGGTATTTAGCCCGGCGCGGCGGTATGCTTTGCCCCGCGGCGGTCGTTCTGGTCTTCCCGATCAGGGCCGCCCGGTGGAGAGGTGCGGAGGGAACGCGGTTTGCGCGGTCGGCGGGAACAGGGAGCCCGGCGGAACCCGCCGGATGCTGATACACCGACGTACCTCATGCGGATGCGGTGACATCCGTCCCGCGTTCCCGGGCCGCACAGGGAGTGCGTCCAAAAACCCGTGTGGCTCCGCCGTCTGGCCAGTGGAAGGAAGAGGGTTTCAGGAGACACTCCTCACCGCGCGGTTGACGTGTGATCGGGGAGTCCCCCGCCTGAGGTTCAACGCGACGTCGAGCGACCGTCGTCGTTGCGGACGCGGTCTCTGTGTCCCCGGCGGCGTCGGCGGCGGCTGAAACCGGCGGCGCGTCCAGGCGGCTTTCTCCTCGGCGGCCGGAGACGAACCGGCCCGGAGTATTATCATGAGACGAGGTCAACTCATGCCACGATGGTCGGCGATCTGCATCGGGATCGGTTGGTCGGTGCTGGCGGCGATGGCGGCCACCCCGGCGGAGGACCTGGACAAGGCCGGCGAACTGTTCCGCAAGGGCCAGTACACCGACGCCCGCGAGTTGCTCATGGGCATCGACCGCGACAAGCTCACCGACGAGCAGAAAGTCCGCCGGGATGAACTGGCCAACGAGCTCGAGGAGGCCATCAACCAGGCCGGACGGGCCCGCCAGAACCTCGAAGACGCCGACGCGGCCTTCAAGAGTCAGGACCTGGGCAAGGCCGAACGGCTGTTCCGCGCCGTGCAGGCCAATCTGTATGCCACCGACGCCCAGAAGCAGCGGGCCCGCGACGGCCTGGCGCTGATCGAGAAACAGCGCCAGCTCGAGACCCGTATCGGCGAGTCAACCCCGCCCGCCACGCGCCCGGCCCGCGGTCCGCGGGCCCCGGCCACGCGCCCCGCCGCCGTCAGCAACGCCAAGGCCCAGCGCGACCGCGTCGAGGCCGACAGGCTGATCCGCGAGGGCGACGAGGCCATGGCCCGGGCCCAATACGATACCGCCCAGGACCGCTACCAGGCGGCGCTGAAGCTGGTACCCGGCCACGCCGATGCGCTCAAGGGTCTCGAACTGCTCCGCCAGCATCGGGCCGTGGAGGGGCAGCCCCCCGGCATCGCCACGCTCGAGGTTCGCCGCCGGCAGCGCTGGGACCGGGCTGAAGTGCTGCTGCGCTCGGCGGAGAACGAGGTTCGCGCGGCCATCAACAAGGCGAACTTCGACGAGGCCCGCACCCGCCTGACCGTGGCCCAGCAGACCCTCGAAGGCGCCCGCCGGGACGCCCAGCCCCCCGACCGCTACACCTACTGGCACAGCCAGTTGAGCGCCTTGGGCCGCAGGATCGAGGCCGAGCAGCGCGAATTCGAGCAGGACCAGGCCCGCCAGAAGGCCCGCGAGGCTCGCATCCGCGAGAACCAGCGCCAGGCCGCCGACTTCCGCGAACGCACCGAGCGCGTCACCCAGCTCATGCAGCAGGCCGCCCAGCTCCGCAAGGAGTATCAGTATGAAAAGGCCCTCGACGTGGTCAAGGAAGTCCTCACCATCGACCCGCTCAACGCCCGGGCCCAGGACCTCAAGGAGTACCTCCAGGATTTGAGCGTCATCAACCGCCAGAAGCAGCGGGCCAAGTTCGGCGCCGACCAGTTCCAGGGCTTCCGCGAGCACGCCAGCGACGCCCTGGTGGCCGACGTCACCGGCGACGACCGCATCATCAAGTACCCTTCCGAGGAGGACTGGCGGATCGTAGTCCAGCGCGATCCGTTCGGCGCGGGCATCAGCGGAGAGAGCGCGGCGGACGCGGCCACCCGGCAGAAGCTCGCCAAGGTCATTCCCGCGGTGGACTTCCCCGAAGGCACCGGCTTCGCGGAAGTGGTCGACTTCCTGCGCATCCAGGCCCAGGTGTCCATCGACGTCAACTGGCCGGCCCTGGCCCTGGCCGGCGTCGAGCGGACCACCGACACGGGCGGGCTGCAACTGCGCGACGTCAAGATCGAGATCGCCCTTCAGCGCCTGCTTGAGAACGTGACCGCGGCCGCCGGCGGAACCACCCGCATCGGCTACGACATCGTGGACGGCGTGGTGGTCATCTCCACCCAGGACGACCTGAACAGCAAGACCGTCCTGCGCGTCTACGTCATCAGCGACCTGCTCCTGCGCATCCGCAGCTTCCGCGACCCCAACGCCCAGAAC
>JABRVU010000351.1:0-4624 GCA_039961895.1 Phycisphaerae bacterium | reverse complement strand
ATGAACGAACCGCCGTTGCCCATGACCACGATCTTCGACTCGTTCTTGGTGTTCTCGGCGGCCAGAATGACCGGGAACGGGGGATTGACGGCTTTTTCGCTCTTGGAGAACACGCCGCCCTTGGTCCGTTCGCGGATGGCTTTGACCATCAACCCCAGGTCGCCTTCCGCCCAGACGTCCTTGACGTTGCCCGGGACGGTCAGCACCTCCGACACCACCACGTCGGCGACGGATTTGACCTTGTTCACCGGGCAGGCCATCAGCGTCAGCATCCGCCGCGAGCGCAACGGCTTGCCGATGGGCTGATCGCTGAAGGTGTTCAGCCGCAGGTGGTTGAGCTGGATCGGATCGAGCGTGAACATGCCCGGCTCGCGCGCCGAGGGCACGCCGCGGACCACGCGCGCGTTCACGTCCACCCTGATGCCCCACTCCTCTTCCAGCAGCTTGTTGTAGCCGTAGGTCGCCTCCGGCTGGCCCGCGAACCGGGTGTTGGCCACCGCCAGGAAGATGGCCTTGGTCTTGGGCCTGCTGAGCACCTCCTTGACTTTGGCCAGCTCCTGCTCGCCGAAGCCGCCGGACGGGGGCATGGGCATGAACGGGTTCATGGGCGGCTGCTCGGCGGGCGGCAGGAAGACGTAGATCGGCTCGGTGTCGGCCTCCGGGGCCGGCGGATCGGGCACCGGCTTGGGCCCGGACTGATCCTGCGGACCGGACTGCGGGGCGGCCAGGCTCCACTCCTTCACCGCGAAGTTGGCCCGCTCCAGGGCCTCCTTGAGCCGGCTCATCTCCTCCATGGGGATCGGCCCGGTCATCGGCCGCTGGAACTGCCGCATCTGCGGCGGCGGCTGGCTCTCGTAGCTGGTCAGAATGACCGTGGCCAGCTTCTTCTCCGACTGCATGTCCATCATCGCGCTGCAAATGGCGGCGTCGCCGTTGAACTCGCGCCGGTGGCGCTCCCGCGAATCCCGGTTATCGAAGGAACTGAAGCGCTCGGCGTGGCGGTCGGTGAGCGGCCAGACCTCGTCGAAGGGAAGGATGCGCACCTCCTTGTCGCTCTCCACCACCACGATGTTGTCCTGCTTGAGCCGCTCGCCGACCTCGTTCATCTTCTGCTGGGGCAGCTCCTTGATGGTGGTGGCGATGGCCTCCATCTCCTTGAGGATGTCCTTGAACATCTCGCCGGCGCTCACGTCGGCCAGGAGCTTCTTGCTGGCCTCGTCGATCCGCCCGGCCTGGGCGAACGGGGCGGTCGAGGCCTCGGCCCAGAACCTGAGGAACTCGGCCCACTCGGCGGTCTGGCTGCGAAGCTGGCGGACCAGGCCCTGAAGCCGGTCCTTGGCCGCGTCCTGCCGCAGGCCCTGGCGAAGCACCTGGGCCCACTGGGCGACCTGTTCGGCGGTCTGGCTCAGCAGGGCGTCCATCCCCATCACCGTGCGCAGCGGCAGACCCTGGGCGGAAAGGTCCACGCTTACCGACCAGCGGTTGTGATAGCGCACCGCCGGGTTGGCCTTGAGGAACTCCTGCAACAGCCCGGACTGGTCGTAGAGCACGTCGGCCAGCGCCTTGGCCGTCGCTCCGTATTTCTGCAACACCGGCGCGGGCTCCTCGGGCACGGCCTGGTCCTTGGCGTCGCCGATGATCTCGCGGAGCTGAGCCATCATGGCCGTGATCTGCTGGTTGTTCGCCTGCGTCTTCTTGACGAACTCCAGGTTGGGGTCGCCCAGCGTCCG
The DNA here is from genome assembly GCA_039961895.1 of Phycisphaerae bacterium. Classification (GTDB taxonomy): domain Bacteria; phylum Planctomycetota; class Phycisphaerae; order UBA1845; family PWPN01; genus JAAXZI01. The sequence goes on along the minus strand of JABRVU010000351.1, from coordinate 2,894 downwards.
GGCCAGCTTGTCCATGTCGCGGGCCCAGTTCCGGTATTCCTCGATCTGGCGTTTGGCGTCGTCGTCGAAGGAGGTGATCTTGCTGCTGGCGTCGCTGTACTTGGGCAGGGCCTCGCCCTCGATGAGGTCCTTCACTTCCTTCTCGGTCTCTTCGAGATTCTTGGCCAGGCGGGTCAGTTCGTTGGTCCGTGTCGCCAGCGAGCTGAAGCTGCGCAGCCAGGAATCGCCGCCGGCCAGGGCCTCCAGCGCCTGGCGCTGGGCGTCGAGCACGCCCTTGAGCTGCCCCCACAACGCCAGGGCTTTCTCCGTCGATTCGCGGTGCTTGGCGGTGGCCGATCCGAACTTCCGGCTCACCCGGTCGCGCAGGGCGGCCTGCTCGTCGGGGCTGGAGATGTGCTCGACGCGCACCTGCTTCGAGGCCCGCTCCAGCTCGTCGCAGAAATCGCGCAGCTTGGGCAGGTAGTCCTTGAAGTTCTTATCCGGGTCGTTCGAGGTGTAGACCGTCGTGACGGTGATCGGCCCGGCCTTGGCCAGCACGCGCTGCGTCCGGTCGGAGAGCCGGTAGCCGGTCAGCCCGCCGGAGACGTCCTTGTGCTGGTTGTAGCGGTTGGCCAGAAAGTTCACCGCCACCACGATGAACACCACCAACACCACGGCCAGCGTCACGTTGGCCCCCAGGAACAACCGCCGGACCGCGCTGGTCCCCCGACCCGCTTCGTTTACCGCCATCGCCGTGACTCCAGTACTTTGACCGCCAGAAACAGGAACAACGCCGTGCCCGACACGAAGAACACGATGCTGGCCAGGTCCAGGCTGCCCTTGGCGAAATCGGAGAAATGCCCGTAAGCGTTGACGTACGACGACACCCGGCGCCAGTCGATCACCCAATGGCCGATGGTCGTCCGGCCCAGCAGCAGGCTGCCCTGGTTGGCCGCGAAGGTGAACATCGCCAGGATGGCCATGCCCAGGGTGGCGGCCAGCAGCTGGTGCCGCGTGCAACTGCTGGCGAAGATCCCCACCGCGATGAAGAACGCCCCCAGCAGCACCATGCCCAGGTACCCGGCGAAGACCACCGCCGGCACCGGATCGGCGAACCGGGCCATCAGGATCAGGTGCAGGATCGTGGCCGCCAGCATGACCAGGTAGAACGCGAACGCGCCGAGGAACTTGCCGAGGATGACCGAAGTATCGGTGACCGGCGCGGTCATGAGCGTCTCGATGGCCCCGGAGGAGAACTCATCGGCGATGGAACGCATGGTCAGCAGGGGAACGGCGAAGACCAGCCCGCCGGCCATCCACTCCAGCAGCATCCGCATCGAGGCTTCGTTGCCGGGCACCAGCGTCTTTTCGACGAAAGCGTAGCCGGCCAGCCCCAGGAAGACCGCCCCCACGATGTAGGCGATGGGCGAAAAGAACAGAGAGGCCAGCTCGCGCTGGGTGAGCGCGAGAACCGCCGCCGTGCTCCTGCCCCCGTGTACGTCGCCGGCCGCGGTCAGCAGACCCGACCGTTCGCTCGCGTTGACCCCCTCGGGTCCGGCCGCTTTAACAGGTGTCTCAACCGACATATCGCGTCCTCATATCGTTGGGTTCCTGGTTCCTGGTTTCTGGTTCCTGGTTACCACGGATGATGATGAAAACTCGTTCGCTCGTCCCAGCCATCCGCCATGGCCAAACGCCACTTACTCTTGACAGCGCGATCTCGCAGCGGCCTGCCGTGAGTGCAGGCCGTCGAAAGTCGGAAACCACTCCACGACCGGCACCGGGGCCGCTCGCTACAGATGCAAACCAGCGGTGTCACACTCCATCCGCGCTCCGCTGTCTGCCATCCGAAATCCGCGTTCCGCGATTCCCTCGCCCCTCGTCGTGATCCCGAACTCTTTCCCACCTTCTCACGTACCATCCGCTCTCACCTCGTGCCGCCTACGCGGCGGCCGTCCGGTGTGCACGTGCCGCCGCGTTCGATTCGGCCGTGATCTGGATGAAGAACTCTTCGAGACTTCCGACCTCCAGCCGCAACTCGCGCAACGGCCAGTTGTGCCGGGCGGCCAGAGCCGAAATGGCCTCGCGCACGTCCTGCCCGTCGCCCACCTCGATCCGCAGCCGGTTCCATCCGTCCACCGCCGTGGTGTCCACGTGACGAACGCCCTGCACGGCCTGAATCCCGGCCTCGATCTCGGCCTTCGGCCCGCGAATTTCCGCGATCAGCCGCGAAGCCCCCTTGATCCGGTCCCGGATTTCGTTCAGCGTTCCGCTGGCCCTGATCTTGCCCCCCGCGATCACGATCGCCCGCTGGCAGACCGCCTCCACCTCCGGCAGGATGTGCGAACTCAGGATGATGGTGTGCTTGCGGGCCAGATCGGAGATGAGCTTGCGGGTCTCGCGGATTTGCGTCGGGTCCAGGCCGATGGTCGGCTCATCGAGCACCAGCACCTTGGGGTCGTGGAGCAGGGCGTCGGCCAGCCCCACGCGCTGTCTCATGCCCTTGGACAGGTGTCCGATCGGCCGGTCCACGAACTCGCCCAGCCAGCAACGATCCGACACCCGTTTGATGCCCTCGGCCCGCTCGGTGCGGCTCATACCCCGCAGCTTCCCCCGGAAGTTCAAATACTCGCGGACGCGCATCTCGGGGTAGAGCGGGTTGCCTTCGGGCAGATAGCCGATCCGGCGACGGACCTCCATCGACTGCGTGAACACGTCAAAGCCGGCCACGGACGCGATGCCGCTCGAGGCCGGCATGTAACAGGTCAAAATCCGAAGCGTCGTACTCTTGCCCGCACCGTTGGGCCCCAGAAAGCCCACGATCTCGCCTTCCCCGACGTTGAAGCTGACGTTGTCCACCGCCAGGTGCGGTCCGTAATACTTGGTCAGGTTCTTTACCGAGATCATGCCTGCCG
>JABRVU010000350.1:0-22893 GCA_039961895.1 Phycisphaerae bacterium | reverse complement strand
TGGAGACGCTGATTCTGGACGGCCTGCGGCACCGGCCGCATCCCACCCACTTCAACCTCGAACAGGCCGTCGAGGCCGCCCGCCGGATCGGCGCGGGCCGCCCTCGCTTCATGCCCCCCACCGCGCGCGGGGTTCAGCGTAGGCCGGTCGATGCGTTTGTCAATGATGAAAACGCGACGCGCGCCGAGCAGGACCCGTGGCACCGGATGCAGAAGGCGAAGAAGCCGGCGGACGGCTCCACGGCTGGCCCATCCGACCGGCGCCTGGCCGCGCGGCTCATTTGATTCCCGTCCGCGGATCGTGTGTAATTGCCCCATAATCTTGGGTATTCACGATCATGACGGGGTTCCCGATGGACTCGTTCGCCTATCGAGACGGTGAGTTGTATTGCGAAGACGTGCCGGCCCGGGCCATCGCCGAGCAGGTGGGCACGCCGGTGTTCATCTATTCGGCGGCCACGTTTCGCGATCACTACCTGAAGATGGCCGAGGCCTTCAGGGAGCTGGAGCCCATCGTCTGCTACTCGATCAAGAGCTGCCAGAACCTGCACATCCTCAGGCTGCTGGCCGGCTGGGGCGCGGGCATGGACGTGGTCAGCGGCGGGGAGCTGTTCCGGGCCCTCCAGGCCGGGGCGGACCCCTCGAAAATCGTCTTCGCCGGCGTGGGCAAGACCGACGCCGAGATCCACGAGGCCATCGACGCGAGAATCGGCTGGTTCAACATCGAGTCGGAGGCCGAGCTGGCCAACCTGATCGAGATCGCCCGGGCCCGCGGGCAGACCGTGCGGGCGGCGCTGCGCGTCAACCCCGACGTGGACCCCCAGACGCACCGCCACACCACCACCGGCAAGCGCGAGACCAAGTTCGGGGTGGACCTGGAGCGCGGGCGGCGCGTGTTCGCCGAGTTCGGCCGCGACCGCAACGTCCGCCTCTGCGGCATCCACCTGCACCTGGGATCGCCGGTGAACGTCATCGAGGCCTACGTCGAGGCCATCCGCAAGACGCTCGAGCTCATCGAGGAACTGCGCGCGGAAGGCCACGCCATCGACACGCTGGACATCGGCGGCGGGTTCCGGGCCCATTACGAGGATCAGGAGGCCCCCACGGCCCGGGCCTACGCCGAGAAGATCGTGCCGCTGCTGCGCGACCGGGGCTTGCAGATCATCCTGGAGCCGGGTCGGACCATCGCGGCCAACGCCGGCATCCTGCTGACCCGCACGCTGTACGTGAAGAAGGGGGGCGACAAGAGCTTCGTCATCGTGGACGGGTCGATGACCGAGCTGATCCGGCCGGTGCTGTACGATGCCTATCATTTCATCTGGCCCGCGCGTCCCGGGCCGGGTTTCGTGCCCGCGCCGCGCGGGCGGGGGCTGAACTTCCCGGGCACCAGCGAGGTGGACGTCGTCGGGCCGGTCTGCGAATCGGGCGATTTTCTGGGCAAGGGCCGGATGCTCCCGCCGGTGAAGCGCGGCGACCTGATCGCCGTGTTCACCGCCGGGGCCTACGGTTTCGTCATGGCCAGCCACTACAATTCCAGGCCCAACGCCGCCGAGGTGCTGGTCGAGGGCGAGACGTTCCGCGTCATCCGCAGGCGCGAGAGCTACGCGGACCTGATCGCGGCGGAGGAATAACACGGACGATGTTCGAATCGCTCACCCAACGTTTCGGCGAGGTGTTCCGCAAGATTCGCGGTCGGGGCCGGATCACGGAGGACAACGTGGCCGAGGCCCTGCGCGAGGTGCGCACGGCCCTGCTGGAGGCCGACGTCCACGTCAACGTGGTCAAGAAGTTCACCGATGACGTGATGCAGAAGGCCCTGGGGGCCCAGGTCATCAAGACCCTGCACCCCGAACAGGTGCTCATCAAGATCGTCCACGACGAGCTGATCGAGCTCATGGGGCCGGTCGATCCGCGGATTCCCTACGTCACGCCGGGGCCGACGGTGGTGCTGATGGCCGGCCTGCAAGGCTCGGGCAAGACCACCACCTGCGGCAAGCTGGCCCGCATGATGCTGGCCCGCGGCAAGCGCCCGCTGCTGGTGGCCGCCGACCTCAAGCGCCCGGCGGCCATCGACCAGCTCGAGGTCATCGGCGGACAGGTCGGCGTGCCGGTCTACGCCGAACGCGGCGAAACCAACCCGGTCAAGGTCTGCCGCAACGGCGTGATCCAGGCCCGCCGGACCGACCGCGACGTGGTCATCCTCGACACCGCCGGCCGCCTGGCCATCGACGATGAACTCATGAACGAGATCGCCCAGGTCGAGCAGGCCACCCAGCCGCACCAGGTCTTCCTGGTCATCGACGCCATGACCGGGCAGGACGCGGTCAACACCGCCCGGCGCTTCAACGAGCGGTTGGAACTCGACGGGCTGATCCTCACCAAGTTCGACTCCGACACCCGCGGCGGGGCGGCTCTGTCGGCCAAGATGATCACCGGCAAGCCCATCAAGTTCATCGGCGTCGGCGAGAAGCTCGAGGCCCTCGAGGAGTTCCACGCCGACCGCATGGCCGGGCGCATCCTGGGCATGGGCGACGTGGTCAGCCTGGTCGAGAAGGCCCAGCAACAGTATGACGCCGAGGAGGCCGCCCGCCTCCAGAAGAAGATGGCCGCCGGCATGACCCTGGAAGACTTCATGGCCCAGATGAACAAGATGAAGGCCATGGGCTCGATGAAGGACCTCATGAAGATGATCCCGGGCATGTCCGGCCAGGTGGACGGCATGGACATCGACGAGACCGAGCTGGAGCGCTACGAGGCCATCATCCAGTCCATGACCCCCAAGGAGCGCCGCAACCCGGACATCATCGAGGCCTCGCGCCGTCGGCGCATCGCCCGGGGCAGCGGCACCGACCCCAAGGACGTCTCCGGGCTCATCAAAAGCTTCACCCAGGTCCGCGACATGATGAAGGTCATGAGCGGCATGTCCATGCTCGACCGGCTCAAGAGCGCCACTCAGTTCGCCAAGATGGCCGCCACCGGGTGGATGCCCAAGCTCAAGGGCGGCAGCACCTTCAGCCAGAAGCGCAAGGAAACCCGTAAGGAAAAGCGCCAGCGCCGCAAGAAGCACCGGCGGTGAGGGGCTTGGTTTTCCCCGTGCGGAGGATGCGAACCCGCGAGGAGCAGTCATGCGATCCCCCGGTTTGAGCTTGTGTTGTCTGCTCGCGACTCTTCAGGCCGCCGGCTGTGGCCGGACCGGGCTGGGCGCCGATTCCGCCGGCCGGATCGCGGACGTCGATCGCATCTTCGCCGAGTGGGACAAGCCCGACTCGCCGGGTTGTGCCCTGGCCATCGTGCGGAACGGAGGGGTCATCTATCAGCGGGGCTACGGCATGGCCAACCTGGAACACGGCGTGCCCATCACCCCCGCCACCCTCTTCCACGTAGCCTCGGTCTCCAAGCAGTTCACGGCCCTGGCCGTCCTGATGCTCGCCGCCGAGGGCCGGCTTTCGTTGGAGGACGAGGTCCGCACGTTCGTCCCCGAGATGGCCGGCCTGTCCCGCCCGGTGCGCATCCGCCACCTCATGCATCACACCAGCGGCATGCGCGACCAGTGGGAGCTGCTCCAGTACGCCGGCTGGCGCAACGAGGACGTCGTGCTCCAGGACGACGTGCTCAAGCTCATCTTCCGCCAGCGAGACCTCAACTTCGAGCCGGGCGAGCGTTTCGGCTACTGCAACAGCAGCTACACGCTGATGGGACTGATCGTGGAGCGGGTCAGCGGCCAGACCCTGCCGGAGTTCTGCCGGCGGCGGATCTTCGAACCGCTGGGGATGAAGAACACCCACATCCGCAGCGATTTCCACGCGATTCTGCCCAACCGGGCCTATTCTTACGACCCCCGGCCCGGCGGAGGGTTTCAGATCGCGGTGATGTCCATGGCCCTGCCTGGCCCGACGGCGTTGCAGACGACCGTCGAGGACCTGGCCCGGTGGGACCGGAATTTCGAGGATCCGGTCGTGGGCGGGCCGGCCGTCATGGCCGAGATGCTCCGCGTCGGCCGGTTCAACGACGGGCGGCTTCAGGATTACGCCGGCGGCCTGCGGATCGGCACCTACCGCGGCCTCAGGACCGTCAGCCACACCGGCGTGGACGCGGGCTATCGGGCGGTCTTCCTGCGTTTTCCCGATCAGCGATTCACGGTGATCGTGCTGGCCAACCTGGGCGGCATGGTGCCGGCGGCGCTGGCCAGGAAGGTGGCCGATCTGTACCTCGACGACCGGATGGAACCGCTGAAGTCTCCCGCTCCCGCCCAGGCGGACGCGGCCTCGGCCTCCCCCGCCGACCTGAAGCGCTACGATCACTATGCGGGCTCCTACTGGCTGGTCGAGGACTTCCTGGCCCGCACCTTCGTGAAGGAAAAAGACCGGCTCATGCTCAAGCTAGGCGAGGCCCGGCAGGTCTTGCGCGAGGTCTCGCCCGGCGACTTCGTCGAGGACGGCTCGGGAACGCACTATTTGTTTCCGGCGGCGCCGGAGGGGCCGGTGCGCGAGATGAAACGCCAACTCGGCGGCGAGGCGCCCACCCCCGCCCGGCGGATCGAGGCCGCGGACGTGCCGGCCGCGAAACTGTCGGAATACGTCGGCCATTTCAGGAGCCCCGAGTTGGAGGCCATCTACACCCTCCACGTGCAGGACGGGCGGCTCCTGCTCAAGCACCGCAAGGACGAGCAGCCGTTGATCCCGATGCGGGACGACGAGTTCCTCACCCATTTCGACGCCGTCAACCGCGATTACGGCGACTATGTGGCCGTCCGCTTCCTCCGCGACGCCCAGGGCGGCGTCAGCGGCCTGACCCTCGGCAGCGACCGCGTCAGGAACCTGCGCTTCGAGCGGGTGGAAATCCGGTGAAGATCCCAGCCGACGAACAGACTGCAACGACGCAGCCAAGGCCTTCCGCACTTCCACGCGGGGCGGCGAAATAAAGTTCAGAACAGGAACCGTGGCGCGGCCAACGGGCGACAGGCCCTTGATCAGATTGTCCTGAACCAGAAAGTGATCGTCCCAGACCTGATCGCGGGGATTGAAAAGCGGTACCGTCAGCCCCGACTCGGGATCGATTCCCGTCAGGTTTGTGCCTTTGGGGACGTTGCAATGGTAGCACGCAAGGGCCAGGTTCGTGAGTGCGTCTGAACCTCCATGCTTGCGAGGTACGACGTGTTCGATATGAAACCGATAGTGGGGCTCATCTTCCTGGCCAAGGCGACAGTATTCGCACCGTTGACCCGCCCGTTCTCGAATCCTGTTTTTCGTGGCCGCGTCCATCAGGCTGTCTGCTGATTGACCAGAAGGGCCCGGGCCTTGGCTTGAAGCACCGAAAGAACGTTCACGGCCGATACGTAGGATTCATACTCCGCGCGTTCTTCATCTGACAACTGACCTTCGGTGCACTTGTCGGCCAATTCCTCGATGCGTTGCTGGGCAATAGGATCGGCCCGTAGTGCGAGCAGTCGGCGAGCCACGTCCGGCGTCAGAACCTGACTGACCGGATCAAGCATGCGTTCGAGCACTTCGACCTGATGATCCGTCTTCATAGCGTCAATAGAAGGGAACGGGAACCAGGAATCAAAAGGCCATGCGACCGGCGTAGGGTCCGGGGTCCGTGACGGGTTGGGCAGGGCACCTCGATTTGTTCAGGACTGCGGCAGTTGATTGCCGCAACTCGATTCCCACGGGTTACGCGGCAACAAGTTGCCGCAGTCCTGGAAGGGACGCATTCGCCCGATCCGCCGGTCGCGTCACGCACCATTCGGTCCGGTACTGTACGAGCGCCGTCCAACTGGTGAAGGTCACGTCTCGTGCCGGCTGAACCAGGTGGAGGTGAGCGTCTGGGCCAGGATTTGAACGTCCAGCCCCAGGCTCCAGTGGCGGATGTAGTACACGTCGTGCTGGATGCGCTTCTTGAGTGAAGTGTTGCCCCGGTAGCCCTTGATCTGGGCATAGCCGGTCATGCCGGCCTTCATCTTATGTCGGAGCATGTAGCGGGGGATTTCGCCCTTGAATCGGGCGATGAGTTCGGGCCGCTCGGGGCGCGGGCCGACCAGCGACATCGAGCCGGCCAGCACATTGAACAGATTGGGCAACTCGTCGAGGCTGGTCCGCCGCAGGAACCGCCCGATGCGCGTCCGGCGGGGGTCGTCGCGCCTGGCCCACACCGGGCCGGTGCCGTCCTCGGCGTCCACGCGCATGGTGCGGAACTTCAGGATGGTGAACTCCCGCCCGTCCAGCCCCATGCGCCGCTGGCGATAGAGGATGGGACCGGGGCTCGACAGCCGGACCAGCACCGCGATGACGGCCATCGGTAACAGGGCAACGGCCAGGCAGAACCCGCCGACCAGCAGATCGAACCCGCGCTTCAGGAAAGCGTTCCATCCGTAGAGCGGCGTCTGGCGCAGGGCGAGGATCGGCAGGCCGTCCAGCTCGCTGACCGTCGGCCGCAGCGCGAACGTCGGGTTCAGCTCCGGCACGATGCGCACGTCGGCCACCGAGGTCTCCAGGGCCATGAGCACGTCGTTGGCGCGGTGGGCCTGCTGGGCGGACAGGGCGATGAAGACCGAATCGGCCGGCTGCTGTTCCAGGATCAGGCGCAGGTCCGCGATCGGCCCCTTGACGCTCACTCCGCGAATCGACCGCGGCCGACCCGGCTCCAGGTCGTCCACGAAGTAGAGCACGTGAATGCCCATCCAGGAGTTGTTGCGGATGGCGTGCAGCAGCGACTGGGCCGCACGCCCCGTGCCCACGATCACCGCGGTCCGGCGGTTCCACCCGCGACGGCGAAGCTGACCCAGCACGATGCGGACCGTCGTGCGGAAGAGGATGAACAGCGTCGTGCCCAACACCGCGTAGGTCACGATGAACTGGCGCGATATCTTGTTGCTGGCCGGCAGGGCATAGTCGAGCAGGATGACCGCCACGATGGCCATCGCAAAGGCCTTGACGATGTCGCGGGCCTCTTCCACGACCGAGCCGTCGCGGCGTGGGCGGTACAGCCGGACCATCGAGAAGATGAGCAGGTGGACGACGACCACCAGCGGCAACAACGCCAGATAGTGATCCTGGAAAGCCGGAACCCCCTTGGCCTCGTCGACCGGCAGCCAGGTGAAGCGGACCCAGAAACTCGCCACCCACGCGACGGCCACGGCGCAGGCGTCCGCCACCGCCAGCAGGCTGACCATGAGGTGACTGTGCTGTTTGAGCATTGCCTCGATCCGCGCGGGGAGAAGTCGGGCTTCGCTCCGAAATCCGAGCCGTCCGGCGCCGCGCCACCAACCCTGCTTCTCCCCGACCGTGCCAAGCTGCGTGCAATTCTAGCCATCGGGTAAATCCCTATCAATGCGATGTTTGTGTGACGGAAAATCGCCATTCGCGTGATGAGATGGCCGGCGGGAACGGATGACTCGTGCCCGGCACCGTTTGTTGACCTCTCATTCGTGATGCGCGCACCCCGACATAACAGGTGGGAAGGTATGTAGTTGTGGCTGGCCGAACGTTTCGGCGGTACTGGAGGGAATCCTTGTCGGATCGTTCCGCGGGGGTTACACTACCCTTGCGATGCAATACCGTCGGCTGGGTACGAGCGATCTCGAAGTCTCCGTGGTGGCCTTGGGTTGCTGGGCCATGGGTGGAGAGGTCGCCGTCTGGGGGCCGGTGGACGACAACGAATCCATCTCCGCCATTCAGAAGGGCCTGGACCTGGGCATTACGCTGATCGACACGGCCCCGGCATACGGCTACGGGCACAGCGAGGAGATCGTCGGCAAGGCCATCGCCGGGCGGCGCGACCAGGTGGTGCTGGCCACCAAGTGCGGGCTGGTCTGGCGCGAACCGGGCGGGCCCATCGAGCGGCGACTGACCGCCAAGTCGGTCATGGACGAGTGTGCCGCCAGCCTTCGCCGGTTGCGCGTCGAGTCGATCGACCTCTACCAGATTCACTGGCCCGACCCCAAGACGCCCATCGGCCAGACCATGGAGGCCCTGCTGCGCCTGCGCGAGCAGGGCAAGATCGGCGTCATCGGCGTATCCAACTTCAGTTGCGAGCAGGTGGCCGAGGCCCGCAGGTTCGGGCCGGTCGAATGTCTTCAGCCGGAGCTGTCCATGTTCGAGCCGGCGGCGCGCGACGAGCTGCTGCCCTACGCCCGTGAGTATCGCCTGGGCGTGATCGCGTACGGCCCGCTGGCCCGCGGGCTGCTGACCGGCAAGTTCGACGCCGCCAGCCGGTTCACCGACCTGCGGGCCAAGGACCCGCGTTTCAGCGGCCCGGCGTGGCAACGGAACCTGGCGGTGATCGAGCGGTTGCGGCCGATCGCCCGCGCGTTGAACTGCACCCTGGCCCAGTTGGCCTTGCGTTGGGTGATCGACCAGGACGGCGTGACCGCAGCCATCGCCGGCGTCAAGCGCCCCACCCAGACCATCGAAAACGCCGGCGCCGCCGACGTGGTCATCCCGCCCGCCGTAATGGACAAGATCAACGCGATTCTGTCGGAGCGAGAGTGAACGTGCCCGCCTCGAAAGACCCCTCCGCGCCCGAATCGATCGAAGCGGCCCTGCCCCCGGAGACCGAGGGCAGCAACGCGGCCAGGCTGCTCGATGAGATCCGCGAGCGCGTGGAGCGGCTGGAGGGCAACCTGTCGCTGCGCGAGCGGCGTCTGGCCCGGGTCGAGAAGGCCCTGCGCGAGGCCAACGGGCGCTTACAGCTCGAACGGGCCGAGTTCGCCAGCCGGCGCGACGCGCTGGAGCAGGATCTGTCCGCCCGGCTCCGGCAGCGCGAGCAGCAGCTGGCCGACGCCGCCCGCGCCATGCAGGATCACCAGAAGCGGCTGGGGGCCCTGCTGGCCCGGGAGCGCGAGACGCTGGCCCAGATCGAGCGGCTCACCCGCGAGCGCGACCGGGCCGCGGCCGATCTGGGCCAGGCCCGCCGCGACCTCGACGAGCAGCGCGAGCGGGCCGGCGCGCTGGAAGCCCAACTGATTGAGCTTCGCGGCCGATCCGCTCCGCCGTCAACGCCCCCCGGGGCGCAGGTGATCGACCCGGCGTGGCTGGCCGCGTGGCAGCGGCGCGTCAGGCCGGTTCAGGCCTGGTGGCGGCGATTGTCGCTCCAGCAGCGGACGGCCGCCAAAGCGGGCGCGATCGCCGTTCCGATCATGTCTTTGCTGATCGCTCTCACGGTTTTCACGCGCTACCCTTCCACCTTTGCGGTCACGGGCTTCGTCGCCTGCGCCGGTGAGGACGGCGCGGCCCTGGCCGATGTCGCCAAGGGCGTTTCACTGGCTGGGGTGACGTTGCGCGCCCGGCCGTCCGATGGCGTGGTCGAAGTGTCCGGGCTTTTCGCGGACCCCGACCAAGGGGTGCGTGAAGTCGATGCCGCCGCACGAAGCCTGGTCGAGCGTCTTTCGGCGCGCGGCGATCAGCCGGCTGGGGCCGCGGTACGCCAGGCCCGCCGAGAAGTGCTTCTCGCCCGGCTGGCGGCGATGGAAGAGAACGCCGGCCCGGCGGCCACACGGCCGGCGGATGCGCCGGCGGCGCGAAACCCGTCGCCGGCCCAGAGCCGCCCGATGGACACGCCGACCGGCTCGCGGGAGCTTCTCGCCGCGCTGGAAGACCTTCTGGCACGGCGGGAAGTCCTGACCGCCCGGCTTCGGCAGATCGACCAGCGCCTGGCGGCCAAACCTTCGGTCATGGCCGACGTGTCGGAGACTCAGCTCCAGGCCGCTCTGGCCGCCGACGCCCGGCTGCAGGCGGATCGCGACGTTCTCGCCGGCCGCGAGCAGGAGCTCGGCGCGGCCCTCAAGCAGGTGATCGACCAGGCACGAATCCGGCTCGACGACCTTTCCCCCCGTTCGGGGGATGCGGACAAGGCGGTGGCCGAGCGCCTCCAATCGCCGCAGGATCAGGACGTGGTCGAGGCGCTGACGGCCATCCGCGAAGCCCTGGCGACGTTCACGCGCTCGGTCGATGGCCTGTCGAAGACCTGGCAGGAACAGCGCCGGGCCCTCGACGCGGCGGGCGAGAGCGCCGACCCCGCGGCCCGCCAGGCGGCGATGGAGACCGCGGCCCGCCAGTTCGTCGAGGCGACGGGTGGTGCGTCGGCCGCGATCCAGAAAGCACTCGACGCGATCACCCAGGGCGGCGACGAGCCGACCAAGCGGCTGTCGCTGCGCCGCGACCTGCTCGAAAAGCTGCAACCGGCGCTGGATTCGCGCGAGGCCCTGGCCGTTGCCGTGAACCGGGCCGTGGCCGCGGAGAACCTCGATCTGGCGGGCCTGCTGCGCAACGTGACCGGCCTGCGGGCCCAGGTGCTCCAGCGAAAGGCCCGGATCGAGGACGAGCTGCGCCGGCGGGCCCTGGCCGACGCCCAGGCCGAAGCCGAACGCACCGTTGCGGCCCTGCAACGGGAACGCGCCGAAGCGCTGGCCTCGGCCGAGGCCCTGGGCGAAGCGCTCGCGCGGCAGGCGACGATGGCCTTCCGGCTCTTGCGCGACGCCGGCGAAAATCGCTCCGGCCTGCTGGCCGCGCTGGAGCGGGAGCGGGCCAGGGCCCAGGTCCTCTCCGAGCTGCGCGCGCTGGACCAGGCCGACGAGCGCGAGTCGGCCGCGATGGCCAGGCCGATCAGTGCCCATCGGGTGCCGGCGGCCGCGGTGGACGTGACCAGCCGGACCGACCGGGTGGGTCGCGCGCTGCTGGGGGCGGCGACTCCCCCGCTGCTGGCGGTTGTGATCGCCGCGGGATTCGCCGTGACCGGCTACGGGCGGCGATCACGAGCCTCCATCGAGGATTACGCCAGGGCTCTGCGCGAGCCGGCGGCGCCGGGAACCACGGCCTCGGTCCGAAACGGCCGCGCGGGTTGAAGGCCCCGAATGGTGCGTCCGGGCGCGGCGAAGCCTCGCCGGGCACGTGTTGCGGCCACGGCGCGAAGCCCTCGAACGCCGCGGGGGAGCCCTCAGTGCTTGCCGACACCAACACCTACCTGCTGATGGGTCTCAAAGACCAGGGCAACGGCCGGGTGTGGGAAGAGTTCTGCGCCCGCTACCGGCCGGTGCTGGTGTCGTTCGCGCTGCGGCTGGGGTTTTCCGTCGACGACGCCCAGGACGCGGCCCAGGAATCGCTCCTGGCGTTCGTGGAGAGTTACCGCAAGGGTCGCTACGACCGGCAGAAGGGCCGGTTGCGGACCTGGCTGCTGGCCATCGCCCGCAATCAGATGCTGGGCGCCCGCCGGCGCGCCAAACGGCTTCACACCGTCGAGCCGGAGGGCAAGGCCGAGGTGCTGGCGTCGATACCCGGCGAGGACGAACTGACCCGGCTCTGGGAGGCCGAATGGCGCAAGGCCCTGATCCAGGCCTGCCTCAAGCAGGTGCGGCGATATCTCGAGGAGACCACCGTCCGGGCGTTCGAGCTGACGGTGCTGGAGCGCTGGCCCGCGGACAAGGCCGCCGCCCAGCTGGGCATCTCGCGCAACGCGGTCTTTCACGCCAAGAGGCGGGTGCTCTCTCACCTGCGCGAGGCCTATCGGTGCATGGAAGACTTCTGGTGAAACGCGGGTCCGGATCACGAGCGGCGGAAGGATGAGCGTGGCCGATCGCACCCTTTTCCCGGTCTTTCTTCCCTCCTCCCTTGCTTCTGGCTCCTCGGAAAAGGTGGCCGATGCCCGACTGCCTGAATGACGAACAGCTCGAGGCCCTGGCCGGCGGAACCCTGCCGGAATCCCAGCAGGCCGCCTTGCGCGCCCATCTGGCGGAATGTTCGGCGTGCCGGCAGGCGTTCGAGGAGTGGCAGTCGAACCTGCCGTTCGCCGAGGAGGTTCGGCTGGCGCTGGCCGACGGCCAGGCCGGACTCCCGGCCGGCGCGGAAGCCGGAAGCCGGGCCCGTGACAGTCATCGCGGGTCGGCCCGGCCCGAGCCGGACCTTCCGCCCCCGCGGCAGGACTTCATCAGCGGCTACGAGATCCTCGAGCAGCTTCACCTCGGGGCCCAGGGCGTGGTGTATCGGGCCGTGCCTGCGGGCGGAGGGCGGGAGGTGGCCATCAAGTTCCTGCATCGCGGCACGGCCGGCGACGAAGCCACCCTGCGGCGCTTCGACCGCGAGATCGAGCTGGCCAGGGGGCTGAATCACCCGGGCATCATCCGGGTGCGCGACCGCGGCGTGACCTCGGGCGGCAAGCCGTATTACATCATGGACTACGTGGCCGGTCTGCCCCTGCATCACTACGTGTGGGACAAGCGGCTGGCCCTGGAGGAGGCCCTGGAGATCTTCCTGAAGGTCTGCGAAGCCGTCAATTACGCCCACCAGCGCGGCGTGATCCACCGCGACCTGAAGCCCTCGAATATTCTGGTGGACGATCATGGCGTGCCGCACGTGCTGGACTTCGGCTTGGCCAAGCATCTGCTGGCCGCTCCCGAATCGCTGCTCTCCATCACCGGGCAGGTGTTCGGTACGCTGCCCTACATGTCGCCGGAACAGGCCCTTGGCCGCGGCGACGAGGTCGACATCCGCACCGACGTCTATGCCCTGGGCGTCATTCTGTACCAGATGCTCACGGGTACGTTCCCGTATCCGGTGACCGGGCCGATCCCGGAGGTGATCCGGGCGATCGGCAATGCGTCGGCGTTGCCGCCGGCCAGGGCCTGGGCGCCGGGCTCGGGGGTGAGCCGGCGGTTGCACGGCGGGTCGGTCGGCGAATGTCCCATCGACGAAGAGCTGGAGACCATCCTGCTGCGGGCCCTGGCGAAAGAGCCGGACCGGCGTTACCCGAACGTGGCCGCCCTGATGGACGATCTGGCCCGCTATCTGCGCGGGCAGCCGATCGAGGCCCGCCGGGAGGCCGGTTTCTATAACCTCACCCGCACGCTGGCCCGCTACAAGGCCGCGGCGGTGCTCACCGGCATCGGGGCCGTGCTGGTCTCCATGTTCGCGTCGGTGCTGGCCTGGATGTATCGGGAACAGGTCCGCATCAGCGAGCTGGCGGCCCAGGATCGGGCCCGGGCGGTGGCCGCTCAAATCCAGTCGGGC
This sequence comes from Phycisphaerae bacterium, assembly GCA_039961895.1. Taxonomy (GTDB): domain Bacteria; phylum Planctomycetota; class Phycisphaerae; order UBA1845; family PWPN01; genus JAAXZI01. Next base: position 9,896 of record JABRVU010000350.1, on the reverse strand, counting down.
GAGGTGCTGCTGCGCCTGGGCGACAACAAGCTGGAGCAGGGCGACGCCGAAGAGGCCGTGGGCCAATACCTGGCCGCCCTGGCCATCCACGAAGACCTCGCGGCCCGCGAGCCGGACAACCTGATCCACCGCGAGAAGGTCGCCGACACGCTCATGCGCCTCGGCGACGCCGAAGGCCGGCGCGGCGACTCCGAGCGAATGGCCGACTACTACCGGCGGTTCCTGGAGATGTCCGAGCAGCTCGCCGCCGTGCGCTCGGGCCGGACCTATTACGAGCGGCTGACCCTGGCCCGGCAGCGCTGGGCCTTGATCCAACCGCAGAGCCGGCCGGCCGCCTCGCGGTCGGCGCCGGCGTCGTAGCACATCTCAACGCCGCCGCGCGTCACCACGCCCGGCGGACTGAGACGCGAGAAATGAGAAGTGGGAGCTCCTGGCTCACGCGAGTGTTGCCGGGTCGCACCAGGGGCGGCGTTTGCGGGATCCGTGACGGCGCAAGAACGACCGCTGACGACGGGGGCATTCGGCGTCTTGCCGGAATTCCGAGAGTACGAGGGCGATCGTTCTGTTCCAGGTTTGGCCCCCTACCCCCCTACTGACGGAAAAACCTCCGATGCAGTTGTGATCGCCGGCCTGCCGGTTACGCCGGTCAGGGGTCGCCGGCGGGTTTGGAGGACCGCAGGTGCCTGTCGGCGAAGGCGATGTACTGCTGCCAGTCGTAATCGGTGACGTCGTGCTTGCCGGAACGGATGTGATAGCCGATGGTTCCGTGGACGGGCTGGTTCACGTCGGGCATCTGTTTGACCGGCAGGCCCTCGGTGCCCAGCAGGCGATAGACCGGATCCGCGCCCAGGGCGGCCAGGAACTCGCCCTTGGGATCCGCCCAGCGGTCCTCGACGGCGCTGGCCACGTAGACCGGCCGGGGCGCGATCAGGGCGATCAACTCGTGCTGGTCGAAGGGCAGGTTGGCCTCGCGCCCGTTATAGCGGCGGAAGTTGGCGCAGAACCAGTGGGGGAAGGCCCGGTTGATGGCCGCCACCGTCTCGCCGAAGGCCCGCTTGCTGAGCGCCGCCCCGCCGCAGCCGGAGTTGTTCGAGATCACGATGGCGAAGCGCTCGTCCTGGGCTCCGGCCCACAGGGCGGTCTTGCCCAGCCGCGAGTGGCCCATCAGGATCACCCTCCGGGCGTCCACGTCCGGGTCGGTTTCGAGGTAGTCCAGCGCCCGGCTGGCCCCCCAGGCCCAGGCCGCGATCGCCCCCCAGGCGTCGGTGGGGCGCCGCCCCCGTTCGAAGGAGTCGAAGGCCCCGTGTACGCCGTTCTTGAACCCGTCGTCGTAGTCGGGGTCCAGGTCGCCGTAGTAGTACGTCGCCAGGCCGTAACCGGCCTTGAGGATCATCCCGATGGGGAAGCGCGAGGCTTCCGCCCCGCGCGATTCCTCGGTGGCCCGGTTGTTGACCACGCCGGGGTAGTTCGGGCCGATCCAGCGCGTGGAAAGCTGGATCTTGGGATCATGAGCCACCGCGTGGTTGCCCTGGAAGTTGGGCACCAGGAAGACGGGCACCGGCCGGGCGGCCTTCGCCGGCAGATAGACCAGCAGGACCATGTCCATCCCGTCGTTGAGGCCCTTGAAGAAGATGCTGACCTGCTTGCGGATGGCGGCGCCGTCGAGGGCCTGGCGGTCGGACTCGAGGGTCTTGAAGGTGAGCACGTCGGGCTTGACCGGAGCCTGGCCGTACATCTCGCGCTCGAAGAGAGCCAGCAGTTCCGGCCGGCGTTTCGTCCGCCAGGTGGCCGCGTCCTTGACCGGCTGCCGGTCGGCCATCACCAAGGGGTCGGGCAGTCTGTAGGAAGGCACCTTGGCCTCGTCGTAGTTCGGTTCCGCGGGTCGGGTCTGGGCCATGAGCGGCTCCGATGAAAGGAGGAGAAGCGTCAGCCAGACCCGCCGGCGATGGATCCGCCTGGCGTCGATGGGCATGTCAGGTCTCCGTTGCCTGCCGGCCTGAAGGCCGGTGCGAAAGGCCGCGAACCGTCGAACCATCCACGGCCGCGCGGCTCGATGGCCCGCCGCATCCCCTCGATGAACCTACCGGTCGCGGGCCTGGGCCGCGCAACGCGCGGTAAACGCGGAGGACACGGCACCGCTTGGAAGCGGCGGCAGAGAGGGCTCGTCGGTTCCCGGCATTCAGTTCCCGGTTCCCGCTCCCTTGCCGCACTCCTCGGCGAAGGCGCGGAATTCCTTCTCGACCTCGGCGTCGGAAAGGTTCCTGCCGGTGATGAGCCGGATGCGCGCCGAGCGCTTGTCGCCTTCGTCCACGTCCCAGCCGCCGATGATGAAGTTGTGTCCGACGGCGAAGCGGTTCGGAGCGATGTGCGTGCAGGCGCCCGGCTCGATCATCTGCACCACCGTCCAGCCGGTGGCGTCGTCCCGGCTGACCATGACCGGCAGGTCGAAGCGCTCCTCGGCCAGGCGGATGCGGCCCTTCAGGAAACCCCAGCGCCCGTCGCCGAAGCGGTCGGCGACGCGATCATCGCGGGCGATGAGCACCTGCTCGCCGGGCCCGATCTGCGGACGCAGCCACTGACCCTTCGTGCGGATGCTCCGCTCGTATTGCCGGGCGAAGTAGGAGGTGAAATAGACCTCGAACTGCCGGAGCTTGCCGGTGAAGGCGAAGTCCAGCCGGGCGTCGATGGCCCCGGGCTTCGTGAAGGTATAGGTCAGCTCCGAGACCACCGGCCAGTCGGGCGGCCGCGGGAAGCGGATGGTGAGCCGGCGGCGGTCCATGACCACGGAATGATCGAGCTTGCGCGGCAGGTACTCGGCCCAGCGTCCGGCCTCCAGGTAATGCTCCAGGTTCAGAAACGCCCGCCCGGGCGCCACCGGCGAGGCCGCGTCGCCCAGCTTCTCGATGACCACGCCGTGCATGTCGCCCACCGGGCGCAGGACGGCCGTGACGTCGCCGCCGGTCAGCCTGAGGGTGTTGGGGTCGAACGTCCAGCCGGGTTTGTCGGCCAGCAAGGCCAGCGTCATCAGCGCGCCGAGTCCGATCATGGGGCGTCCTCCCTGTCTGGAATGGCAGGAGGATAGGCCCCGCGGCGGGCGATTGCAACGGCCCGGCGGCTTTCAGCCCTGGCCTTGCAGCGTCTTGACCAGCAGGACGGCCCCCTTGGCCAGCAGGCTGACCATCAGCAGGAACAGCAGGACGGCCACGCTGAAGACGATCAGCGGCCAGGCGCCGCTCATGAGCGCGGACGGCGAACGCATGACCTGTCCGACCAGGAAGGCCAGCAGCCCGGTCATGAGGATGGCCCCGATCGAACCGCGGAGGTTGCCGGTCAGCGGGGCCATGCGCACGGTCAGGCACACCGCCAGGTAAAGGAACAGCCAGGTCCGCCAGTCGTGGTAGTCGCCGGCCTGGACGGAAAGGACGAGCTGCTGGACGAGGGTGACGGCGGCGCGGAGGGTGTCGAAGAAGGCTCCCAGCGACAGCGGCAGTTCGAGCCCGGCCGGCGCGGCCGCCGCCATGCCCGCCAGGATCGGCCCCCCGAAGTACGACGAGACCCAGTAAATCGCCGCCGCGCAACCGGCCAGCGGCAGCAGCGCGATCATGATCGCCCCCAGCACCGGGATGCGCGTCTGGGTCTCCGGCGGGGTCTGCGGCCCGCCGGAATCGTCGTCCTTGATGAGCGACGTGTTGTTCACCGTCCCCCCGGTGACCAGCAGCCCCAGCACGTGGCCGAGCTGGGCGACCAGCGTCCCGGGCAGCAGGATCGAGTTGACGATCCTGGGCTGGATCATCGAACTCCACAGCCGATGGACGCCCAGGGCGCAGAAGATGACCACCAGCAGCCAGAACGTGATCGAAGCGTACTCCATCTTGCGTCCGTCTCCCTGCGATGCGGCACTACGGTTATCGGCGGGGACGGGCGACGGATATGAGCCTTTTCCCTTTCCCGGATTCCCGACCTGGGCCCCGGTGGAGCGCGGCCCTTCATGGCGTCGTGCCGGCGCGGTAGTCTGTTCCGGCCATGACCAAGTCCGCCGCCGCCACCCGCATCGCCGAACTGCGCGAGCAGATCGCCCGTCACGACTATGCCTACTACGTCGAGGCCGCCCCGCTCATCTCCGACCGCGAATACGACCGGCTGTTCGAGGAGCTGGTCAGACTCGAAGCCGAGCATCCCGAGCTGGTGACGCCCGATTCGCCCACCCAGCGCGTGGCCGGGGCCCCGCTGGAGGGCTTCCGGCCGGTGCGGCACGCGGTGCCCATGCTGTCCATCGACAACACCTACAACGAGGCCGAGCTGCGCGAGTTCGACGCCCGCGTGGCCAAGGGGCTGGGTCCCGACGAGCCCTACGCTTACGTGGTCGATCCCAAGATCGACGGCGTGGCCGTCTCGCTGCGTTATGAACACGGCCGGCTGGTGCTGGCCGCCACGCGCGGCGACGGCACCACCGGCGACGACATCACCCAGAACGCCCGGACCCTTCGCAGCATCCCGCTGCGCCTGCGCGGCAAGGGACTCAAGCAGGAGGTGCTCGAGGTGCGCGGTGAGATCTACTGGCCGATCGCCGCCTTCGAGCGGTTCAACCGCCTCCGCGAGTCGCGCGGCGAGCCCACCTTCGCCAACCCGCGGAACGGGACGGCCGGCACGCTCAAACAGCTCGACCCCGCCACGGTGGGGCAGCGCGGGCTGGTCTTCTGTGCCCACGGTCTCGGCGAAGTCCGCCCCGCCATCGGGGAGGGCCACTACGAGGTTTTTCAGACGCTCAGGCAGTGGGGCATCCCGGTCAGCCGATACCTGCGGCGGCTCGCGTCGATCGAGGAGGTCATCGCCATGGTCCGCGAGTGGGAGCAGAAGCGAGCCGGGCTGGACTTCGCCACCGACGGCCTGGTCATCAAGGTGGATGCCTTCCATCAGCGCGACCTGCTGGGCCAGACCAGCCGGTTCCCGCGCTGGGCGATCGCCTTCAAGTTCGAGTCCCAGCGGGCCCGGACCCGGCTGGTTTCGGTGCGCTTCCAGGTGGGCAAGCTGGGGACCATCACGCCGGTGGCCAACCTCGAGCCGGTGTTGCTGGCCGGCACCACGGTGAAGAGCGCGTCGCTGCACAACTTCGACCAGGTGGAGCGGCTGGGCGTGCGCATCGGCGACTTCGTCATCATCGAGAAGGCCGGCGAGATCATCCCGCAGGTGGTCGAGGTGGACACGGACGCCCGGCCGGCGGACACCCGCCCGATCGAGCCGCCGGCGGCCTGCCCGGCCTGCGAGAGCCCCGTCGTCCGCGACGAAGGCGGCGTGTTCCTGCGCTGCGTCAACCCCGCGTGTCCCGCCCAGCTCAAGGAGCGGCTGCGCTTCTTCTGCGGGCGCGACCAGATGGACATCGAGGGGCTGGGTCCCGTGCTGGCTGAGCAACTGGTGGACAAGGGGCTGGTCCGGAGCGTCGCGGACCTGTATCGGCTGGCGGAGCGCCCGGACCTGCTGCTGGGCCTGGATCGCATGGGCGAAAAGAGCGTGGACAACCTGCTCGCGGCCATCGAGGCCAGCAAGACCCGCCCGCTGGCCCGCGTGCTGGCGGCGCTGAACATCCCGCACGTGGGCGTGAGCACCGCCCAGCTGCTGGCCGGGCATTTCGGCGACATCGACGCCCTGTCGGCGGCCAGCGTCGAACAGCTTCAGGAGATTCCCGGCGTCGGCCCGGAACTGGCCGCCAGCGTCCATGCCTTCCTCCACGGCGCCAGCGGGCGGAAGATCATCGCCGATCTGCGCGCCGCGGGCGTGAACATGACTCAACCCCGGCAAGGCGCCGTCGGCCCGCGGCCGTTCGCCGGCCTGAGCATCGTCGTCACCGGCACGCTGCGAACCTTCAGCCGCAAGGAGATTCAGGACCTGATCGCGTCGCTGGGCGGCAAGGCGGTTGGTTCGGTGAGCCGGAGCACGGCTTTCGTGGTCGCCGGGGCCGATCCCGGCTCCAAGCTCGACAAGGCCCGCTCCCTGGGCGTCGAAGTCATCGACGAGGACGAGTTCCGCCGCCGTGCGGGGGTGGTGTAACCGCACCAGCCACCTCCCGGCCGGTCGCCACGAGGCGCGCGGACGTTTCGCGCGCGGGCGGCTATAATCAACGGGCGTTCGGGAACTGCTTCCGCCCAGGCACGAAGGAACGGTGAATGCGATGCAGACGCTTCGCGAGCGGGTCAGCGAAGAGCTGTTGCCCCGCGTGACCCGCCCGGGACAGTACATCGGGGGCGAATGGAACCAGCTCGTCAGGCCCGGCGACTGGGAGCGGGCCGAGGTGCGCATCGCGGTGGGCTTCCCCGACGCCTACTCCATCGGCATGAGCCACCTGGGCTGCCAGATCATCTATTGGCTGTGCAACCACACGCCGGGGGTCTGCGCCGAACGGGTCTACACGCCGTGGATGGACGCCGAGCGGGTGATGCGCGAACGCGGCATTCCTCTGTTCACCTGGGACACGCGGCAGCCGGTCGGCGAGGCGGACATCTTCGCCGTCTCGCTTCAGTACGAGATGGGCTTCACCAACCTGCTGTGCATGCTCGACCTGGCCGGCATCCCGCTGCGCGCGGAGCAGCGCGACGACTCGCATCCCCTGGTGATCGTGGGCGGTCCGCAGGCCGACAACCCCGAGCCGGTGGCCGACTTCGTGGACCTGGTGGTGATCGGCGACGGCGAGCACGCCATGGCCGAGATCATCGAGGCCTATCGCGAGCTGAAGCGCCGCGGCGCCGGCCGGGCCGAATGCATCCTGGAAATGGCCCGACGCTTCGAGTGGATCTACGCGCCGTCGCTGTACGCCTTCGACTACCACCCCGACGGCACCATCGCCGCCTTGCGCCCGGCCACGGGCGGCTTCTTCCGGGCCCGCATCGAACGCTGCCAGACGCCGGATTTCGAGACCGTGGCCTTTCCCACCCGGCCGCTGGTGCCCTACACCGAGGTGGTCCACGACCGGATTTCGATCGAGGTGATGCGCGGCTGTCCGCAGCGCTGCCGGTTCTGCCACGCCGGCTACACCAAGCGGCCGGTGGGCGTGCGCAGCGTCGGGCGCATCCTGGAGATCGCCGAGGAGGCCTGGCGGGCCACCGGGCACGATGAGATCGGGCTGCTGAGCCTCTCGACGGCCGACTACCCGCACCTGCGCGAACTGGCCGACAAGGTCAACGAGCGCTTCCGCGACCGTAAGGTCAATCTCTCGATGCCCTCGCTGCGGGTGGACAAGATGCTGGCCAACATCCCCTGGATGGCCAACAGCGTCCGCAAGAGCGGGCTGACCATCGCGGCCGAGGCCGCCCGGGACGACATGCGGGCCGCCATCCGCAAGAAAGTCACCGACGGGAACCTGATCGACGGCGTCAAGCAGGCGTACGCGGCCGGCTGGAAGACGGTCAAGCTCTATTTCATGTGCGGCTTTCCCGGCGAACGCGAGGAGGACATCACCGGCATCGTCGAGCTGGCCCGGGAGGTCAGCGAGGCCAAGCGCCAGGTGCGCGGCGGTCCGGCGGCGGTCAACGCCAGCGTGAGCTGGCTGGTGCCCAAGCCGCACACGCCCTTCCAGTGGGCCGGGCAGCAGACGCTGGAGTATTTCGAGCACGCCCGCCGGCTGCTGGCGAGGGCCGCCGGAGCGAAGCGCTCCGCCGTCGTGATCAAGACGCACAGCCCCACGCGCTCGATTCTCGAGGGCGTCTTCGCCCGCGGCGACCGGCGGCTGGCCCCGGCCATCGAGGCCGCCTACCGGATGGGCGCGCGCATGGACGGCTGGGACGAGGCCTTCGACTATTCGATCTGGCAGCGGGCCTTCGAGCAGACCGGCATCGACCCGGCCTTCTACGCCCACCGGGAGCGATCCTACGGCGAAATCCTGCCCTGGGACCACATCGGCAGCGGCCCGGCCCGCTCCTACCTCGAACACCAGTACGACGACGTGTTCGTGAAGATCAACGTCCCGCGAACGCCGGCGACGATTCCGGCCTGAGAGTTCGGCCCGGCCACCGCGGAGGGGCTAGCGCCGTGCTGGGGTTGCGCCTCCCGGCCGGTGTTTCAGCACCGGCCGCGCTTCCGCGCCGGCGCCGGGGCTCGACATTGTGCCCTTTTCTGGCAGGCTCCTAGGGCTGGTTCCAGGGGGCTTCTGAATGGCCGGGGGGTTTGAAACACCCCCGTCTTCATAAGGGTTTTCAAAACCCCTTGCAGCAACCGCCGAAAACCCGACAGACCCGAGCCTTTCTAGCTAAAGGACAAAAGTCGAGCTTACTTGGTCAGGGGCTCGAAGACGATCTTCGCGCCGGTGATTTTCAGCGTGAATTCCCCGGCGGCCTCCTGGCCTGAGTCCTGGACGATCAGCTCGCCGCTCCAGGTGCCGAGCTGTTCGTACTTGATCTCGCAGACCAGTTCGGCCCGCAGGGTGGCCGGGTCGATCTTGCCGGCCAGGCCCTCTTTCTGGGCCTCGGGCGTTTCCAGGGCGTCGCGCAGCAGCGGCGCTGCGTTGATCAGAATGGCCCCGGGCGCCGGCGGGCCGTCGCGCCTGGTTTCGGGCGGGCCGATCTGAAGCGTGCCGGCGATGACGCGCACGGGCCCGCCCTGGGTCGGCCGTTGAAAGTTCACCGGCGTCGAGGGCAACGGGATGTTCGACCGTCCCGGTTCAGACGCGGGCCGACCGGGCTGTGCCTGCGGCTGGGTCGGCTGAACGTCGAGGTAGATCATGCATCCGAACGGCCCCACCGCCCGGCCCGGCTCGGCCTGCTCGATGGCCTGCATCTTCTCCTGCCGCGCGGCCTCGTCGGCCAGACTGCGAAATTCGGTTTCATCCGCCGACGACAACGCCCCCAGGGCCCGCAGCAGCGTGGTCGCCTGCCCGGAGATGTTCTCATCCCCGCTGGCCGACAAAGCCACCAGTTGCCGGGCCTCGACGGCCTGCTTGACCGCCAGGTTCACCCGCCAGCGCTGCTTGGGGTCGGTGCTGCTGTGAATCTGCATCAGGGCCGACAGGGCCAGCGTCTGGGTCCGGGTGTTCGCGGAAGAAAGCTGCATGGCCAGAAAGATCGGCAGCGCCTCGCGCGCGGCGAGGGCCCGGTCGCGGGGCAGGGCACGGATCAGCGCTTGCAGCCGTTCGTCCTGCCTGGTGGCCGGCTGAAGGCGCTGAAGACGCTCGTGCAGTAGCCGGGCCTGACCGACGCCCAGCAGGGCGGAGGCGGCATCGATGGCGGTCTGGTTGTCGGTGTCGGCGCCGGCGGCCACGCCGGCCAGAACGGTCTCGAAGCTCGCCGCCCCTTCCGCGGCGGCTGCTGGCTGGCCGGTCCGTTTGACCGGCGCCTGGTATCCGGCCCTGAGCTTGGCTCTGGCCAGCTTGAGCAGCGCGGCCTGGGCCGGAGGATCGCGCCGCGCGTCGCCGGCCGAAAGCATCTCGATCAGCTTCCGCATCTTGTCCGTACCGGCGATGGCGTTCAGGTCGGCCTCGGCCAGCAGCTCGAACATCCGCCGCTGGACCTCCGGCGGGTTCACGCCCAGGGCCGCGTCAAGGATGGGGTCATCCTCGGCCATGACGGTGATCGGCGTCCCGGCGAAAGCGGCCGGTATCTCCGCGGCGATCTTCCTGCCCGGCCGTTTCAACAGCGCGCGGAGGATCGCCCCCTTGAGCCGGGCATCCTCTATCCTGGGCACACGGGCCAGCACTTCACTCGTCAACGGGTCGGTGGCGTACTGGAGCAGGCCGATGGTCTCGTCGAAGGGGTTGGCCAGGCACAGATCGAGGCCTCGCCGGGCCGCGGAAGCGTCGCGATGGTTCAGGCAACCGAACAGCAGGCTCAATGCCCCCGGGGCCAGGGCCGCTCGCGGCAGGCCGGTCACGGTTGCCTCACCCGCGCTGCCGCCGGCGGGCGGCGGGGTGGCGG
>JABRVU010000349.1:0-4999 GCA_039961895.1 Phycisphaerae bacterium | reverse complement strand
CGTGATCCCGGCGACCGTACCGGCCGGGCGGAGCGGATCCTAGGGTTCAAGGATCGGGGTTCAGGGTTCAGGGCGGGCGGCCTGGGCGGTTGGCTGACCGCCGGCCCACTGGTCCGGCGCGGCAACCACGTGGCGGGCCAGGACTTCCTGGGCCCAGGGGCGGGCCAGCCAGCCGATGTGCCCGCCGTTGTGCCCCAGCGCCGACCAGCGGTCGTTCCAGGCGATCTGGATCAATCCCGGTTCCTCGCGCAGCGCACCCTCGGGCGTGAGGAAGCCGCGCCGTCCGGCCGACTCGGTCTTCTTCCGGTCGATGGTTCCGAAAGTGGACGTGCCCCAGCCGAGCATGAACCAGTCGCGTTCGCTGTAGAAGTTGACCAGGCCCCGGCGGCAGTGGGCGATAGCCTTGGTCAGGTCGTGATCCGGGGAAATGGCCGCCCCGATGAGGATGATCCGGTCGAGTTGCACGTCATCGGGCAGGGCCTCGGCCACCAGGACGGCCAGACCGCCCCCGCCGCTGTACCCGATCAAGGTGATGGGCGCGGCCGGGTAGCAGCGTTGATAGCCGGTGATGCGAAAGGCGATGGCTACCGCCCGTTCCTGGTTGCGGCGAAAATCGGTCAGGTTGGAGATCGAGCCGCTGGAACGGTCGCCCCACTCGACCACGTCGATGGCCTGATCGACGCCCGCCTCGCGCAGACCCTTGACCACGCCGGCGAACTGCCAGGCGGAGCTTTCCACGCCGGGCAGCATGACCACGTACCCCCTGGAGAGCTGCTCGATGCGCAGCTCGGGATGGGCGGCGCAGCCGGCCGTCAGCGTCAGGGCACCCAGGATGACCGTCAATGTGAGGATGGTTCTCTGTCGTACCGTCTTCATGGCCTGATGCGAAGTCTGCTCGACAACCCTCCGGCGGCGGAAACCGCTGAGCACGAGGCGAATCCTGCGGCACGATGATTATAGGCCCGCCGGCTCGCCGCTTCCCGTCCAAGCGGATGACTCAGGCAGTCGGCGTGCGGCAGGTTCCAGCCGCGATCCGGGCTCCGGCCAAGCCGCCGGAACCCACCGGACATATCGGTTTGCTCGGCGGCGGTCTTCGATATCGCCGAACGGACGGGACCCTTCCGGCTGACGGAGTACGGTGCCGTCCTTCAACCGGCCGATGCAGGAGCAGACCGTCGCCACCCACCGCAATGCGCTCGCGCTCCGCGTCGATGGCCGAGCGGTGAGGACGCCGAGCTCCGTCTCCGTTCGTCATGAATGACCAATCGCCTTGGCCAGCACCTCGCGGGCCCAGGCCCTGGAGAGCCACCCGACGTGGCCGCCCACGTGGCCCAGGTCCTGCCACTCCGGCCGCCAGGCGATCTGGGTCAGGCCGGGGGTTTCGAGAAGCCGGCCGGACGCGTCGCGGAAACCGATCCGCCCGGCCGAGGGCGTCCGACGGCGGTCGATCGTGCCGAACACCCGCGTGCCCAGTCCGAGAATCAGCCAGTCGCGCGGACTGTAGTAGTTCAGCACGCCGTCGGCGCGGGCCAGCACGCCGGAAAGGTCATAATCCGGGGATACGGCCGCCGAAATGAGGATCAGCCGGTCGAGTTTCACGCCGTCGGGCAGGGCCTCGGCGGTCAGAACGGCCAGGCCGCCCCCGCCGCTGTAGCCCACCAGCGTGACCGGCGCGCCCGGATGCGCCGACTGATAATCCGCGATACGGGCGGCGATGCGCGCGGCCCGCACCCGGTTCGCGCGGATCGCGCAGAGGTTGTACAACTGGCCGAACGGGTGGCTGCCCCAGGCGACGATCTCCAGCCCGCGGTCCACGCCGGCCTCGCGCAGCCCCAGGACCGTTCCGCGAAGCTGCCAGGCCGTCCCCTCGATGCCCGGCAGCAGAAAAACGCAGCCCTTCTTCAACTGCTCGGGCCGGTTCGGCTCGCGCCTCAGACATCCGGCCACGATGCCGGCCAGGGGAGCCATGCCCGGCCACCATGCAGGCTTGGAACGCTGCTTCAACATACCGCTTCCGTTCCTTCGGCCGCTCGGCACACAAGATGGCGCAGCGGCGCGGCCCCCGGCGTTCAATCCGCCGGCACGCAGCGCCCGTCGGCCCACGCGCGCAGGGCCTGAACGCGCTCAGACATCGTCACCGACAGCGGGGGCGAAGCCTTCAGAGCCTCGAGGATCAGCGCGTCGCACAGCTCGCGCCTGTCGGCGAAGGCGGCGTGCAGGGCGGAGACGACGGCCTGTTCGATCTCCGCGCCGCTGTAGCCCTCGGAGGCGGCGGCCAGGGCGGCCAGGTCGAACCGGGCCGGGTCGCGCTTGCGCTTCCGGAGGTGGATGGCGAAGATGGCGGCCCGCGTCGGGGCGGTCGGCAGATCCACGAAAAAAATCTCGTCGAACCGCCCCTTGCGCAGCAGCTCGGGCGGCAGGGCCTCGATGTCGTTGGCCGTGGCCACCAGGAAGACCGGGGCCCGATGCTCCTGCATCCAGGTCAACAGCGTGCCGAACATGCGCTGCGAGAGTCCGCCGTCGGTGCTGCGGCTGGCCGCCGAGGCGAAGGCCTTCTCGATCTCGTCGATCCACAGCACGATGGGGGCCATGGCCTCGGCCTGGCGGAGCGCCTCCCGCAGCCGCCGCTCCGATTCGCCCACGTAGCGGTCGTACAACGCGCAGGGGTCCATGCGCAGGAGCGGCCGCTGCCAGGCGGTGGCGATGGCCTTGGCGCACAGGCTCTTGCCCGCCCCCTGCACGCCGAGCATGAGCACGCCGCGCGGGGCCCCCAGCCCGAAGGCCGCCGCCTCGTCGCTGACCGCCGCCTGGCGCATCTTCAGCCAGCCCTTGAGCCGGCCCAGCCCGCCGATCTCCTCCAGGTCGATGGGGGCCTCGATGTATTCGAGCAGCCCGCCGCCCTGAATCGCCCGGCGTTTGCCGGCCAGGATGCGGTTGATGTCGGCCTCGTCGAAGCGGCGGTCCTGGGCCACCACCTCGGTGATGATCTGCTCGGCCTGCCGGCGGGTCAGCCCGCGCAGGTTGCGGATCACCGTGCGCAGCCCGCGCCGGCTGATATCCACCGCGATGCGGTCCTCGCGGTTGAGCCGCCGCAGCGTGTCGCGGATGATCGTCTCCAGCTCGGCCTCGTCCGGCAGCGAAATCTCGAAGCGGGCGGCCTCGGCCTGGATCACCGACGGCACCTCCTCGCGGTAGTCGATCATGATGAGATGGCCGTCGGTGGTGCGGAAGTGGCGGATCAGGTTACGGAGCAGGCGCAGAATGCGCTCTTCCCTGAGGTGCGCGGCCAGGTCCAGCGTGCAGGCCACGAACCGGCCCGGTCGGGTGATGAGATGATACAACCCGGCGGCGGGGTGCTCGGTGTCCGGCAGCGGAGGGCTGTCGGAGATCAGCGCGTCGCGCACCCCGCCGATCACCGACCAGGTCCACAGCTCCAGACCCAGACGCAGGCAGGCCTCGCGGACCAGCTCGAGGCAATAGTCCTCCTCGTTGGTCACGATGGAGACGGCCTCATGGTCGGTCGTGAGCAGTTGGATGAGCCGGTCGAGGTCGGTCATGCCCATACCCCATCGGCGCCGCGCGCCGCCGCTGCATCACGGTATCACCGTCGCCAGCAGCGGGCAAGCCGTTCCGCCCGGGCGAGCGGTGGAACGGATCCGCCACCCGGTTCCATCGAACCGCTCGCTTGACGTGCAGGCGTTGAAGGGGGATAACCGTGCGCCGGCGTCGGCCCTTCCGGCCCGTCGCGACGGTACAACAACCACGGGGCGGTGCCCGGGGCTTGCGGCCGTACCTTTCCATCCTTTCGGAGGACGCATCATGAGGAGCAGTCGGCACCGTATCTCGATCATCGTGGCCGTGGCGGTCGGCGGCGGGGCGGCGGCGCTCGCCCCGGCGGCGGACGACAACAAGCCGGCCGCTCCGCCGCGCCTGCAACTGCCTCGAACCGGCCAGATCCGTTTCGAACGCCGCGACCTGGTCAAGAACAGGAACGAGGGGATCGCCGTCGCCGACGTCAACAAGGACGCCATCCCCGACCTGACCGCCGGCCCGTTCTGGTTCGAGGGTCCGGCCTTCAAGAGCCATCCGCTGCGCGACATCGCCCTCGAACTCAACGACGAATTCATGGCCAACAACGGCGAGCATGCCTTCGACCTGAACGGGGACGGGTGGCTGGACGTCATCGCCGGCTCGTGGTTCGGCGACAAGATCTGGTGGTTCGAAAACCCCGGCTCCGCGGGCCTGGCCGCCGGGCAGAAGTGGAAGGAGCACGTGCTGAGCACCGGCAAGACCGAGACCGAGGGGCTGCTCTTCGAAGACCTGGACGGCGACGGTGTGCCCGAACTGGTACCCGACAGTTGGGTGGACGACAAGCCGGTCGTCGTGATCCGCGTCACCCCGGGCCGCAACGGCGGGGAACCGCGCTTCACCGAGGTGAAGATCAGCGACGGGCCCAACGGCCACGGCATGGGCATCGGCGACGTGAACCGCGACGGCCGGCCCGACGTGGTCGTGCAGCACGGCTGGTATGAAGCCCCCGAAGGAGACCTCTGGGGCAAAAAGTGGACTTTCCATCGGTTCGAGAAGGGGCTGGGACACACCGGCCTGCCCATCCTGGTGGTGGACGTGAACGGCGACGGCAAGAACGACCTGGTCTACGGCCAGGGGCACGACTTCGGGCTCTTCTGGAACGAACAGATCCCCGGCGACGGGCCGGAATACCGGTGGAAGCGGCATCTGATCGACGACTCGTTCTCGCAGGTGCACACCCTGGCCTGGACCGACCTGGACGGCGACGGGAACATGGAAATCCTCACCGGCAAGCGCTTCCGGGCCCACGGCGACGGGGATCCGGGGGCCCACGAGCCGGTCTGCCTGCTGCGCTTCGAGTGGGACCCGGCGGCCGGGAAGTTCGCGCGCGACGTCATCAGCTTCAATGACGGCATCAGCACGGGCATGCAGATCCGCGTGGCCGACCTGGACGGCGACAAGCGCCCGG
>JABRVU010000348.1:0-1730 GCA_039961895.1 Phycisphaerae bacterium | reverse complement strand
ATCCAAGGCCGTCGAGCGTTGGCGCGCAGACGCCGCCGCCGCCTGCTTTCATCTGGGTCAGCCGGTCTGGGATCGACCGGCGACGGCCGTCCTGGGCGGCACGGGCACGGGCAAGAGCACGCTGGTCAACCGTCTGCTGGGCGCCGAGATATCCGCCACGTCGTACCGCCGGACGTTCACCGGCGGGCCGGTGGCCGTTGTCGCGGGGTCCGAGGCGCTGCCCGACGGCTGGCTCGGCCTTCCGCGCCGGCTCGCCGCCGCCGACGAGTTGCCCGTCCGCGGGCGGGCCGGCGAACTCACCCTCGTCGCGCTGGATCAGGCCCTCACGCGACGGCTGGTGCTGGTGGACACGCCCGACCTGGACGGCGATCAGCCCGCCCACCTGGCCGAGGCCGACCGGGCCTTCCGCTGGGCCCAGGCCGTCGTCTTCCTGGTCACGCCCGAGAAATACCAGATGACCGAGCTGCTGCCCTATTACCGGCTGGCCCGGCGATACGCCCTGCCGGCGCTGTTCGTGATGAACAAGTGCGAGACGTCGGCGGTGCTCGACGACTACCGCGCCCTGCTGGCCCGGCACGAGTGGCCCGACGCCCGGGTGTTCGCCCTGCCCCGCGACGACGCCGGGTATGAGCCGCCTCCGGAGGCCGGCCCGCAGGCCCTGCGGGAGGCGCTGTCGGCGCCGGTCCCGCCTACCTCCAAGAACCTCTACGCGGGGCTCGCCCGGCGCTGCGCGGACCTGATGGACCGGCTGACCGACCAGGTGCTCGAACCGCTCCGCGAAGACCGCCGCCGGGCGGACCGTCTGGGCGAGGCGCTTCAGGCCCTGCGCGCGCCGGGCGGCGGAGTCGACGTCGGGCCGCTCACCCGCCAGCTTCAACGCCGGATGCAGGAGCAGAGCGTGCTGTACCTGATGGGCCCGGGGCGGGTGCTGGAGCGCGTGCGCCGCCTGCCCGGGCTGCTGGCCCGGCTGCCGAAGACCGCCTGGCGGTACGCCGTGGGCGGCCAGCCCGCGGGGCCACCGTCGGCCGTGCCGTCCACGCCGGAAAGCCTGCCGGACTTCGCCGGCATCCTCGCCGACCAGTTCGTCATCGTGCAGAGCCGGATCGACGATCTGCTGCGCTCCGATCCGGCCGCCGCCGACCGACTGGAGGCCCGCGCCGCCGGCTATGCCGCCGTCCGCCTCGACCCGCGCGAGGCTGCCCGCATCGCGGAGGAAGAGCTGGCCGACCTGAAGACCTGGCTCGAGCAGCACTGGGACAGCGCCCCGCGCGACACCCGGCTGCTCGAGAGACTGCTCGGCCGCCTGCCGGGCGGCAGCCACCTGACGCGCTGGTCGGAGGCGGCCCCGTACCTGCTGGTCATGGTCGTGGCCGCTCACGGCGCGGTGTTCGGGCCGATCGACCTGCTGGTCATCGGCGGCTGGTCGCTGGCCACCTGGATGGGTGAGAAGCTGAGCAACGAAGTCGCCGCCCGGACCCGCCAGGCCAACCGGCGGATCGCCGAACGATTTGAGCAACTGGTCCACGAGCAGATCGACGCCGTGGCTGCCTGGCTCGATGGTCAGGCCGTCCGCGCGGAAGCCCTCGGCGGCCTTCAGAAGCTGGCCGACGCCGTCTCGGAGGAAATCGCGGCCGGTACCTGACCGGCCCGATCGACCGGAAACCGGACCATGATCGAACCGGCTCCCCATCCGCCCGCCCCCGTCCGCGATCCGCAGGCGCTGCGCGCCC
>JABRVU010000347.1:0-11259 GCA_039961895.1 Phycisphaerae bacterium | reverse complement strand
CGCTGACGCCGGCCTCGGCCAGCGTCTTGGGCGGGGCGGGACGAAAGGTCGTTTTCGCGGTCGGGACCTCTTCCGTCGACGGCGGGGCGGGCGGCTCAGGCGTCGCGGGTTTCCGCACCGCCGGCGGGACGGCCAGGGCTGCCAATCGGCTCATGGTCTTCAGCTCCCGTACTTCTCGACTCTGGGCAGAGTGCTTCCCTGGTTCCTTATCGGATGGATGCAGGGTGGGCTTTGTCTGTCGGCGCCGGACGGCGCCCGTAGACGAAGGCGCCATTTCAGCGGGTCACGTGGACGAGGGCGGTTGGACCAAGGGGGCACCTGGCAGGCAGGCATGACGCCACCCTTCCGAAGCGCCCGCGAGCGGGTTATCGGTCGAAAACGTCACCGCGCCCTGACGGTCAGCTTGTCGGCCGCGTTCGCCAGCCGGTACCAGGCCTCCACCGTGGCCGCCACCTCCGCCGGGGCCGCGATGAGGGTCAATTCATTCGGCGCGATCAATCCCAGCGCCTCGGGCACGTCGGTGACGCGCAGGACGTTGAGAATCACCGGCGCGCCTTTTTCCAGATGGGATTTCGGCGGCTCGATGACCGTGACGCCGGCGATGTCCCGGCCGTCCCAGAGCGCGGCGTAGGCGGCGATGACGCCCGCCGCCCCGCGACCGGCCAGGTGCACGGGGACCGTACCCCCGTGTTTCTCGCGGAGATATCGGGCGGCCGCGCCCGCGTCGAGCATGCGCCCGGCGTCGGGCGTCCGCCCGAGCAGGACGTGGGTCCGCGCGATGGTATTCGGCGGGCTGGTCTCATCCCAGCGCGTCTGGCCGTACCCGCGCGGCTCGCACAGATAGACCGCGTCGGCTGGTCGTGCGACCTCTGCCAACCAGGCCGGCTCCCGCGCGGCTCCCTCCGGCCCGGTCAGCGCCAACAGGATGCGCGCGGGTTTGCCGTCAGCGGGATCGCGCAGCTTCTTCAGGCCGAAAGAGATGCCCTCCTCGGATTGCAGCCGTTGCAGGCCCGGCGCGAACTCCCCGGCCTCGCGGGCCGGTGGAAAACGCTGCTCGAAGGCGCGCTCATCGCCGGCGGAACGTTCGACGATGGGCAGCGGCCGGAAGCTGTACGACAGCAGGGCCAGGAGACGCCGGACTTTCCATTGCAAGAAGGCCTTCTCCCCGCCGAGCGCCTGAATCTGCTCCGGCGTGCGCATGTCCGCCGTCGGCACGAAGTGCCGGTCGATGGTGGTGTTGAGCTGGTCGGCGGGGATGTCCTCGTCGCGCGGAAACACGCGGAGGTCTTCAGGGGCGATGGGGTGGGTCTTCCGGCTGTCGTTCTCGCCGACCAGGTCCCGCTCGCCGTCGGCAACCGGCCGGGGGTCGTTCTTGAGATGCGTATTCATGAAGCGATAGACGGCCGCGCGGATGTCCTCGCGGTAGGCGTGCCCGCCCGAGCTGACCAGGGACTCGAAACGGTCGGGGGCGCCGGCGGCGGCGTAGACCCGGCGCATCCGCTCGACCAGCCGCTGGTGCCCGGACAGCGGGAAGATGCGGTCCTGGTCGCTGTCGATCACCAGCAGCGGCCTGGGCGCGATCAGCCCCAGCAGGCGGCTCCACGGCCAGCCGTGCAGGTTGTGCATGAACATGCAGTCGCAGTGCCAGTCCACGCCGTGCTCGGTCACGTAGAAGGCCAGGTCCGAGATACCGCTGACCGGGGCGGAGACTTTCACGCGGTCGTCCAGGGCGCTGACCGTGACGGTGTACGACCCGCCGCCGCTGATGCCGGTGACGCCGATGCGCCCCGGGTCCACGTCCTGTCGGCTGACCAGGTAGTCGATGCCGCGCATGCCGTTCCAGCACTCGACGCCGGCGGGGGTATAGCCCAGCGAAACCCACCAGGGGCGGCCCTCGCGGTAGGTGCCGTGGTGAATCCCCGCGATCTCGCCGAGCTGAAGTGAATCGATCGTCAGGCAGACGTAGCCGTGCCTGGCGAACCAGATGCCGTGGGACTGATAGGAGGTCTTGTTGCCGTTCCGGCCGCGCTCGGAGTGGCCGCACAGATACAGGATCGCCGGGTGGCGATAGCCGATCTGGGCGTTGGCCGGGCGGTACAGGTTCGCGGTCACGTACAGCCCGGGCAGGCTCTGGTAATGCAGCTTGTCCACCACGTAGCCGTCGCGGGTCAGCGTGCCGGTGACGGTCGCGTGGAGCGGCCCGCGGGCCGACTCCGGCGGCAGGGCCAGCATGAAGGCCAGCTCCCGGCGCCATGCGTCGCGCTTGGCCCGGTCGGACAGGTCGGCGGGCGGGTCATCGTGGATCTCGCCGGCCAGGCGGGCCAGCCAGGCGTGGATCATGCGGTCTCCAGGGCCGGCGGGACGCGAGGCCGGCGGCGCGGACCGGACCGGTCCGACCGGAATCAGAACGCAGAACGGCAGCAGCAACGCGAGCACGCGCATGGACCATCTCCTTGCCGGAAGCGGGTCCTAGCATAGGAGATTCCGCCGACCGACAAAAGCCCGTGCCTTCCGGCCGAACGGCGGACGCGACGACGGCGTCACCGGCCGCGGTAGATGACGTCGATGCCGGCCTTTTTGGCGACTTCGGCGGCCTCGGGGAAGCAGACCGGACAGCGGGGATCGCGGGTGATGTGCAGGATGCGCCGCGTGCCGCACTGCTCGCACTTGTCGCTCACCGGGTAGGATCGGCCCTTGCCGCAGCGGATGCAGTAGGCCACGGAATCCGATTCGCCCGGAACGGTCCGCCAGTTCTTCTTGAGTTCCTTGACGTCGAAAACCGCCCCGCAATCGCGGCAGATATAGGGGTAGCTGATGGTGTCGTGGGGATGGCGCGGCCAGAGGTGATAGCCGATGCCGACCGCCACCGCGATGAGCATGATGACCAGCAGCGGACCCGCGGCCTTTTGCATGGCGACGTCTCCCGGACCGGACGCCTACAGTCCCTGGGCCTTGCGCTTGGCCAGGAACAGGCCGAAGTCGCCCATGTCCGCCTGCCACCAGTAGCACTCGCGGGTCGTGACCGCCCAGGAGTGGATGAACTTCATCTTCGGGAAGACGATCCAGGTGGCGGCCCCATCGAAGGTGAGGACGTTTCCGCCGGCCGGCCGGCCGCCCGCGTCGACGTGCGGGGGCATCTTGCCGAAGGCCGCGTCGCGCCCGCCGCCCCAGTAGGTGTCCACCTTCAGCACCGAGTCGGCCGCCAGAGCCCACGACGGCTTGGCGTTCGCGTCCAACGGCGAGGCCGACTTGAACCGCCCGTAGAGGTTATCCCACTGCCGGATGCCGCCCAGGTACTGGTAACCGATGATCCACTGGTCGTAGTCCGCGCCGTTGTCCGCGACCCGGTAGCCCTTCGACCGCAGGGTCGCGGCGTCGTAACCCTGTTCGGCCAGCGTGGGCGAGCCTTCGTAGAGGAACGTGCCCTCGCGGTTCGGGCACTCCCAAAGGTCGCGGTCCAGTTGGTATTTCTTGCCCGCTGCCCACCAGTCCACCAGTTGGCTGCCCGGCGTGCTGGAGGTGGCCGAGGCCGGCGCAATCAGCCGGGGGTCGATGGCCACCTGGACGATCGGCCCGTACGTCACGCTGGGATCGACCGGAGAGGTATAAGTTCCCGACCGACACTGGATGATCTTGCCCTTGTTGGCCTGGGAATAGCTGTGGACGGAGACGCCCATGTTGTGCAGCCGGGTGGAGCAGACCGTCCGGCGGGCCAGCTCCCGGGCCTTGGCCAGCGACGGCAACAGGATGGCGATCAGCAGGGCGATGATCGCGACCACCACCAGCACTTCGATCAGGGTGAAGGCGGACTTCCGCCGACCCTGGTGTGAACCGCGTCTGAAGCGTGTCGAGTCGCCCATTCCGAAACCTCCCCGACGAGGAAGTGAAAGGGTTCGCCGTCCTGAAAACACCTGACGGCCGAAATGCGCACCTTTCTATTTTATCGAACCCGAACGCCGCCACAAGATGTTACCAGACCGGGGGGTGGACGGCCGGGTTCGTGCACTTTTTGCGGAGGCGGCGGCTGGTTAGAATCATCGGGCCGAGCGGGGCATGGCGACGAGTCGCCGCGGCCCGTGGCCGGCCTTTCCCCACCTTTTGAAGGGAGCAGGATCGTGAAACACACCCTGACCTGGTTCGTGGTGATGACGACGGGACTTTTCACGGCGACGCTCGTTCAGGCTGAGGTCCAGGTGGCCGTCAGCCGGAACCGGGACTCGGCCGGCGGCGAGTTCAAGTTCGACAAAGTCCCCGCTCCCGCGCGCGACGACGCGGCGGCGCGGGCCAGGTTCACGATCGTGACCGGCACGCGCGACCCCAACGGCGCGGACGTGGACGCGCTCAATGACGGCCGCCTGCCCGAAGAAGAGGACCAGCCCGGGCGAAACTTCTTCTTCGACGCGGGCACGCCCGGCGGCCGGCTGCTGCTCGACCTGGGCGCGGTCATCGAGGTGAAGCGGATCAACACGTTCTCGTGGCATCCGGGGCCGCGCGGTCCTCAGGTCTACAAGCTCTATGCCGCCGATGGCACGGCCGATGGGTTCAAAGCCGAGCCGCCGGCCGGCACCGATCCGGCCACCGTGGGGTGGAAACTCCTGGCGGCCGTGGACACCCGTCCCGAGGGCGACCCCGGCGGGCAGTACGGCGTGAGCATCAGCGACTCGGCCGGGGCCCTGGGCAAGTTCCGTTACCTGTTGTTCGATGTCTCGCGGACCGACGACACGGACGTCTTCGGCAACACATTCTTCAGCGAGATCGACGTGCTCAGCGACGACCGTCCTCTCCCCGCGCCCGCCGATTCGCCGCGCCGAGACCGGGCGCGCGATCGGGGCCGCTCCGAGGAGGGGGTCCGCCCGGGCGACCCGGCCTTCGAGGCGGTCATCGACGCCTCCGAGGCCCCCGAACTCAAGAAGTGGATCGACGCCAGGCTCAAGCCGGCCATTGACGCCTGGTATCCCAAAATCATGCAGATGCTGCCCAGCGAGGGTTACACCGCCCCGCGCCGCTTCACCGTGACCTTCCGCAACAACTACCGCGGCGTGGCCGCCACCGGCGGCACCAACGTCACGTGCAGCGTGAACTGGTTCAAGAACAACCTCGAAGGCGAGGCCGTCGGCGCGGTCATTCATGAGCTGGTCCACGTGGTGCAGCAATATCGCGGGCGGGGCAATCCCGGCTGGTTGGTCGAGGGCGTCGCGGATTACATCCGCTGGTTCAAGTTCGAGCCGGCCTCGCTGCGGCCCCGGCCCAACCCCGACCGGGCCAAGTACACCGACAGCTATCGCACCACCGCCGCGTTCCTCGAATACGTCACCACGCACCACGACCATGAGCTGGTGGTGAAGATGAACGCGGCCATGCGCCAGGGGCGCTATTCGCCGGACCTGTGGAAGGAATACACCGGCAAGACGGTGGACGAGTTGTGGGAGCTGTACGTGCAGACCCTTCGGGAGGGCAAGGCCGGACAGGCCGCGGCTCCGGCCGCGGGCGGCGAATCGGCCGGGGCGGCGGCCCACAACACGCTCACCGAAGAGGAGCGCCGGGCCGGCTGGAAGCTGCTCTTCGACGGGCAGAGCCTCAACGGCTGGCACAACTTCAAGCGCGACGGCGTCCGCCCCGGCTGGCAGGTCAAGGACGGCACGCTGGCCTGCGTCGACCCTCGCAACGCCGGAGACATCGTCACCACCGGGAAATTCGACTGGTTCGAGCTGACCCTCGAGTACAACATCGCCAAAGGCGGCAACAGCGGGATCATCTATCACGTCACCGACGAAGAGGGGGCCGTCTGGGCCACCGGCCCGGAGATTCAGCTCCAGGACAACGAACACGCCCATGACCCGCAGCTTTGCGGGTGGCTCTACGGCCTCTACCAGCCGCCCGACGACCCCAAGACCGGCAAGCCCATCGACGCCACCAGGCCGGCCGGGCAATGGAACCAGATCCGCGTCATCATCGCCCCGGACAAATGCGAGCACTACGTCAACGGAGTGAAATACCTCGAATACGTGCTGGGCAGCGAGGACTTCAAGGCCCGGGTGGCCAGGAGCAAGTTCGGGCCGATGGAGCGGTTCGCCAAGTCCGACAGCGGGTACCTGGCCTTGCAGGGCGATCACGGGCAGGTGGCCTTCCGCAACATCAAGATTCGCCCGCTCCGGCCGCAGAAGTGATCGCCGGAGACGCTCCGGGATCAGAAGGCGACGCCGAGTTCACGCAACAGGTGAAGCGCGGTCAGTTCGCCGATGAACACCAGCACCAGCGCGAAGTAGAGGATGCCGGTGGCCGACTGGGTGGCCCGCAGCCGGACGGTCTCGAGGACCATGAACGCGAACGCGCCGGGGATGACCAGCCCGATGAGCCCGCGCACTCCCAGCAGCAGCCAGGCCCCGCGCAGGTCGGCGGCCGCCAGCCGCCCGTCGTGGATCGCCCGCCAGGCGAGCCCCCCGCCGACCAGAACGGCCCAGGCGAAGCGCGCGGTCATCGCCGCCGCGAACAGCCGGGCCAGCCGCCGGAGCGGGCGGATGGTCATCGCGGTGTGAGTGAGGTAGGCATGGCCCAGGGCCGTCGCCAGACTCACCGAACCCAAGGCCCAGGCCATCAGCACCTGAGCGCCGCAGGCGGCCCAGCGGACATCCAAGCCGCCTGCCGGCGAGGGGTCCGCCACGGGTCCGGCCTGGCCGTGCCCTTCCCGCGCCGGCCAGAGCCCGTAGTGAACACCCCACATCCAGGCCGCCGGCAAGGCCAGCAGCGCGCCGAAGCCCGCGAACACGCGCACCGTGGTTCGGTATTGTTTGGACAGCGGGGCCAGCCCCAGGACGATGAAGGCCGACAAGGCCGCGCCGGCGGTCAGCGTGCCCGAGCCGATGGCGACCGTGCCTCGCCGCCAACCGCCCCAGGCCATGAAGCCGGCCAGGACCGGAACCAGCAGGCACAGCGCCAGCAATCCGATCAGGCGCACGAACTTCCACGTCACCTGCTGCATCCGGCACAGCGACAGGATGCCGAGCAGCCCGGCGGCCAGGGTGGTCACAAAGACGATGAACATCCGTTCGAGCCTCTCGAGGGCCGGCAGACGTGGACGATGGGATCACGTTTCGAGATCGACGAAGGCCGGCGAATACCTGACCAGCCCGCTGACGCCGGATAGCGCCCCCGCCCGGAGTTCGAGAACCATGAAGGCCTCGTCGGGGGCATCATACGCGCATCGCAGCCGCCAGGTGCTCGCCGGAACGAAGCCGAACCTCGGATAGTAGTCGGGATGCCCGAGCACCACCACCGCGGCGAAGCCTGCTTGCCGACAGGCGGCCAGCCCCGCCTCGACCAGCCGCCCGCCGATGCCCTGACGCTGATGTTCCGGCAGGACGGCCATCGGAGCCAGACCGACCGCCCGGAGGTCATCGGGCAATCCTTCGACGTTGACCGGACTGAAGAGGATATGGCCGACCACGCGCCCGTCCCGTTCCGCGACCAGCGAGATCGAGGCCTCGCGGGCGCATTGAAGGCGGGCGACCAGCCGGGCCTCGTCCTGCCGGCCGAAAGCCCGCCGGTTCACCTCCTCAACCTCCGCTTCGTCGTCGCGGGTTTGCGGCCGAATGATGACGTCTCGCATACGCTGCGCGCCCTACTGCCATAACCTCGGCTGAAAAAAGATGTTACCAATGCCGGCGAACTTGTCCATCCCCGCCGGGCAACGAGGGGGCGTAAACCCTAGAATCGTTACAGACGCTCAGGGAACGGCGGGGCCGGCTTCCGGCAGCGTCGGCGGCGGCCATTACCGGGCCTTTCGAGGTGGACGCGGCGGCCGGGAGCCGCGGCACCGCGAGTGCCAATCACCGGGGATGTAAGCGTGGTTTCGCCGTGTGGGGGTTTCGAAGCATGCTCGGGCGGAGCGCGATCCTGCTGGGATGGTTCCTGTCGATGGCGGCGGGATGCGCCGGCTCGCGCGACGGCCGCGAGGAATGGTTCCTGACCTCCGCGGGAGATCGACCGGCCGGACTCGCCTCGGCCCTGTTGTTCGATCCGAAACCGGCCGGCTTCGACGCGCAGGCCTTCGCCGAGCGCACCGACTGGCCTTCGACCGTCAGCTTCCACTCTCCAGGCCAGGTCATTTACTTCAGCGAACGGATCGTCGATTTCCAGGGACGGCCCTGGAACTTCGGCGGATGGCAGGGCAGCTACCGCCGGGCCGAGACGATCCGGGTCGGCGTCGGGTATCGATGATCGACTCCGCCGGATGAGGCGCGGCCACGCCGCCGCGCTGAGTCCGCGCGCGTTTTTTTCGCCACTTCCGTTCACTTGACCGACGATCATCGGCCGATATACTTGCGCTCGTTGCACCTGGAACGAGATCTACCAGGGTTTCCCGCCCGTCTGTCGAGGGATTGACATGACCTCCACCGTCAAGATCGGATTGATCAGCCTGGGCGTGATCGGTGCCGGGCTGGGCGTTTTTTTCATGAGCCGCGGCGGCGGCAAGAGTGATGGTCCATCCGCCGGGCCGTCGGCCTCGAACACAAAGTCGACCAGCGAGGCCGCCGGCGGATCGACGACGTCCGGTTCGCCCCCCACTCCTTCGCCGGCGGAAGAATCCCCGAAAGCGACGGGCCCGCAGAGCGCGCACGTGGCTTCGCCGGCGCCGCCGTTGGGCCTGCGCGAGGGCCTCGATGAGGAGGACCGCACCTGGCGGCCGCGTCCGGTCGAGACTTCCGTGGCCGGGCCACCGCCGGTTTCGCCTTCGGCCGGGCAGGATCGCCCGGCGGGCGACGCCGACACGGCCGCCGCGCCCGGCACCGGCCCTTCGGACGGCGCGCTGACGCGACGCTCCGAGACTCGGGTCGAATCGCTGGATCATTCGCCACGCGCGGCCATCGAGCGGACGATCACCGCCGCGCCGCCCGACGCGGGCCCGATCACGCTGGAACCGACGACGCGCCCGAGCGGCACGGCGGCCCAGCCTGGTCCGGCGGAGGCGCCCCCGGCCCGACCGGCCGAGCCTGCGCCGAAGATGGCCGTTCACGTGGTGGTCTCCGGCGACAACTTCAGCACGCTGGCGGCCAAGTACCTGGGCAGCGCCAAGTACGCCAACCTGATCGCCAAGGCCAACCCCGACGTGAAGCCCACGCGCATGCTGGTCGGAACGAAGCTGAACATCCCGCCGGCACCGGCCCCGACCGTGGCCGCAGCTCAACCCAAACCCGGCACCGCACCGGCCAACGGCGCCAGGCCGCCGGCGGATGCGAGCAAGTCCTACACCGTCAAACCCAACGACAAGTGGGAAACCCTGGCCAGGAAGTACCTGGGCGACCCCAACGCCTGGACGGTCATCTACGAGCACAACAAGGAGCGGTTCCCGCCGCGGTCCTGGACGCTCAAACCGGGCATGGTGCTGGAGATTCCCCCCAAGCCCGCGGCTCCGACCACGACGACTCCGAAAAAGCAGACGTAGAATCCCACAAGGACGGGCAGGCCCCCCAATGACGGAAAGCCCCGACCCGGAGGAGTCGGGGCTCTGACGGCTGGGGCCGTACGTACGCGCGGCCGGACCGCGGCGACGCCGGCATCGAGAAGGCGCGGTCCGGCTACTTCTTGTTCTTGTAGTACGCCGCGTTGATCTCCACGAACCGCTTCCACTCCTCGGGCAGGTCCTCCTCGGGGAAGATGGCCTTCACCGGGCACTCGTCCACGCACAAACCGCAGTCGATGCACGTGTCCGGGTCGATGTAGAGCATTTCGGACGTGGCGAAGTCCGGTTCGTCCTTGGTGGGGTGGATGCAGTCCACCGGGCACACCGCGACGCAAGCCGTATCTTTCGTGCCGATGCAAGGCTCGGCGATATAGTGAGACATTCGATCCTCCCAATGGATTGTCGGCCCGCGCACTGAACGCGCGCTTGACCGATTATAGTGGCCTCGTTACGGCGCACAAGTTCGGCCTGGCCGGGCGTTGACGGGGGGTCGGTGACGGGTTCCACGGCCCGCCGCTTCCGTCACGCTCCCCAGGCGACCATCCGCGGAAAGACCCGCCGACCAACGGCCTGAGCCTGGTGAGAACCTCGCCGGTGTCAATCGAACCGTTCGAGGGGAGGGGGGGAATGCGCACTTCAACCACTCGGCGCTTCGTGTTCGATGGAAGGACGGCAGGATTCGGATGCGACTCCGGAGCATCGCGCGCCGACGCGCCGGGCTCCGGGGCCGCGGACGAGGCGCCATCATCAGCGCCGGCCGAACAGTGCTTTCGAGCCCGGGGTTGCTTCTCCATGACGAGGCGCCACGCGCTGGAGAGCCGATTGACGGGCAACCGCTGACCGGAGAGCCGGATGCGGGAAATTCCCCCCGTCCGGGTCGGCGTCCGGGGGGACGGTCAAATCCGACCCTCCTATCCCCCATCCTTCATCGCTCCCGCCGATGGCCTCACGCGGCCGGGACGCCGGACGGGAACCGAGGTCCGCCGTACATTGCGTCGGTGCCCGGCCAAGCCCTACAATCGGACGAATGTCCGAGCCTAAGCCTGCGACCGGCGGTGCGGCGCGGCGCCGGCTGGGGTCCGCGGTGCGACTCGCGGTGATCCTGGCCGCCGTCGGATGGCTGTACAAGCAGACCCGATGGTCTGACTTGCAGAGTGTGCTTACCAACGCCGACTGGCATCTGGCCCTGGTCGGCCTGCTGGCCTTCGCCCCCGTCAACGTGCTGATCGCCCAGCGGTTGCGCTGGCTGCTGGCGGTCCACGACATTTACCTGCCTGCCTGGCAGGCGGTCAAGATCACCTTCGTGGGCAACTTCCTGATCCAGGCCCTCCCCGTGGGCACTTCCGGCGGCGACGCGGTCAAGGCCTGGTTCGTCGCCCGCCGCACCACCCGCAAACACGAGGCGATTACCAGCGTTTTCGTCGATCGCGTGGTCGGAGTGGTGGGTCTGGTGCTGCTGTCGGCGGTCATGGTGCTGCTCAACTGGCGGAACGCGGCACTGGCCGACTCCGCCCGCTACGTCGGGTGGATGCTGGTGCTGCTGGCGGTCGGGGGTGTGGTTTATTTCTCACGGCGGCTGCGGCGGGCTCTTCGGCTGGAACAGATCATCGCCCGCCTCCCGCTGGCCGGGCACCTCCAGCGCATCGACCAGGCCGTCTTCGCTTTTCGTCGCGGCTACCGGAGCGTGGCGGGGTGCCTGCTCCTGACCATGCTCTTGCAGGTGTCGGCGATCGTTTCGACGTTTCTGTGCGGGTGGGCCCTGGGGCTGGTGGGGGACCGGCCGGTCGCGGCCTTTCCCC
>JABRVU010000346.1:0-5020 GCA_039961895.1 Phycisphaerae bacterium | reverse complement strand
GGGTGATTTCGTAGGCGTCGGTCGTTAACCACAAGAAACCGGCGGGGGTCCGGTTGATCAGCGCGATGGTTCGCAGGTCGATCGAGCGGGAAGCCCGGCCGGCCGTATACTCCACCAGGCGGCGGTCGGTCAGCAGAACGCCGCCCGTACGGACCGTCACCGGACTCAACACCTGGAGCCACTCCACGGTTTCTCCCGACGGAAGGAGACCGGCGTTGGTCAAGTCGGTTTGTTGCTGCGGCGTCACCTCCGGTCCGGCCAGGAGCGCCGGCTTGGGGGCGATCGCGAGCATGATCCAGAATCCGGCGGCCAGCAAGATGCCCACGCTGCCCAGCACGATGCCGGTAATGGCCAGGCCGCGCCCGCTGACCTCGCCCCGGCGGATGCCCGGCAGGGCCGCGACCCCGAACACCACCGCCAACCCGGCGAACAACGGCACGCAACAGGAGGGCAGGCCGAGAATGCCCACGATCAGCGCCGCGATGGCCAGGCCCGAGGTGCGCTGCGGCGTCGGCAGGAACGGCGGCGGAGAGTAGTAGGCGCCGGGCGGCGGATAGCCGGGTGTCTGGCTCATAGGGGGCTCCAAGCGGGGCACGTCGGCGGCCGGGCCCGGCCGCGACCGAACCGGATCGTAAACCACGGCCGGCCGGTCCGCAACGCGATCGTCACCCGCGTGAGGTGCATGGCCGATAGGGTGGCGCGTGCCAGACGACCCCGTCAGTGCCCCGCGTGAGGGCATCATCAATGCCGTGTGGGACCGATTTCCAGCCGGGCGGTTTTCGAGGCTTCAGGCGCGCTCGTCCGGCCGGGCACTCGGAATCGTGGCGGCTGGTCAGGAGGGACAGTATGATTGCACCGTACGGCCGGAATGACCGCGTTTTCTTCTTCGATCCCGATCCGCCGCTTCGTTGCACTTCGCTCCGACTGTTCGGTGGGGGCGGATTCGATGCCTCTTTCGCGAGGGTTCACAGTGCGACCGAGTCGATTGAGAGTGCCTGACACCCGTGTGGGACCGGCTTTCAGCCGGTCGGTCTTTGGGTTTTCAGGACGCGCTCTTGCTGGCGTATGGGTTTTGGGGTTGCTTCTGTTGGGTACGGGCACGCCGTTTTCCGCGCCGTTGGCCGCCCAGATCGTGCCGGCGGCGGACGCCACCCGGCCGATGTCGCCGGCCGACAGCCTGGCGCGCGTCCGCCTTCCTTCTGACCTGGTGATGGAGCTGGTGGCCGCCGAGCCGATGGTGACGGAGCCCTCGGGCCTGACCTTCGACGAGCGCGGACGGCTGTTCGTCTGTGAGCTGCACGGATACAACCTGGAAGGCCACCTCGACATCCAGGAGCTGAACAAGACCGGCAAGCTCGACACCTCGGTCCGTCGGGTCCGCGCCGACGACAAGCTCGTGGCATTGGCCCGCAGCATGAGTTCGGGCACCATCAAGCTGCTCTACGACGACGACGGCGACGGACGGATGGACCGGGCCGTCACCTGGGCCGACAAGCTGCCCATCTGCCACGGGATCGTCGCGGCCCGCGGCGGGATCATCGCCACCTGCACCACGCGCATCCTCTACCTGGCCGACCGTGACGGCGACGACCAGGCCGAGGTCCGCGAGACGCTCTACGAAGGTTTCCCGTTCGAGCTGATCGAGCGGGCCATCAACACGCCCACCTGGGGGCCGGACCACTGGATCTACGTCGGCGGCGGCGGGGGCAACGGCACCATCACCGGCCCGAACCTCAAGGCGCCCGTGGCCCTGGGCAACACGGACTTCCGCATCCGCTCCGACGGCAGGGCTCTCGAGCCCGTCACCGGTCGGAACGAGACCTTCGGCATGACCATGACCCGCTTCGGCGATCGCTTCCTGACCTCGACCTCGCTGCACGCCCGCTACGCTGCTCCCCTGCCGTACCGCTACCTGGTGCGCAACCCCTACGTGCCTTCTCCGCCCAGCGTCATCGAGGCTTCGCCGATGAACAACGTCCGCCCCATCAGCCAGCCCGATCCCTGGCGTTTGAAGCGCTCCCAGGACCCCGCCTGGGTGCGGTTTTACGGGCAGCGCGAGACCGGCCACGACACCTTCACCGCTGCCTGCGGGCAGTTGGTGTACGGCGCGGACCTGCTGCCGGCGGCGTATCAGGATAGCCTCTTCGTCTGCGAGCCGGCCCGCAACCTCATTCACCGCTGCACGCTGGTCCGCGACGGGGCGGGCTATCGGGCGGAGCATGCTGCGGGCCGGGAGGAGTTCCTGGCCTCCAGCGACCAGTGGTTCCGGCCGATCAACCTGCGGCTCGGGCCGGATGGAGCCATCTACGTGGTGGACATGTACCGGGCCATCATCGAGGACTATTCGGCGATTCCGCGGCACCTTCAGCAGCAGTATGACCTCTTGGCCGGTCAGGATCGCGGCCGAATCTGGCGGATTCGTCCGGCCGGGCAGCCGCCGGCTCGCCCGGTCATTCCGCCCGCCGCGTCGGTCGCCGAATGGGTCCGCCGGCTCGAACACCCCAATGAGTGGTGGCGCAGCACGGCTCAGCGATTATTGCTCGAACGCAAGGACCCTTCCTGCATCGAGCCGCTGCGGCACCTGCTGAATACCAGCCCGTCGGACGCCGGCCGGGTGTACGCGATGTACACGCTGGCGGGGCTCGAGGCCCTCCGGCCGGAAGACCTCTACGACCGGCTCGCCGACGCCTCCTACGGTGTGCGCGTGCATGCTCTGCGCCTGGCCGAGCCCTGGCTCGACAAGGATCAGCGGCTCCTCCAGCGGGCCCTTGAGCGGGCCGAGGACCCGGACGCGAGCGTGAGGTTGCAGGCCGCGCTATCGCTGGGTGAAAGCCGGGACGCCGCCGCCACCGCCAGGCTGGCCGACATGGCGAGCCGATATGGCCAGGAGCGGTGGATGAGCGCGGCCATTCTCAGTTCCGCCGCCGGCCGCGAGGACGCCCTGCTGGCGTGGTTGTCCGCACGGCCATCGGAGCCCGGGTCGGGCCGGTTGGCGGTCCTGACGCCGCTGGCCGCCAGCATGGGGGCCCGCGGCGACGATGAACAGATCGGGCGGGGGCTGGCGGCCATTGCGGAACTCAAGGGCTGCGACGCACCGGAGGTGCAGACCGCCGTGCTGCGCGGCCTGGCCGAGGGCTGCAAACGCCGGCGGCCCGCCCCGAAGTCGGCCTCGGCGACGGCCCGGACGGCGTTGAGCACTCTGCTCACGAGTCCCGCCGCCGGCGTGCGGCTCGAGGCCCTGGCCGTCACCGCCCTGCTCGGGCTGCACGGCGACCCCATCATCGCCCGGGCCTTCGACCAGGCCGCCGCCGACGCGGCCGACGCCGCTCTGCCGCTCGAAACCCGTCTGGCCGCGGTGAGCCTGCTGAGTTCCTCCTCCTTCGATCGGATCGCCCCGCTGGCCGAGGCCCTGCTGAACCCGCGCGAGCCCGCGCCGCTCCAGTTGGCGGTGATCGCCGCCTGCGAGCGATTCGACGATCCGCGGGTCGTGCCGACCCTACTCCAGGGTTGGGAGGGCTACTCGCCCGAGGTGCGCTCGGCCGTGCTGGACGCGCTGGCCGCAAGGACCGACCGTCTATTGATGCTGCTCGAGGCCGTCGAACAAGGCACCATCCTGCCCACTGCGCTGAGCGACCTGCACCGCGTGCGCCTGCTCGAAAGCAAGCACCCGGCCATCCGGACACGGGCCGCGGCGGTGCTTGAAGGCGCGGCGGCGACCCGGCCGGTCGACCCGGGCTTCGAGCGCTTCCGCGCCGCCCTGAACGGTCCGCATGACACGCAGCGCGGGCGAAAGGTCTTCGACGCGCACTGCATGACCTGCCACCGCGTCCAGGACCGCGGTTTCGCGGTGGGACCGGACCTGGGTGTCACGCGGACCCGCCCGGACGAAGGGCTGCTGGCCGATATCCTCGACCCCAGCGCCCGCATCACCTCCGGCTTTCAGAGTTACCTGGTCGAGACCGGGGACGGACGGATCCTCACCGGCGTGCTGGCCGACGAATCCGCCACCAGCGTGACCATCCGCTACGCCGGCGGCGGCAGCGACGTGGTCCTGCGGAAGGACATCCAGTCCATGCGTTCGCTGTCGCTCTCGATCATGCCGGCCAACTTCGCCGAACTGATGAGCCCCCAGGAGGCGGTCGATCTGATCGCCTACCTGCGGTCGGCCTTCGGCGACGTGCTGCCGGCGGCGCTGACGCTCTTCGACGACGAGCCCGACATCCTCCGGCTGCTCAACGAAGGCGACGGACGCATCGAGCTCAAGGGCGACGGGGCTTTTTCCGGGAAGGTCGCCCTGGCGGTGACGCCCTTGCAGCGCCATTCGTCGCGCATCCCGGGCTGGCAGTTCCCGATCGTCGAGAACCCCGGCCCGGGCGAATACCGCTACCTGCGCTGGGCCTGGAAGACGGTTGACGCCAGGGGGGTGATGATCGAGCTGGCCGACGGCGGGCGCTGGCCGGCGCCCGACCGGCCGGTCCGGCGATACTACAGCGGGGCCAATACCAGCAAATGGAAGGCACGGGAGGTATCGAAGGAGCCGCCGCGGGAGTGGACCGTGGTCACCGTCGATCTGTGGAAGGACTGCGGCGCCTTCACGCTGACCGGCATGGCCCCGACGGCCATGGGCGGCGAGGCCCGGTTCGACCGCATCGAGCTGCTCCGCTCGCTCCAGGCCCCGCCGGCCGCCGAACCGGACCGGTAGTCCGCTGGTGGCCTGCGCCCCGGCGCGTTCCAGCTTCGGGCGGGACAGGAAAGGAGAACCAGCCGGCGGGAAGGCCGCGCGCCGGTGGGCCCGCAAAGAACGGCACCCCGGCAACCGCGAAGGGCCACCGGGGTGCTGGAGGAACAGAGCCGACTCGTCGCCGGCGCTGCAGGTATGAGAAGGACCCGCCCGATCAATCGTCGCAGGTCTTGTCCGACGGAATCTCCGGTCCGCTGGCCGTCAGACAGTTCAGGAACTTGGCCAGGTCGGCCGAGTCGATGTCCGGGTCTTCGCCTTCTTCATCGCCGCGGTTGAAGC
>JABRVU010000345.1:0-2848 GCA_039961895.1 Phycisphaerae bacterium | reverse complement strand
GGATCGAGGAGTTCCTCAAGAAACACGCCGCCTCGCGCCTGGCCGGCGAGGCGGGCGAGCGGCTGCTGCGCCTTCGGCTGTCGGAATCGCCCGGCGACCGGCGGCGGATCGTGGAGGCGGTTCGGCTGTTCGCCGCCGGCGTTCCCGAGAACCGCCGGGCCGCCGTGCTGGTCCGGCTGACCGACCAGTTGTTGGCCAGCGGGCGCCCGGACAAATACGATCTGGCCCGCGAGGCCCTGGATACGGCCGCGAAATCGGCCGGCGCCGACCCCAACGCCGTGGCCGACTTCCAGCTCCAGGCCCGGCGGGGGCTCATCGCCCTGCGGCTGGACGACCTGACCACGGCCCGGCGCAACCTGCTGTCGGCGGCCTTCGGCCTGCCGCGCGACCGGCTCGTCAACCTGTGGCTCGGCGAGCTGTACGAGCGCACCGGCAAGCTGCACCGGGCCTGGTCGCGGTACATCCAGTCGGCCCTGGACCGCGACCCGCCCCGCGAGGCCTTCGCCGCCCTCGACCGTCTCAACCGCAATCCCGAGTTCCGCAAGACGTTCACCATGCAGGACGCCGAGCAGCTTCTGGAGGGGCGGATCATCGAGTTCCACCCGCCCGGCCGGTATGACCCGGCGGAGGCGGGCGCCGCCGAGCCGGTGCGGCTGGTCGAGCTGTTCACCTGCATCAACGCGCCGGGGACGGCGGCGCCGGAGCTGGCTTTCGGGGCCCTGCGCGAGTTCTTCGAGAGCGAGCCGGTCGCGTTCGTCGCCTATCACCTCTCTTCGCCGGACGCCGATCCGCTGACGTCCGACGCGGCGATGACGCGGGCGGCTCATTACAAGGTGACGACCGCGCCGGCCGCGTATTTCGATGGGCGGACCCCCGATGATTCCGAGGGCGACGAGCGGTCCGCGGCGCGGGTCATGGCCACCTATCGGCGGTTGAGCATGCCCGGCGGCGAGCGCGACCGAAGCTGGCGATTGACCGGCCGGGCGGCGCTCAACGGTGATGAACTGACCGGCTCGGTCGTGCTGACGCGCAGTGCAGGCGCCGTCGGCCGGGCCGCGAGCCGGCCGGCGTCGGCCGCCGCCGAGACCCGCCCGGCATCGGCGCCCGCCACCCGCCCGACCGAGCCCGATCTACGCCTGCACGTCGTGCTCTGCGAGCGGACCGTCATGGTGCCGGGGGCCAACAAGCTCGTGCTGCATCGCTGCGTGGCCCGGGCGCTGCTTTCGCCGGCCGGCGGCCACGCCATCTCGTCCACGGATCGCCGCCGGACCTTCCCGATCCGCGTCCGTGCCGACGAGATCATGAAGGCGATCGAAAAGCAACTGGCCGCCCTGGAGGAGGAACAGGGCATGCCCTTCGCGGCCCGGCCCACCTACGTGGACCTGGGGGCGTGCAGCGTGGTGGTCATTCTCCAGGACGCCGGCAGCGGGCAGGTCCTGACGGCCGGTACGTTTGACGTCAAGCCGGAGGCCCAGCGTCCGTCATGAGTCTCGAGGCGACCTACGGCCGGCTTCACCGCGAGCTGGCCGCCCTGCTCCGGCAGGCGCGGCGGAAAGTCTTCGCGGGCGCCCTGCGGGCGCGGATGCCGTCGGCAGTGTATCGGGCGGCGCAGACCGTGACCGCACTGGCGGGGGTGTGGTTGATCGTCCGACTGGCGTTGGCCGTCAGGGGCGACGCGCCGCCCGGTTGGGGCCGCTTCGCCCTGGCCGCGGCCGTCGCCGGGTCTGTGGCGGCGGGCATCGTCCTGTTGCGGGCCCTTCGCCGCGCGCCGGGTCTGCGCGAGGCGGCCCAACGGCTGGACTTGGCCGTCCGCGACCACAACCGCATCGCCATCGCCCTGGCCATCCTCGAGGCGGGCGACACGACACCCTTCGCCCGCGCCGCGGTCGAGGACGGCCTCGCCCACGCCCGGCGGCTCAAGGACGCCGATCCGCGCGTCGAAGCCGGCCGGTGGAAGCGCCGGCAGATCGGCTACCTGCTCGGACTGACCGTCCTGCTGGTGCTGACTTCGGCCTGGATCGGTCCGCGACCGGGGTCCGTGGTCACGGCCCAGGATTCGCCGGCCGCGCTTCCCTCCATGGGACAGCGCGAACCGGCCGTCGCGGTCAAGGACAACGCCGGGCCGCTGGAGCGGCGGACCGAACCTCACCGCCCGCTGGCCGTCGCGTCGGCCAAGCGCGAGGCCCGGGTCTCGGCGACCCGCCAGGAGGCACGTGAGTCCACGCGCGGCGAGCGGGCTTCGGGCAAGGCCGGCGGCGGAACCAGCGCCGAGTCCGCCCAGGCCGGCCGGCCGTTGGACGCCCTCAGCGACGCCGGCGAATCGACCACCCCGTCGAAGTTCAGCGAACGCAAGGAGGCCAGACCCGCCAGGCCCCGGCAGCGCAAGGAAACGCCGCGCGGCGATTCCAGGCCGACGCCGTCGCAGGAAGAGAACTCCTCGATCCAGCCCGGCTCGGCCGGCGGCGGGGCCCTGTCCGCGGCCCAGACGGAAACCTCCCAGAAGATTCAGAACGCCGAAGGCGACCGCGACGACGAAGACACCGACCAGGAGAGCGAAGACGCCGCCGAGGCCAACACGCAGCGCGGGGGGATACAGCCCATGCTCAAGGACCGCCAGGCGGCCCCGACCCGCGACCTGGGCATCACCGGCGAGGGCGACCAGCCGGGCACCGGTCGGGGCGGGCCGTCGCCGCCCAAGAAGGCCCGCGGAACCGCGTCGCTGGTGCTGGGCGTGCCGATCCCCGACTTTGTGCGCGGCCGGCTGGGGCCGGGCATGACCAAGATCACCCATGAGCGCATGGAGCCGCCCGCGCTGCCCGGCGAGCCGCCCGCCGGCGCGCCCGCCGGT
>JABRVU010000344.1:0-1992 GCA_039961895.1 Phycisphaerae bacterium | reverse complement strand
CTCCTCGGTCGTTCCCCGCGTCGTCGACGTCAGTACGCGGCTGACCCGCAACATCACCATCAACCTGCCCATCGTCTCCGCCCCGATGGACACCGTCACCGAGTCGGCCCTGGCCATCGCCCTGGCCCAGGAGGGCGGCATCGGCATCATCCACAAGAACCTGCCCATCGACGCCCAGACCCGCGAGGTCTACAAGGTCAAGCGTTCCGAGTCCGGCGTCATTCTCGACCCCATCACCCTCCACCCCACCGACAACGTCATGAAGGCCCGCGAGCTGATGCGCCTCCACAACGTCTCGGGCATCCCCATCCTGGGCGAAGCCGACAAGGTCGTCGGCATCCTCACCCGCCGCGACCTCAAGTTCCTGCCCAGCACCGACACCCGGCCCATTGACGAGGTCATGAGCAAGCGCCACCTCATCACCGCCCCGCCCGACACCACCCTCGAGGCCGCTGAAAAGATCCTCCACCAGCACAAGGTCGAAAAGCTGCTGCTGGTCCATCCCGACGGGCGTCTGGCCGGCATGATTACCATGCGCGACATCGACCGCAACCGCCTCTACCCCACGAGCTGCAAGGATTCCCGCGGCCGGCTGCGCGTCGGGGCCGCCGTCGGCGTCCACGATTACGAGCGCGTCGAGTCCCTTATCGCCAACGACGTCGACGTCATCGTCATCGACTCGGCTCACGGCCACAGCGACAACGTCCTCGATACCGTCCGCGACGTCCGCCGGCGCTACGACATCGACATCATCGCCGGCAACGTCGCCACGCCCGAGGGCGCCGCCGACCTCATCGACGCCGGCGCCGACGCCGTCAAGGTCGGCATCGGCCCCGGCTCCATCTGCACCACCCGCGTGGTCTCCGGCGTGGGCGTGCCCCAGATCAGCGCCATCATGAACGCCGTCTCCGTGGCCGATCCCGCCGGCATCCCCGTCATCGCCGACGGCGGCATCCGCTACTCCGGCGACATCACCAAGGCCATCGCCGCCGGCGCCTGCTCCGTCATGATGGGTTCGCTCTTCGCCGGTCTGGATGAATCCCCCGGCCAGCTCGTCATCTGGAAGGGCCGCCGCTTCAAGGAATACCGCGGCATGGGCTCGCTGGGCGCTATGGTCAGCGGCAGCAGGGACCGCTATGCTCAGGGCCATGAAACGCGATCCGACAAGCTGGTCCCCGAGGGCGTCGAAGGCCGCGTCCCCTACCGCGGCCCGCTCTCCGAGTTCGTCTACCAGCTCATCGGCGGTCTGCGCGCCGGCATGGGCTACTGCGGCGCCCACGACGTCGAAACCCTGCGCACCCGGGCCACGTTCATCCGCGTCTCCGCCGCCAGCCTGGCCGAAAGCCACCCCCATGACATCGCCATCACCCGCGAGGCTCCCAACTATGCCGTCGAGTACCAGGTCGAACAGTAATACCGCCGTCCCAAGAGCCCCGGGCTTCGGCCCGCGCGGCAGCGCGGCCAACCAGCCGCTTCCCTGCCGCGACGGCCCCTTGCTCACTTCTCACGGCTCACTTCTCACTTTCACGACGCGGCAAGCCGTCGCGGCCCGCGGCTTCGCCTGGTCCGCCTGGTTATGCCTTCTCGTGGCCTGCAACCAACCGCCCGCCGTCAACCCCTGGCGCGACGACTCCATACCCCCTGCCGCCTGGACCACCCCCAGCGAACAGGGTATCCTTGCCGCCGGGGTTGCACCGGCCATCCGTCATCGCCCCCTGTCGCCCAGGCTGGCACCCGATGTCGCAAACGACGTGCCCCACTATCCGCTCTGGTGGGAAGACCCCTTCGAGGATCAGGGCGACAAGGACGGCCAGTTCGCCTGGACCTGGCAGGACTATCTGGCCATGCCTTACTCCTACGCTCGGATGCACCTCAACACCGTCGGCTGGCCCATCAGCGCCATCGTCGATCCACCCGGCCGCGCCATGCTCAGCGACGGCTCCATCGGCCCCGACCGCCCGCACGACGCCCGGCCCGGCCACGGCCCCGACC
>JABRVU010000343.1:0-18873 GCA_039961895.1 Phycisphaerae bacterium | reverse complement strand
CGTCCGGCCGGAAATAGGCGCAGGTGCACTCGCCCCGCCCGGTGCTGACCCGGCGCGGGCGGCGGTCGCCCAGCGACAGGACGTAAATCTGATAGCCCTCCCGCCCGGCGGGCACGGCCTGGAAGATGATCCGCCGGCCGTCGGGCGAGAAGTAGGCCTCGCCGGCGCGCTCAAAGCCCATCGCCGGCGAGGTCAACTGGCGGACGCGGGTGAGGTACTGCTCCTCGCCCGGCCCTTGTTCGATGCGCGGTCCGTCGGCCGTGCCGCAGCCCGCCAGACACATGAACCAAGCGCCGACGAACACGGCGGCCCTGGGTTGGGCCAGGCACGAACGAACCGCGGCGCAAGAGCGCGGGAGTCGCCGGTCCTGAACAAGACGCCGCGGGTGTCGCCGCCAGCCGCGCGAACGGAACGCGTCATGCGACGGCCCGTGTACCCTTTCTGCCGCCCCTTCGGTCGCACGCTGACGCGGTCCATGCCCCCGCGAAATCTCGCGGGCCAAAGCCCGCCGCACCTTGGGTCGAGTCGCGTTGCTGGAGAAGCCGCCGTCTTGTCTTGTCGACGTGGGCCCAATGCTCATCCGCCTGACTCCCGCATTTCCAACCCCATGATTCCCAACGGCGGGTCTTACCTCCCCGGGCCTCAACCGTCGGTCGGGGACGCCGATCCAATTGTTCTATACCGTAGCGCCGGAACGGGTGGAAGTGGCATGACGACCGGCCCCCGGGCTGGTGGGCATTCCGTGGACGGCCCCGGAAACTGGCGACACCGGAGCGGGGCGGCTATCATGAGTCCTTCGGCCGGCGGCGGAGTAGTGATACGAGACCCGGCGAGACACAACCTTATCGGAGATCCCCATGGGCGATAATCCGCAGGAACAGCCGCGCATCTTCGTGGACAGCGACTGGAAGGAACAGGCCCGCCGCGAAAAGGAGGAGCTGGACCGCCAGACCCGCGAAGAACCCGCCCGAGGCCAGATCCCCGACCCCTCCGTGCTGGAGATCGTGCAGATGGTGGTGGTTCAGGCCAGCCTGGGGTTGGGCGGCTACCAGGACCCGCAGACCGGGCAGGTGATCCCGCCGAACCTGGCCGTGGCCAGGCACTACATCGACCTGCTCGACCTGGTCTATCAGAAGATGCAGGCCAACCTCGATGAGCACGAGCGCCGGGCCATTCAGGACGTGTTGCATGACCTGCGGATGGCTTTTGTGCAGGTGGCCGGCGGGGGTCCGGCGTCCAGCCCGCCGGATGGCCGTCCGGGCGGCGGATAAACAGGCATGATTCCCATCTCCACCGACACGCCGATCCGTCGGACGCCTTACGTCAACTACGTGCTGATCGGGCTGAACGTCGTCATCTTTCTGCTGACCGGCGGGGCCGAGGGCGCCGACGGGGCCGGCGGCTGGCGAAACCGGCTGGTCGAACTGGGCACGCTGGAGGGCGGCGATCCGCTGCTCTACCAGTTCTTCACCTATCAATTCCTGCACGCCAACTGGGCCCACATCGGCGGCAACATGCTGTTCCTGTGGACTTTCGGCAACCCGGTGAACGCGAAAATGGGCCACGGGCCCTACCTGTTTTTCTACCTGGCCGGCGGGGTGTTCGCGGCCACGGGATACGGCTTCTATCACGATACCAACATGATCGGCGCCTCCGGGGCCATCGCCGCGGTCACCACCGCCTACCTGGCCCTGTTTCCGCGCAGCCACATCACCATCCTGTACTGGTTCTTCTTCATCGGGACGTTCGAGCTGCCCAGCATGATCATGATCGTCTTCAAGATGATCCTGTGGGACAACATCCTGGCCCCGCAGATGACCGGCGGGATCAGCAACGTGGCCTTCGGCGCCCACCTGGCCGGGTACGGTTTCGGGTTCGCGGCCTCGGCGGGGATGCTGGCCTTGCGGTTCCTGCCGCGCGACCAGTTTGACATCGTGGCCTTGGGGCGACGATGGTATCAGCGCCGTTACATGGAATCGGTGATGGCCGACCCCAACGCCCAGGCCCAGGCCCGGTTCGGGCGCGTGGCCCGCCCGGTGATGATGGACGCCAAGGGCATCCGTCCGCTGCCCGACCCGACGGCGGACCTGGTCACCGACATCCGCATGCAGGTCGCCGAGGCCCTCTCGCGCGAGGACCGCGACGCCGCCGCCGCCCTCTATGAGAAGCTGCTGGAGACCGACCCCCGACAGGTGCTGGGGCGATCGCAGCAGCTCGAGGTCGCTCAGCAGTTCGCGGCCCGGGGCCTGTGGCCGCAGGCGGTCGCGGCCTTTGAAAAATACCTGGCCAGCTATCCGAAATCGCCGGAAGCCGAGGACGTCCGGCTGGCGCTGGGCATCATCTACGCCCGCGATCTCCAGCAATACGAGGCCGCCGAGGACCACTTGAGCCGGTTGCTCGAGCAGATCACCGACGAGCGCCGCCGTGACAAGGCCCGGCAGTGGCTCGCGTACGCCCGCCAGGCCCTCGGCCACCCGACCCCGTGACCGGTCCGCGGAACGTGCATCCATGCCGTTTGACGCCAGGACAGCCCGACTCGTCACCGTCGAGACCCGCCCGCGGCCTTACCCCGTGCTGATCGCGCCGGCGGCGCTGGATCAACTGGGGATCGAGCTTCGCAAGGCCGCCCGCGCCGACCGGGTGGCGGTGCTGACCGATGAGAACGTCGGGCCGCTGTACGCCGGTCAGGCCGTCGGGGCGCTGGCCGGCGCCGGCTTCGAGCCCGCAGTCATCACCGTACCGGCCGGCGAGGCCAGCAAGTCGCTGGAGACGCTCGCCAGGGTCTACGACGCCCTGGCCGATGCCCGTATCGACCGCACCTCGACGCTGGTGGCCCTGGGCGGAGGCGTGATCGGCGACTTGGGCGGCTACGCGGCGGCGTCGTGGCTGCGCGGTATCGCCTTCGTGCAATGCCCCACTTCGCTGGAGGCCGACGTGGACGCCAGCGTGGGCGGCAAGACCGCCGTCAACCATCCGGCGGGCAAGAACCTCATCGGGGCCTTCCATCAGCCGCTTTTCGTGCTCATCGACACGTTGACCCTGGCCACGCTGGGCGAGCGCGACTTCCGGGCGGCCCTGGCCGAGAGCATCAAGCACGCGGTCATCGCCGACGCCGCGTTTTTCGACTGGCATGAGCGCCACGCGGCGGCGATCCTGGCCCGCGAGCCGGAGATGCTGGGCCCGCTCATCGAGCGCAACGTCGGCATCAAGGCCGCGGTGGTGGCCCGCGACGAGCGCGAGACCACCGGCGAGCGGGCGCTGCTGAACTTCGGCCACACCGTGGGGCACGCGATCGAGTCGGCCATCGCCCGGTACGCCGAGCCCTGGCGGCACGGGGAATGCGTCGCGGTGGGCATGGTCGCCGCGGCGGAGCTGAGCGTGGCCGCCGGCCGGCTGGAACGGACCTCGGCCGATCGGATCGTCGCCTTGCTCGAACGGTTCGGCCTGCCCACCCGGGCCCCCCTGGCCGGGCGGCGCGATGAGTTGATGGCCCTCATGGCCGCGGACAAGAAAGTCGCCGCCGGCCGGCTCCGCTTCGTCCTGGCCGACGCCATCGGCAGGGCCGCCCTCTACGCCGACGTGAATCCCGCCTGGATCGACGCCGCCCTCGACCGGTGTCTGGTCTGAACCGCTGAAGCCGTCACGAACCCCATCTGCCGCATGTGCCCCTCCTCGACCGCCCAGGTTGCATCGGATGGGCCGATCACTATAATCGCTTGTTTCAAGAGACGACCGGGCTGGGCGGGATGAGCCGCCGGTCCGGGCGATATCCAGGTGGTCAGATGAAAGACGGCATCCATCCCAAATACGTCGAATGCACCGTAACTTGCGGCTGCGGCCATAGTTTCAAAACGCGCTCGACCAAGCCGGAGTTGAAGGTGGAAATCTGCTCCAATTGCCACCCCTTCTTCACGGGGCAGCAGAAGTTCGTCGATACCGCCGGCCGGGTCGAGAAGTTCACGAAGAAGTTCGGCGGCGATTACTTCTCCAAGCAGACCAAAAAGCCTGCCAAGGCTTAGCGCCCGCAACAACAGGCGGGAATCCGTCATTGGTTCCTGCGAATCGAAGCGGGCCGGCTTGGCGCTGATGGCATGATCCAACCGGATCGGCGGCGAGACAAGACGCGGCCGATCCGGTTTCTTTTGGGGTCGGTCGTTCTCCGGAATGTTCTCAGGTATTTATGGATACTAAGGTTATAACTGATCCGGTCCTTCGCAAGCTTGAAGAGCTGCGGGTCCGGTACGAAGCCTTGGGAGAGGAAATGAGCCGACCCGAGGTGGCGGGGAACCCGGCTCGACTGTTGCCGTTGACCAAGGAGTATGGGTTGCTGAGGCGGATGATCGAGCCTTACTACGCCTATCGCCGGGAGATTCGGGCGGCGGCCGAGAGCGAGACCATCCTGGCCGACCCATCGGCCGACGCGGACTTCAAGGCCCTGGCTCAGGATGAGGTGGCCGCGGCCCGCCAGCGGGCCGACGCCCTGATGGACGCGATGAAGAAGGCCCTGGTCACGGGAGAAGACGCGGCCATCGAATCGGTCATCCTGGAGATCCGCGCCGGCACCGGCGGCGACGAAGCGGCCCTGTTCGCCCGCGACCTCTACGACATGTACGTCCGCTACTGCGAGAAGCACGGGTTCTCGGTCGAGGTGATGGACGCCTCACCCTCGGACTTGGGCGGCTTCAAAGAGATCATCCTCAACGTCAGGGGCCCGGGGGTCTACGAGCATCTGGGGTATGAGGGCGGAGGGCATCGCGTGCAGCGCGTTCCCGCCACCGAAGCCCAGGGCCGGATTCACACCTCGGCGGCCACGGTGGCGGTCCTGCCCGAGCCGGAGGAGGTGGACGTGAAGATCGACTGGGACAAGGACGTGGTCGAGCACGTCAGCAGGGCCGGCGGACCCGGAGGGCAGAACGTCAACAAGGTCTCGTCGGCCATCAAGCTGGAACACCTGCCCACCGGCATCACCGTGTCGATGCGCGACGAGAAGAGCCAGCACAAGAACCGGGCCAAGGCCCGCCGGCTGCTCATCTCGCGGGTCTTCGACAGCCAGATGCAGGCCCGGCGCGCCGCCCGCGACGCCAGCCGCAGGAGCATGATCGGCTCGGGCGACCGCAGCCAGCGCATCCGCACCTACAACTTCACGCAGAACCGCTGCACCGATCACCGCATCAACCTCGATCTCTACAGCCTGGACAAGATCATGCAGGGCGACCTGGAGGAGCTGATCGCGGCCCTGCGGGCGTATGATCTGGAGCAGCGGCTCAAGGACCTCTGATCGCGCGAGCGGCGTCGCGGCGCGGGCAACCGCCGTGGTTCATCAGCCCCTCTGGTCTCAGCGGTAATCGTCGAGGAGGGACTCGCGGACGATGATCTCGACGCGCCGGCCGTCGGCCCGGCGGTCGGGGCCTTCGGCATCGCGGGGGATCGGCTCGTTGTCGCCGACCGCCACCAGTCGCAGCGTGCGGGGGTCGATCCCCCCGTCGATCAGGGCCTGGGCGACGGCCTCGGCCCGGGCGTGCGCAAGGCGCATGGCCACCACCGGGCTCCATTCCGGGGTGCCCGCCCCGTCGTTGGCGTGCCCGCGGACCTCGACCATGTTGCGATGGCCCTTGAGCACTTCTCCGATCCGGGTGACGGCCTCCTGGCCCGCGTCGTTGAGCCGGCTGGAAAACAGATCGAAGAGGATCGGTCCGCCGATGACCATCTCCATCCCGTCGCGAATCCGACGAAGGCGGAAGTTCCTGCCGTGCAGCCCCCGATCGACGGCGTCGCCCTGGGCCTTGGCCTTGAGTTCCTTGATGGCCTGGCGGAGCTGGTCGATCAGCGTATTGAACTGAACGACCTTGTCGCGCACCGACCCGGAGGTTCGGATGCCCAGGGCCTCCTGGATCGAGGCGATGGCCAGGATGCGCTTGTCCTGCGAGCCGCCGGCCTCGAAGTCCGCGAAGGCCGCCAGCAGGATGAAGAA
Organism: Phycisphaerae bacterium; assembly: GCA_039961895.1. Taxonomy (GTDB): domain Bacteria; phylum Planctomycetota; class Phycisphaerae; order UBA1845; family PWPN01; genus JAAXZI01. The sequence continues at coordinate 12,902 of JABRVU010000343.1, read as the reverse complement.
ACACAGCAGCAGCGACATCATGTCGCCGTAGGTGAGCACCCAATCGGGCGCGCCGGCCGGCGGAGGCTTTTTCTTGATGGCCATGGCTTCTACCTACCTGGCGGCGGCGGGGTTCTCCGACCCGCCGACCTGCCGCTTCTTGACCGGCAGATAGACCGCCAGCTTGGCCTGGGTGGTCCGCGGGTTGTCGCCGGCCTGAAGCGAGAGAATGCCCTTGAGCATGATGGTGCGCAGCAGCATCTCCTCTTCGTTCCGGAAGCTGAGCTTGTCGGCCAGCGGCAGGCAGAAGACGTTGGCGATCATGGCCCCGTAGAAGGTGGTCAGAATGGCGACGGCCATGCCCGGCCCGATCTTCTTGGGGTCGTCCATGTTGTTGAGCATGGCCACCAGGCCCATCAGCGTGCCGATCATGCCGAAGGCCGGGGCGTACTTGGCGATGGAATCGAGGATGGCCTTGCCCTGGCTGTGACGCTGGTCCATGGCCTCGAGTTCGGCGTTGAGGATCTGCTCGATTTCGGCGGCCCCGGTCCCGTCGATGACCAGCCGGACGCCGTTGGCCAGAAAATCGTCCTTGATGTCGTCCAGGGCGCTCTCCAGGGAGAGGACGCCCTCGCGGCGGGCGCGCTCGCCGAGGCTGACGATCTTGGCGATGACCTCCTCGACCGACTGCCGACGGGTGAAGAACCCCTGCCGGATCACCCGCCAGAGCCCGAAGTAGCGGTCCAGGGCCTGGGTCATGAGCACGACGAAGATCGTCCCGCCGACGACCAGAATGGCCGAGGGCTGATCCCAGTAGACGCCGACGTTGCCGCCGGTGCCGGCCCACAACGACCAGGCACACATGGCGACGGCGGCCAACCAGCCGATCCAGGTGGCGAAATCCATTCCGCTTCCCGCTTTCCTGCCGTTCCGCGAGGCCAAGGCGTATCCGGACCGAATCCGTCTCGGCCCGGTCTGCGGGTTTATCGGAAGGTTGGAAGGGGCGGTTTAGCGCGCATCCGAAGGCCCTGCTGGAAGCCGGTCCCACACGGGTTGAAGGATGCCCTTTATCAGGACCTTACGGGCGCCATGGGGCGGGGCGCCGCTGGGACCGCGACCTCCGGTCTCGCCGGGGCGCGGGCCGGGATGCGCGGGTTCTCAGCCCGCCACGCGGACCACGATCTTCCCGAAATGAGCGGCGCTTTCCATGTAGGCCAGTGCCTCATGAACCTGATCGAAGGCGAACACCCGGTCCACCACCGGCGTCAGGCCATGCTGGGCGACGGCCCGGTTCATGTTCTCGAACATGGCCCGGCTGCCGACGAAGATGCCCTGCAAGCCCACGTGGCGCATGAGCAGGGGGATGGGGTTGAATTCGCCGCCGCCGGTGAGCACGCCGATGAGGCTGATCCGCCCGCCGTACGTGACGCAGCCCAGCGACTCCGGCAGGGTCCCGGCGCCGCCCAGCTCGATGACGTGATCGACGCCGCGCCCGCCGGTCAGCTCGAGCACCCGCCGGTGCCACTGCGGCTCGCGGCGGTAGTTCACGCCGCCCCAGGCCCCCAAGCGCCGGGCGCGCTCGAGCTTCTCGTCGCTGCCGGAGGTCACGATGACCCGGGCGCCCATCAGGGTGGCGAATTGCAGGGCGAAGAGCGACACGCCGCCGGTCCCCAGGGTCAGCACCACGTCGCCGGGCCGGACGCGGCCCGATTCGGCCAGGGCGTTCCAGGCGGTGACGGCGGCGCAGGGCAGCGTGGCGGCCTGCTCGTCGGTCAGGTGTTCGGGAACCGCCACCAGCCCGTCCTCGGGGAAAGACACGTACTCGGCCAGCACGCCGTCGCGTTCGCCGCCCAGCGCCGAGCGGGCTTTGGCCTCGGTGAGCGGTCCGTCCAGCCAGTCCTGCATGAAGATGCCGGCCACGCGCTGCCCGGGGCAATAGCGGGTGACGTCCGGGCCGGCCTCGATCACTTCGCCGGCCCCGTCGGATAGCGGCACGCGCGGCAGGGGCAGCCGGGGATTGTAAATCCCCTTCGAGATCATCAGATCACGATAGTTGAGCGATACGGCCTTGATCCGGACCAGCACCTGCCGCGGGCCCGGCGCGGGCCGGGGCCGCTGCACGGGAAGAATCCCCCCGATACCGCTGAAACTCCGAAGTTCGTAGGCTTTCATCATGAGGACATCCTTTCGCGCCGGCGGCGCGGGTACGCGCGTTGACGGCGGCCGCCGGCGCCCCGGAGCGGCCATCGAGCGTTCGCGTTTTCCACGTCCGGTGTTGCGATAGCATCCTAGTGCGACCGAAAGCCCGCCACAATCGGCGCGCGGTCGCGGGGTGGCTGGGATCCGCGACGCTCAGACGGGCAGAAATGCAGCGGCCGGGCGTGGGTGCGGACCGCGAATGGCGGCAAACCACTCCGCGACCGGCGTACGGCCGGAACCCCCGGACGTCTCAGGCGGCCTCAAACAGTGCCCTTGCGGACCGGTCGGCGGAGAGGATAATCGGATCAGCTCATCGGCCGACGTCGAGGAAGACGGGGAGGGTCATGATGACCTTTGATGAATATCAGCAGGCGGCCCGGCGCACGGCCCAGTATCCCGACGCGGGCCGGAACCTCTACTACCCGACGCTGGGGCTGGCCGGCGAGGCCGGCGAAGTGGCCGAGAAGGTCAAGAAACTCATGCGCGACGCCGGCGGGGAGCTCACCTCCGAACGCCGCGACGCGCTCAAGAAGGAACTCGGCGACGTGCTCTGGTACGTGGCCGCCCTGTGTTCGGAACTGGACCTGGAGATGGGCGAAGTGGCCGTGCTGAACATCGAAAAGCTGCAAGACCGCAAGGACCGCGGCCGGCTGCACGGCGACGGGGACAACCGCTGAACCGGCCGGGAGCGTGGAAAGGCGCGATGGTGGGAAGGTGAGCAGGTGACGAGGCGCCGTCGCCGGTTCCGATCAGCCGGAGAAGAGCTGATACGACGGTGGCGACCTGAGGCGGCCTGCCGTGAGTTTGCCGCCGGCCGCTTGTTGGAGTCCGCCATGTATCGCATGATGATCGGTCCGCTGGTGCTGGCATCGCTGACCTGGGGTTGCGCGGCGGGCGCCGCCGGCGGGCCGCAGCGCCGGACGGACGTGAAGCGCGACGGCGCGTTCGGATTCCCCCAGCGTCAGGCCCGCACGCTGTGCGACCACGAAGACCTGCGCGTCAGCGCGTGGAATGACGCGAACCATCTCTACGTCCAGGCCGTTCTGTGGAAAGACGGAGATGACGCACTCGGCGAGACGCCCGACGGGCGCGCCATCGGCGATCACTCGTCGCTGTGCCTGGACGTGGACGCGGATGGCAAGCCGACGCCGCAGGTGGACCGGACGTACACGCTGAATCCGTGGCCGACCCTTCCGGGTCTGCGTTACTCGATCCAGCTCAACGCTGGAGCGACCACGAAGCTGATGGGCGATTCCAAGGGCCGCGGGTCGATCCGCTACGCCGAAGATGACCAGGGTCGGCGTATCCGCGTGGACAGCTTCGTCATCCCGCTGGCCGAGATCGGCAAGAAAGGCGGCGATGACATCCGGCTGGCGTATTACGCTTCGTCAACCGTGCCGGCGCTCACGCTGAACTCCGTCGGTTATGAGAACCCGAAGGGCTACTACGCTCATTCGCTGCCCCGGGAGCGATACCACGCGCTCCGGCTCGACGTCCGGCCGGCTTCGCTGGACCCGGCGCAGGTTCCTGAAGGCCGGGAGGCCCAGGTGTCGGCGAAGCAGCCGCCCAAGCGGTCGGCGCCCCGGGTCGGGGCCGTTCCGCCGGAGCTGACCGCGAGGGACTGGCTCAACACCGACCGGCCGCTCGCGCTCAAGGAGCTTCATGGCCGCGTGGTGCTGCTGGATTTCTGGGCCACCTGGTGCGGTCCGTGCGTGGCCGGCATCCCGCACCTCAACGAGTTGCACGAGAAGTACAAGTCCAAGGGCCTGGTCATCATCGGGGTGACCGACCAGAGCCGCCAGGGCATCGAGAACTTCATGAAGACCACGCCGATGAAGTACGTGCAGGCCACCGGCAGCGAGTCGGCCCGGGATTACGGCGTGTCGGGCTTTCCGACGGCGTTCATCATCGGCCGCGACGGAAAGCTGGCCTGGCGGGGACACCCCGGATCGGCCGACTTCGACCGGCAGGTGACGGCCGCCCTGGACGCGACGCCGCGCTAGATCATTCTCAGCGCGGCACGTCCCGATGAGGCGCCCACCCGCCGATCACATCTTCAGAAAGTTGGCCAGAATCCGCGGCCCTTCGGCGGTCAGGAAGCTCTCGGGGTGGAACTGGACGCCCTCGATGGGAAGGCTCTTGTGGCGGATGCCCATGATCTCGTCATCGGGTGCGTCCACCGTGCGGGCGGTCACCTCGAAATCGGCGGGAAGCGAATCCGGCCTGACGACCAGCGAATGATAGCGGGTGGCCACCAGCGGGTTGGCGACGCCGGCGAAGATGGTCCGCCCGTCGTGGCGGATTTCGCTGGTCTTGCCGTGCATGAGCCGCCCGGCCCGGACGATCTCGCCGCCGAAGGCATAGGCGATGGACTGGTGTCCCAGGCACACGCCCAGGATCGGCAGCTTGCCGGCGAAGTGCCGAACCACCTCCACGCTGATGCCGGCCTCTCGGGGTGTACACGGGCCCGGCGAAATGATCAGGTGCGTGGGGTCGTCGGCTTCGATCTGTTCGAGGCTGACCTGATCGTTGCGATAGACTTTCATCGGCGTGAGCGGGTCGAGTTCGCCGATCCGCTGGACCAGGTTGTAGGTGAAGGAATCGTAGTTGTCGATCAACACGATCATGGCCGCAGGAGCGTAGGTAAGCACGGGAAACCTGTCAATGTCAGGCCGGTGAAGCGGGCAGGCGATCAGTTGATGATAGCGCGGAAGCCGCGAACGGGCCAGCATCCTCCAGACGATGCCGGTCCGGCGAGGCGACGGGTTTCACCGCTGAGGGAACAGTCCTGATTCGAGGCCGCCCGCCGGTCCCAATCCCGTGGCAACCCGTTGCCGCCGGTGAGCGAAGTCCCAAGATCACGGCCACGTTTCGTCACGGCCGATGGAAACCCTGACCCCTCTGGTGTCTCGGGATCTTTCGAGCGCGCGGCGTGTCACGGCGTGGTCCTCCGTCCTGGAAGACGCGGCCGGACGGTTCACGTGGGTAATTCTTCCCACCCTGGGGAATGACCATTTCCGGTCCGAGTCCCCTGCCTGCTCTCGGGCAGTCTTCCCCTTGGGTGGGATGAACCTGTCCGATAAGAATTGTAACCCCATGTGACGGCAGAGACTTGCATTTATCCTCGACGGTCCGTTCCTGATCGTTGGCGGCGTTGGCACGGCGATTGCCCCTTATCTTCGCGTCCACTCGGAAACGAGTTGCGACTGATTCGATGCGGCAAAGATGGCGTGTTGAACGGGAGACCAGCACGCGGTCGCCGGGCCGGTCGGATCGTCAGAAGAGCTTGGTTGTGGCGAAGAAGGTTGCGAGATGGGGAGACCTCGTGGCCTTCTCGCCCTTTTGGGGGACGAGCGGCGCGGGACGGGGACCAACAGACGGCGGCAAGTGGCGGAGAGCTTGTCCACGGCTTCGCCTTTCCGCGGAACACCTCACGCCGGCATGGACTCCTCTATCCCGCGTGTTGAGCGACGTCCACGTAGCAGGGAACCGCGGATGGGATCGGCCGCCGACGTGGCGCGACGGTCCTTCGTGATGAGCGCGCGGAACGCAACCCGGCGCCAGTCGGGCGTTGCCCGTCGGAACAGTGACGGGAACCAAGGGGCCGGTGATGGCGCCAGGCACCCCGTGGCTACAGAAAGCGGCGCGTTCGCCTTGATCCCGTGAAGGCCGCCGACTATACTTCTGGATCATGACCGCAGCGCATTTCCATCAAGGGAGCACCATCGGCGACCGCGGCGCACGCGAGATGAGCGTGCCGACCGGTCGCCGGGAGAATGACGGCTGACGCCCACCCGCCGGGCCCGCGCGGTTCTGGCCCGCGGGCACCCCAAACAGTACACTGTTCCGACTTAGGTTGCCCCGGCTGGAGCCTTTGTTGCACCGCGCCGCCAGAAAGGCCGAAGAGCCTTTCGGAGCCGCGCCCGCCAGGAGGACGCCTGCGCCGCACGGAGCGGGCGGGGCGGTGGATGCCTTCAACCGCTCCCTCCCGGTCGCGGCTCCGACAACGGTCGCGGACAAGCGAAACGCTGGAGATGATGCAGTGGCCATCGCCTACCATCAACGGACCTGTGACTGCGGCTCGTTGCGGGCCGCCGATATCGGCAGAGAAGTGATCCTGTGCGGATGGGTCAATAACTACCGGGACCACGGCCAGAACCTGGTCTTCATCGATCTGCGCGACCGCGGCGGCCTCACCCAGTGCCGCTTCAACGTGGACACCGACCCGGAGGCCACGCAGATCGCCCGCACTCTGCGCAAGGAGGACGTCATCGCGGTCCGCGGGCAGGTCATCAGCCGGGGCGAGAACGTCAACCCCAGGCTGGCCACCGGCGAGATCGAGGTCAGCGTCCAGGAGGTCAACCTGCTGAACAAGTCGGCCACGCCGCCCTTCGAGGTCGCCGACCACGTGGAGGCCAACGAGGACCTGCGCCTCAAGTACCGCTTCCTCGACCTGCGCCGCGGGCCGATGCAGAAAGGCATCATCACCCGCCACAAGACGCTCCAGGCCTTCCGCGAGTTCTACTACGGCGAGGGCTTCCTGGACATCGAGACGCCCATCCTCACCAAGTCCACGCCCGAGGGGGCCCGCGACTACCTGGTGCCCTCGCGGGTGTTCCCCGGCGAGTTCTACGCCCTGCCCCAGTCGCCGCAGCTCTTCAAGCAGTTGCTGATGATCAGCGGCTTCGACCGCTACATGCAGATCGCCCGCTGCTTCCGCGACGAAGACCTCCGCGCCGACCGTCAGCCGGAGTTCACCCAGGTGGACCTGGAGATGGCCTTCGTGGACGTGGACAACGTCCTCGACGTGGTCGAGCGCTCGCTGGCCCACGTGTGGAAGAAGGTGATCGACGTGGAGGTGCCCACGCCCTTCCGGCGGATGAAGTACGACGACGCCCTGCGCGACTACGGCTCGGACAAGCCCGACCTGCGCTACGGGATGAAGCTCATCGACGTGACGGACGTGGCCCGCAAGAGCGAGTTCAAGGTCTTCCTCGAAGCCCTCGAGAAGGCCGGCTGCGTCAAGGCCATCTGCCTGGCCGGCGGCGGCGAGATGACCCGCAGGGAGACCGACGGGCTGACCGCCGAGATTCAGGGCGTCGGGGCCGGCGGGCTGCCGCTGTGCAAGGTCGTCGAGGAGGGCGGCAGGCTCGTCCTCCAGACCGGCATCGCCAAGTTCTTCCCCGGCGAAACGGCCGGCGAGCTGATCCGGGCCGTCGGGGCCGGACCCGGCGACCTGATCTTCTTCGGGGCCGGGCCGGTCGCCGCCGTCAACAAGCACTTGAGCTGGCTGCGCACCACGCTGGCCGACCGCCGCGGGCTCATTCCGCCCGGCAGGTGGGAGTTCGTCTGGATCGTGGACATGCCCGCCTTCGAGTGGGACGAAGAGAGCAAGAAGTGGGTCTTTCTGCACCACCCCTTCACCAGCCCGCATGATGAGGACCTGCCCATCCTGGAAAGCGATCCTGGCGCGGTGCGGGCCAAGTGCTACGACATCGTGCTCAACGGCGTCGAGCTGGGCAGCGGCTCGATCCGCATCCACAACCGTGAGACCCAGTCGCGCATCTTCCGCATGTTGGGCATCTCCGACGAGGAGGCCCAGCGCAAGTTCACGCACCTGCTGACGGCGCTGCAATACGGGGCCCCGCCGCACGGCGGGCTGGCCCTGGGGCTCGACCGCATCGCCATGCTGCTGGCCGGGCTTTCGAGCATCCGGGAAGTTACCGCCTTCCCCAAGACTCAGAAGGCCTACTGCCCGCTGACCGAATGCCCCAGCCCGGTGGACCCCAAACAGCTCGAGGAGCTGGGCATCGACTACTCGGCGGCCCTGAAGGCCAGGCGACAGGCGAAGTGACTTGCGGGTTGCGGATCGGGATGAACCCCCCGCGGTCCGATGGCAGAACGGCCGATCGCGGCCACGCTCCGGGCCGCCTCATTGAGCCCTGAACATCCGGTGATGGGTGCCCCCTCGCCCGACACGGACGCGAACCGGGCGGGCGCAGCGCGGGCAATGGCCTTCGTAGGCCGACCCTTCGCGGTTCCGATAAATGCGGGTGTAGACGCCGCAACACTCAAAGTGAACGCCGATCCATCGGCGAGACCGGGCGGGAGAAGCCATGGCCGGTTCGCAAGGTCCGGCGGGCTCGGCCCGATCGTTGAGGCCCCGTATCTCGAGGTAATAGTCCGGTTCCTCGGGCATAACCAGTCCATCGGCTTCCACCGGCCGGCGGCTTGATCGGCCCGGGCGGTCAAGAGTGCGTTGTGAAACCCGTGGGATCGGCTTCCAGCCGGTCGGCGCTCAGGGGTTCAAGATGACGGCCGGAAGGCCAGCACCGCGTCCCGATGGGCCTGCGAGCGGGACAGGATGGCGGCGAGTTGCTGCTCGAGGCGGCCGGCCTCGGCGCGGTCGGGCAGGGCGGCCAGGTTCCCGCCGGCGGTGCAGCCGGCCGATTCGGCGGCGGCGTGGGCCAGGATGCCGGCGGCCTGGACGTCGCTGTAGAGGGCCGGACTGACAAAGGACTTGACTTCGTCGAGCCGTCGGCCGACCGCCTCGGCCACCGCGGCGATCTCCATCGGCACGGCCACCGCCGTCGCCAGGGCCCGGGCCGGCTCGGCGGGATCGGGAGACGCACGGGCGGCGGCGTACCGCTCGTAGGCGGCCACGTCCTCGCGGATCAATTGCGCGAACAGCCCGCGGGCCCGCTTGAGCTCCTCGAGCAGGGCCCCCAGCCGCTCCGCGTGCTCAGCGTGCCTCTTCTTGCCAGCCGTGTACTCCAGCACCATGCAGGCCAACGCCGCGGACAGCGCCCCGGCCGCGGCGGCCACGCTGCCCCCGCCCGGAGAGGGCCGGCGGGAGGCCACGTCCGACAAAAACCGCTCCAGAGGCAACGAGAGGTAATCCGCGGGGTTCTGGCTCATCGCGCCTCCGGGCGGTCGGCCGCGTCCGCCTCCCCGCGGCTCTTGACCCGCCGAAGCCGCAGCAGCCCGTTCACCCGTTCGACCAGCTCGGCGCGGTCCACCGGCTTGGTCAGGAACTCATCGGTCCCGCTGTCGATGGCCCGCTCGTGATCCCCCACCTCGTCAAGAGCCGTGACCATCAGCACCGGAATGTCGCGCGTCCGCGGGTCGCTCTTGAGACGCCGGCAGACCTCGAAACCCGACATCCGCGGCATCATGATGTCCAGCAGGATCAGGTCCGGCGGGTCCTGGGCCACGACGGCCAGGGCCTCCAGCCCGTTGGCGGCTTCGCGCGTGCGGACGTTGGGAATCCCTTCCACGTAGGCCACCAGCAGCTCGCGGTTCTGCGCGTTGTCGTCCACGATCAGGATCTTCGAGGGCGATAACGGCTCGTTCGCTTCCGACGTCAAGGCGCGTCTCCGTCATGCGGGGCGGCATTCGACCGCGTCCCGAGGGTCCGATACCCGCCGCCACGATTGTTACCGGAACCGGCCGGCCTGTCTATTGCCCCGGCGCAACACGATCGACACAGTGGGTGGAACACCCCATTTTTTCGCAGGATTCACATTTTCGGGCGAACAAATGTTGTGAAGCCACGGTCCCCCGTTTCCGATCAGGTTTTCGGGGAATAGCAGTATCTCCCCTGTGGGGCGGCGAAGCCAGGCGGCACGCGGAGCGTCCATGTCCATGTCGATACCGATCATCGAGAAGATCAAGACGGCCGACAACCTGCCGTCCCTGCCCACGGTCGCGATCCAGGTCATCCAGATGACCCAGACCGAGGACGTCTCCGTCGCCGACATCGCCCGCGTCATCCAGCAGGACCCCGCCCTGACCGTCAAAGTGCTCAAGGTGGTGAACTCCTCCCTCTTCGGAATGTCGCGCAAGATATCCAGCGTCCAGCAGGCCATGGTGGTCCTGGGCTTGCGGACGGTCAAAGTCATGGTGCTGAGCTTCTCGCTGGTGGACACCATGCAGAGGCGGCGGGCGGGCAACTTCGACTTCACCGGATACTGGCGGCGGTCGCTGACCACGGCGGTAACGGCCAAGCTGCTGGCGGAGCGACTGAGCAAGAGCGTGGCCGAAGAGGCCTTCGTCAGCGGCCTGCTGTGCGACATCGGCATGTTGGCCGCCTTTCACTGCGCCGGCGAGCTGTACCTGCCCGTCCTGGAGGCCTACGAGCGGAAAGAGGGCACGATTCAGGAGATCGAGCAGCGCGTGCTGGGCACGACCCACGAAGCCATCACCGCGGCACTGCTGGGGCACTGGGGTCTGCCGGAGGCTCTCTGCCGGCCGGTGGCCACCCATCACGCTCCCGTCGGCCGGCCCTCAGCGGACGGCCAGCCCCCCGAGCCCCTGGTCCGCGTGTTGCGGGCGGCGGCGACCCTCGCCGACTTGTTCTGCACCGACACCCAGGCCGGACACCTGGACGCCTGCCGGCACACGTTGATCGAGGAACTCCCCCTCGCCGAGGCGGCGCTTAACGGCGTGCTCGATGCCGTTGACAGCCACGTCAAGGAGACGGCCTCGCTGTTCGCGCTCAAGATCGGGCCGACCAAGAGCTACCAGGAGATCCAGGCCGAGGCCGTCGTGCAACTGGCCCGGCTGAGCATGGCCGCCGAGATCGAGCGGGCCCAGACCGCCCAGCGCGAGCAGGCCGCCCGTCAGGAGGTCGAGCAGCTCAACACCCGCAACCGCGAACTGGTCGAGAAGGCCGCCACCGACGCCCTGACCGGCATCGGCAACCGCTCGGCGTTCGAGGACCGGCTCAAGGCGGCGTGCAGCTCGACGGCCGGCGGCCGGCAGGCCATGGGCCTGCTGCTCATGGACCTGGACCGCTTCAAGAAGCTCAACGACACCTTCGGGCACCAGGTCGGCGACGAGGCCCTGCGCCAGGTGGGGGGCGTGCTCCGCAAGCTTGGCTCGGACACGCGCGTGCCGTGCCGCTACGGCGGAGAGGAGTTCGCCCTCATCGTCACGGACTGCACCGCCCAGTCGCTGCGTGAACTGGCCGAGGAACTGCGCATGTCCGTCCAGCAGCTCGCCATCCGCTTCGGGCACAAGCAGATCTCGATCACGGTCAGCATCGGGGCCACGTTCGCCGAACCCGGCGAGCCGGACCTGGAGCCCAAGACCATCATCAAGCGCGCCGACGAGTGCCTCTACGACGCCAAGTACGCCGGCCGCAACCGCGTGGTCTTCAGCCCGCTCACAGGCCCGCGCCCCCGCCTGCCCCAGCCGGTTCATGCGTGATCCAACACGCCGAATGTAGGAGGCACAAACGCCCCCGGGGCCCGTCCGCCATCCTGGCCGCGCCCGCCGGCGGCGATGGAGGGGTCGAACCGCTTCCTCGCTCAGACTGCGTCCTCGAACCGGCGTGGGACCGGCTTCCTGCCGGTCGGTTTCAGGGTTTGAGGATGGATTCTTATGGACCCCGTGCGTTGCGGCGGGCAACGCCTTGGGTTCGCACAATCCGTTTGCTTGTTCCACGACGGGGAGTGAGAAACCGCGGGCCTCCGCCATCGCGTCCAGCGAAAGCGCTCGACAAGCATACCCCGTGCGACCGCGGGAAGCGGGGCCGGCGCGAGCCGTCAGAGCTTCCATTCCTTGCGATATTCATGTCGGATGAAGCGGTCGGCGTCGGGGGCGTTGACGGCCTTGAGGTTCTCGTGATCCCACTCGATCGGCTTGCCGACGCGGTAGGCCACGTTGCCCAGCAGGACCGCCTCGGTCAGCAGGCCGGCGTAGCCGAAGTGGCACAGCGCCGCCGGGCCGCCCTTGCAGGCATCGACCCATTCCCGGTGATGGCCGGGCGAGGGCGGGATCCAGGGCCTGGGCGGCTTGAAGTCCTTGAAATCCGCGCCGGGCAACAGCGCGTAACGGTCGTAATTGGCCAGCAGGACCCCCTTCGACCCGACGAACATCACCCCGTCGCCGCGGTCCATGTCGTGGAAGTCGCGCTTGTCGAGCCCGAATTCGGCCGGGTCGGTCAGCCGCCTGGGCCGCTTTCCGCCGTGATACCAGGTGAGACTGATTGCCGGCCGGCCCTGCGCCGCGGGGTATTCATAGCTCACGATCAGCCACGGAGGACAACTGTCCGGGTGAACCGGCGGCCCCTCGGCGGCCACGCGGCGGGGATGCCGGATCCCCAGGGCCCAGAAGGGCAAATCCATGTAGTGACAACCCATGTCGCCCAGCGTTCCGCCGCCGAAGTCCCACCAGCCCCGCCATTCGGAGGGCGTATAGACCTTGTCCACGTAGTCGCGCAGGGGGGCCGGGCCGATCCACAGATCCCAGTGCAGCCCCTCGGGCACGGGGTCTTTCCGCCTGGGCGTCTCCTGCCCGCCCCACTGCCGATCGACCCACACGTGGACTTCGCCGACCGTCCCGATGACCCCGCCGCGGATGATCTCCACGACCCGGCGGTAATTGGAGCGCGAATGGATTTGCGTGCCCATCTGGGTGGCCCGTTTGAGCCGGGCGGCGGTCGCGGCCACCAGCCGGGCCTCGTCCACCGTGTGCGTCAGCGGCTTCTCGCAGTAGACGTGCTTGCCGGCCTGGAGGGCCAGCAGCGTGGCCGGGGCGTGATGATGGTCCGGCGTGGCCACCAGCACCGCGTCGATGTCCCCGGCGTCCAGCAGCCGGCGGTAGTCCACCGCGAAGCGGGCCTTGGGGAAGCGCTGGCGGACGCCGCCGGCGCGGCGTTCGTCCACGTCGCACAGGGCGGCGATGTTCACGTCGGGCAGCTCGGCGAGGTTGTCGATGTT